>NZ_JAPEVV010000008.1:0-170818 GCF_028201335.1 Thermomonas mangrovi
GGTGACCCGCCTCGCATCAGAAACACTGCGGAAGCCGGTGGACAGGTCAAGGCGATGCCTTCAGCCCGGATGCGGGAGATCTTTCTTCGTGCCTATTGACCACGGCGGCGAAATGGTGAGCCCTGTTTTCTGTTTACAACGCCGGGAAGTCCCACTTTTCAAGCTGTCCCGAGGGATTCAAATACGCAATGGCCGCGCCCGAAGCGATAGCCCTCGGATACGCAACGACCTCGATACCCGCTACATCGGGAGCTGTTGCCCTAGCGCGCCCAGACCCGAAAACGCGCTCCTTAAACCGCCCGCGCTCCTGATACAGCAAGTGGATCGGAATCTTCGCTGGATCAAGGACGCCACCTCCCAAATAGGATACGTCTCGCCGTCGAATTTGAAGCGCAGGCGCGGACAGAAGCACATCGAATCCGAACGCGATTGCCTTTGCTTCACGAACGTAGTTTTCAAGATCATTCAGCGGAGTAGTCGCGCCAGCAACATGCGCGGCCATGTGTCGACGCTTTGCCGCATTCTTGAAAGCCTCCATGAGAACCAAGCTTCCTAAACCAACCCTACTGGCAAGAAAACCAACCGCCTGCCATGGGCCTTGCACACGAAACGCACGGAGAATGTCCGCTACCTCATCCTCCGAGATGTTAGAACTTTTGTATCCAAAAGACAGTTCAGACAACTGAAACGGCATCGTTGTCGTGCTGGCCACAAATCCCGCGTGGTTCTGCACAAAGGAAATTTTGGCAGCATCGTCTGGTTCAAATTTCATGCGACTTTCTAGCGAACGAAGAAGGCCAAAAGTCGTGGCACTTCTCACCTTGTCCGGCAAAACCGAAAAAGGAACACCGCTAGCTGCAATATTGGCAAGAACCTCCCCAGATCGCTGCCGAATGAAATCTTCAAGGAATGCGAAGGAAGCGACTGCCAAACCATTCCTGAGAAGTCTTGCCTTCGCATTACGATCCGTCTCGTGCAACGCGCCATCTTGAACGGTCGCTTCGCCCAGAGTCTGCTCAAACGTTGCGAATCTCTGCAGGAAATCCTGCCTCGCGCGAGACATGGTTTATCGAACAACTTCGGATAAGAACTCGATAAATGCCGATACGCGAAATCTTATGGAACCGGCATTATTCGTAGCTCTAGTTACCGACTTTGCGAAGTCCTCATTCGCGAATAATTCCCGCGTCCCCTCAAGAATTTGATCGCGGCGTTGAACGGCAATTGCTCGCTCTTGGTCGTTCAACACAGAAACCGAGACCATTTGCGCGTCATACAAAGGTGAAATCATTTGATTTCGCCAGGTATTCGCGCCAAGCGGTCTTTCAAATGCATGAGTGCCCCATATGCTTTCGCAAGACTGAATTGCTGTCGTGAATGCTTCTTCGAACGCCTCAGCCTCGCCAGGACTGATGTTTCGATTGGCCCTCATAAATTCATCCATCTGGGTGGCCAGCGATCCACCCATGTTTCGCCACCAATTCAGAGTCGTTAAAAATCGCAACACATGCTCGACATCAGCCATGGCCATGAAGGCGGGCGATTTCGCACCCTCGATCTTCAGTTTTTCTCGAAGGAACTCATTCTCGGCCAAGCGTATTAGCAAGTCATTGAAGGGTCCGGAGTAAGCAACATTGCGCACCTCCTGTGGAAGGAGGCGATCGCCACCCGTGTTTAGGCGCAGAAAGACCTCGTACTTCAAGGTCGGATCGGATTGACGCAAAAGAGTTACAACGCGAAGAAACGGCCTTACTTTTAGCGTGTTTTGTAGCTCGAATGGCAAATCAGCGAACGATGCGCCATTAATTTCTGGGAAGCGCTCAAGGCCTCTAAGCTTTAGGCGTCCGCTCACAAAATCGTGAACTGCAGTTATCCGCTGTTTGCCATCGATTACCGAGTAATGGCCGTAGTCCTCCTCTGCAAGATATAGAGGAGGCACCGGAACGTTGAGCAAGAACGACTCGATGAGAAGTGATTGCTTCTCGGGACCCCAGCGTTCGCGCCGTTGATAGTGTGGGTTGAGGTCAATTGCTTGCGCAAACACCATTTCGGTGATTGACGCTAGGGACAAATCGGATGCTTGAACTACCAAGCTGTTCTGAGCGTCTCTAAAGCGCCCGATCACCTCACTTTTCATTCAAACCCCTTTGTCGTCAAAGACACAGCGAACTCACATATTCCGCCGATACTCCCCACCCACATCGTACAACGCATGGCTGATCTGCCCGAGGCTATGCGTCTTCACCGCCTCCATCAGACTCGCGAACACATTCCGCCTTTCCCGCGCCGTCGCCTGCAGTGAACGCAACCCCTCGCCGCTGCGCGGCGCCCCCTCTCCCGGCCTGCGGCCACCCTCTCCCACGGAGGGGAGAGGGAGAAGTACGGCGTTCCGGTTCGCCTGGAACGCGGCCACGTTCGCAATCTGCTGCCCCTTCTCCGCTTCCGTGGAGCGGATCAGCTCGATCTCGGTGACGATGTCGCCGCCGTGCTCCTTCGGCAGGAAGGTGTTGACGCCGACCAGCGGCAGGCTGCCGTCGTGCTTCTTGTGCTCGTAGTACAGGCTTTCTTCCTGGATCTTGCCGCGCTGGTACATGGTGTCCATCGCGCCGAGCACGCCGCCGCGCTCGCTGATCGCCTCGAACTCCTTGTACACCGCCTCTTCCACGATGTCGGTGAGCTTGTCCACGATGAAGCTGCCCTGCCACGGGTTCTCGCAGAAGTTCAGCCCCAGCTCCTTGTTGATGATCATCTGGATGGCCACCGCGCGCCGCACCGATTCCTCGGTGGGGGTGGTGATGGCCTCGTCGTAGGCGTTGGTGTGCAGGCTGTTGCAGTTGTCGAACAGCGCGTACAGGGCCTGCAGCGTGGTGCGGATGTCGTTGAACTGGATCTCCTGCGCGTGCAGGGAGCGGCCGCTGGTCTGGATGTGGTACTTCATCATCTGGCTGCGCGGGCTGGCGCCGTAGCGCTCGCGCATGGCGCGGGCCCAGATGCGGCGGGCCACGCGGCCGATCACGGTGTACTCCGGGTCCATGCCGTTGCTGAAGAAGAACGACAGGTTGGGCGCGAAGTCGTCGATCTTCATCCCGCGCGCCAGGTAGTACTCGACGATGGTGAAGCCGTTGCTCAGGGTGAAGGCGAGCTGGCTGATCGGGTTCGCCCCGGCCTCGGCGATGTGGTAGCCGGAGATGCTGACCGAGTAGAAGTTGCGGACCGCGTGGTCCACGAAGTACTGCTGGATGTCGCCCATCATGCGCAGGGCGAACTCGGTGCTGAAGATGCAGGTGTTCTGCGCCTGGTCTTCCTTGAGGATGTCCGCCTGCACGGTGCCGCGCACGGTGCGCAGGGTCTCGGCCTTGATCCGGACGTAGGTCTCGGCATCGACCACCTGGTCGCCGGTCACGCCCAGCAGGCCGAGGCCCAGGCCGTCGTTGCCGTCGGGCAGCGGGCCTTCGTATTCCGGGCGCTTGCGGCCTGCGAACAGCTTTTCGATGGTGTCGTGGGCGGCATCCCAGCGCGACTGGTCGGCGCGCAGGTACTTCTCCACTTGCTGGTCGATGGCGGTGTTCATGAACATCGCCAGGATGATCGGCGCGGGGCCGTTGATGGTCATCGACACGCTGGTGGTGGGCGCGCACAGGTCGAAGCCGGAGTACAGCTTCTTCATGTCGTCCAGCGTGGGCACGTTGACGCCGGAATTGCCGATCTTGCCGTAGATGTCCGGGCGCGGCGCCGGGTCCTCGCCGTACAGCGTCACGCTATCGAAGGCGGTGGACAGGCGCGCGGCGGGTTGGCCGAGCGAGAGGTAGTGGAAGCGGCGGTTGGTGCGCTCCGGGGTGCCCTCGCCCGCGAACATGCGGATCGGGTCCTCGCCGGTGCGCCGGTACGGGTACACGCCGCCGGTGTACGGGTAGGCGCCCGGCAGGTTCTCCTTCTGCAGGAACACCAGCAGCTCGCCCCAGCTCTTGTAGGTGGGCGCGGCGATCTTCGGGATCTGCTGGTGGCTCAGCGACTCGCGGTAGTTCTCGACGCGGATGGTCTTGTCGCGGACCTGGTACTCGTTGACCGGCTCGGTGATCGACTTCAGGCGGGCGGGCCACTCGCGCAGCAGCTTCAGCGCTTCGGCATCCAGCGACTGGAGGGCGTCGTTGTAGCGCTGGCGGAGGGTGAGGAGCGTGCGGTCGACCGCCGCCCCCTCTCCCGCCGCGCTGCGCGCGTCGACCTCTCCCGCGAGGGGAGAGGTGGGGTTAAAGCCCCTCTCCCCTTGCGGGAGAGGGGTTGGGGAGAGGGGTAGCAGCGCGTCAGCGCTGTAGAGATCCAGCGCCTTCGGCAGCGCGGCGTCGCCGAGTTCCTTCAGCGCCTCCCACAGCGACTGCGCGCGGTCGGCGATTTCGGCCTGCGATTCGATGCGGGCATTGATGCCGCGGCCCTGCTCGGCGATCTCCGCCAGGTAGCGGACGCGGTTGCCGGGGATGAGGACGGTGGCGCGGGGCTCCTTGAGGGAAACGGAAAGGGGGTCAGGTTCACTTTTCGAACCATTGCCCTCACCACTCCCACCATCAGTACCTGAAAAGTGAACCTGACCCCCTTTCTCGGCCCATTTCTCCTTCAGCAGGCGAACGAGGTTCACGAACATCCAGCTGATGCCGGGGTCGTTGAACTGGCTGGCGATGGTGGGATAGACCGGGACGTCCTCGTCCGGGGTCTGGAAGGCGACGCGGTTGCGCTTCCACTGCTTGCGCACGTCGCGCAGGGCGTCCTCGGCGCCGCGCTTGTCGAACTTGTTGAGCACCACCAGCTCGGCGTAGTCCAGCATGTCGATCTTCTCGAGCTGGCTGGGCGCGCCGAAGTCGCTGGTCATCACGTACATCGGGAAATCGACCAGGTCGACGATCTCCGAGTCGCTCTGGCCGATGCCGGCGGTCTCGACGATGACCAGGTCGTAGCCCAGCGACTTGAGGAAGGCGATGCAGTCCTTCAGCACCACGTTGGTCGCCATGTGCTGGCGGCGGGTGGCCATGGAGCGCATGAACACGCGCTTGGAGCGCAGCGAATTCATGCGGATGCGGTCGCCGAGCAGCGCGCCACCGGTGCGGCGACGGGTGGGATCGACGCTGATCACCGCAATGTGCATGTCCGGGAAACTGGACAGGAAGCGGTTGAGCAGCTCGTCGGTCACCGACGACTTGCCGGCGCCGCCGGTGCCGGTGATGCCGACGACCGGGGTCTTGCCGCCGGCCAGCTGCCATTGCTTGCGCAGGTGGGCGAGTTCCGGCTCGTCGAGCGCGGACTCCTCGATCGCCGAGAGCATGCGGCCGATCTCGATCTCGTTCGAAAGGGGGTCAGGTTCACTTTTGAGCGGGGTCGAAAAGTGAACCTGACCCCCTTTCGCTTGCTGGCGCGCGGCGGCGGCGCGGCGCACCACGTCCTCGATCATCGCCACCAGCCCCATGTGCATGCCGTCGTTGGGGTGGTAGATGCGCTCGACGCCGTAGGCCTCCAGCTCGCGGATCTCCTCCGGGGTGATGGTGCCGCCACCGCCCGCGAACACGCGGATGTGCGAGGCGTTGCGCTCCTTGAGCATGTCGACCATGTACTTCAGGTACTCGACGTGCCCGCCCTGGTAGGACGACAGCGCGATGCCGTCGGCGTCTTCCTGCAGCGCGGCGCGGACCACGTCCTCGACGCTGCGGTTGTGGCCCAGGTGGATGACCTCCGCGCCCTGCGCCTGGATCAGCCGGCGCATGATGTTGATCGCGGCGTCGTGGCCATCGAACAGGCTGGCGGCGGTGACGAAGCGCAGCGGGGTGGTCTCCGCCTGCGGCGCGGTGAGGTTGGCGGCCGGGGTGCTCATGGGTCGCGTCCACATGGTTTCAGGTGATACGGGATTGTAGCGCGCGGCCTTACCATGCCCGGACCGCTCCCGATGACACTGCCCATGCCGCCTCGCGCCCTGTTCGCCTGCCTCCCGCTCGCCCTCGCCCTGTCCGCCTGCCAGCATGCCGCGACGACGCCCGCGTCGGCCGTGGCCACGGCGTCCGCGCCGCGCGTGTTGCTGCTCGGCGAGGTCCACGACAGCGCCGCCGGCCATGCCGCGCGTGCCGCGCTGCTGCGCAAGGAAGTGGAAGCCGGCTGGCGCCCCGCCATCGCGATGGAGCAGTTCGACACCGGCCAGCAGCCGCTGCTGGACGCGGCGATGCGCGACTGCGCGACCGCCGACTGCGTGGTCGACAAGGTGGTGACCGGCAAGTCCAGCTGGACCTGGCACTTCTACAAGCCGGTGATCGCGCTGGCGCTGGAGTACAAGCTGCCGCTGCTGGCCGCCAACCTGTCGCGGACCGATGCATCGAAGGTGGTCAAGGACGGGTTCGCGGCCTCGCTGCCGGCGGACGTCATCGCCCGCTACGGACTGGACGTGCTTCCCGCCGACGTGATGGGGCCGCAGGAGACCGAAGTCCGCGACAGCCATTGCGGTGCGCTGCCGGAACCGATGGTGGCGCCGATGGCGAGGGCGCAAATCGCCCGCGACGTGGTGATGGCGCTGACCATGCAGGCGCATGCGCAGCGCGGGGTGGTGCTGATCGCCGGCAACGGCCACGTGCGCAAGGACATCGCGGTGCCGTACTGGCTGCGCCGCGACGGCCTGGCCCCACGCGCCGTGGGCTTCCTCGAGCCGGCCTCCGACGCCGCCGCGTTCGACGCGGTCGAGCGCATCCCGGCCACCGAGCGCCCGGATCCCTGCGCCGGCTTCAAGGCGCCGACGCCGCCGAAGGGCTGAAGCGCCGTACCCGGGCGTATTCAGGACCCCGACGGGGGATGGACTAGAATGCGCGCCCCGGCCGGGGCCGGGCACTGTCGCATCCACCCCACCAACCGCGAACCACGCCGCCCACCGCGGCTGTCTTCGCTGGAGCTTCCGCAATGATCTTCGAGACCCTGGACACCTACGGCCACGAGCAGGTCGTGTTCTGCCACAACAAGGACGCAGGCCTGAAGGCGATCATCGCCATCCACAACACCGTGCTGGGTCCTGCCCTCGGCGGCACCCGCATGTGGCCGTACAAGAGCGAGGCGGAAGCCCTCAACGACGTGCTGCGGCTGAGCCGCGGCATGACCTACAAGAACGCGGTCGCCGGCCTGAACCTGGGCGGCGGCAAGGCGGTGATCATCGGCGACCCAGCCAGCGACAAGTCCGAGGCGCTGTTCCGCGCCTTCGGCCACTTCGTGGAGTCGCTGGGCGGCCGCTACATCACCGCCGAGGACGTCGGCATCGACGTCAACGACATGGAATACGTGTACCGCGAAACCGAGTTCGTCACCGGCGTGCACCAGGTGCACGGCGGCTCCGGCGATCCCTCGCCGTTCACCGCCTACGGCACCCTGCAGGGGCTGATGGCCACCCTCAGCAAGAAGTTCGGCGACGAGGAAGTCGGCAAGTATTCCTACGCGGTGCAGGGCCTGGGCCACGTCGGCATGGAGTTCGTGAAGCTGCTGAAGGAGCGCGGCGCCAGGATCTTCGTGACCGACATCAACCAGAAGCTGGTGGCGAAGGCGGTCGACGAGTACGGCGCAGAGGCGGTGGGCCTGGACGAGATCTACGACGTCCCCGCCGACGTGTACTCGCCGTGCGCGCTGGGCGGCACCGTCAACGAGCAGACCCTGCCGCGCCTCAAGGCCAAGGTCATCTGCGGCGCCGCCAACAACCAGCTGGCCAACAACGCGATCGGCGACGAAGTGGCCAAGCGCGGCATCCTGTATGCGCCGGACTACGCGGTGAACGCGGGCGGCGTGATGAACGTGTCGCTGGAGATCGACGGCTACAACCGCGAGCGCGCGATGCGGATGATGCGCACGATCTACCACAACCTCGGCCGCATCTACGAGATCGCCGACCGCGACGGCATCCCGACCTACATGGCGGCCGACCGCCTGGCCGAGGAGCGCATCGAGAAGATCGGCAAGCTCAAGCTGCCGATGGGCCGCGGCACGCCGCGCTTCCAGGGGCGGATCCGCGGGCATTGATCCACTGCTGCGCAGTGGATCACCCACGCTTTGCGGTGCAAAGCGCGGGCCCCGTGCGCAGGACCCCCACAACCCCCGCCGCTGTCGCGGCGCCCCCCTTGACTCAAGGGGGCTGGGCAACCCTTCGTACTGGAACATCCGACTGTCACGCCCGGCTTGCCGGGCGTTTTCGTTGCGTGGGGGCGGTGGGCGATGGCGGCTGGTTACAATTGCAACCTTCGGCCCGTGCGTGCGGGCCCCCGATTCCCAGAGGCCCCCATGCGTCCATTCCCCCTCGGCGAAGACCTCGATGCGCTGCGCGACGCGGTTCGCCGCTTCGCCGAAGCCGAGATCGCGCCGCGCGCGGCCGAGGTCGACGAAGCCAACTGGTTCCCGCAGGAGCTGTGGCCGAAGCTCGGCGAGATGGGCCTGCTGGGCATGACCGTGCCCGGCGAGTACGGCGGCAGCGAGATGGGTTTCCTCGCGCACCTGGTGGCGATGGAGGAGATCAGCCGCGCCTCGGGGTCGATCGGCCTCAGCTACGGCGCGCATTCCAACCTCTGCGTCTCCAACCTGTACGCCAACGGCAACGCCGCGCAGCGCGCGAAGTACCTGCCGAAGCTGTGCAGCGGCGAGTGGAAGGGCGCGCTGGCGATGAGCGAGCCCGGCGCGGGCTCCGACGTGGTCGGCTCGATGAGCTGCCGCGCCGAGCTCCGCGACGGCAAGTGGATCGCCAACGGCAACAAGATGTGGATCACCAACGGCCCCGAGGCCGACGTCCTCATCGTCTACATGCGCACCGCCGGCAAGGAGGCGGGCAGCAAGTGCATGACCGCCTTCCTGGTCGAACGCGGCATGCGCGGCTTCTCCACCGCGCAGAAGCTGGACAAGCTGGGCATGCGCGGCAGCAACACCTGCGAGCTGGTGTTCGAGGACTGCGAGATCCCGCCGGAGAACGTGCTCGGCGAGGTCAACAACGGCGTCAAGGTGCTGATGTCCGGCCTCAACACCGAGCGGCTGGTGCTCACCGGCGGCCCGCTCGGCATCATGCAGGCGGCGATGGACATCACCCTGCCCTACGTGCGCGAACGCCGGCAGTTCGACGAGCCGATCGGCACCTTCGGGATCATGCAGGCCAAGGTCGCCGACATGTACACCGCGCTGCAGTCCGCGCGCGCGTTCGCCTACCAGGTGGCGCGCGACTACGACGCCGGCCACAAGAGCCGCATCGACGCGGCATCGTGCCTGCTGCATGCCTCCGAAGCCGCGGTGCAGGTGGCGCTGGAGGCGATCCAGTCGCTCGGCGGCAACGGCTACATCAACGAATACCCGACCGGCCGCCTGCTGCGCGACGCCAAGCTCTACGCGATCGGCGCCGGCACCAACGAGATCCGGCGCATGCTGATCGGCCGCGAGCTGTTCAACGGCAACAGCTGAACCGCGTCGCGGGGCCAGGAACGACAACGCCGCCCGAGGGCGGCGTTGTCGCATGCGGGCCAAGCGCCCGCGTACCGGCCTGGCTCAGAACCGGAACTGCGCCTGCAGCGCGGCCATGGTGCTGCTGCCGACGTCGCTCTGGCGACGGCTGAGGTCGAAACGGAACACCGTGTGCGCCGACGGCATCGCCGACAGCCCCACCCCGAGCAGGCGGCTGTCTTGGGCCAGGCCGATGCCCTGCAGCGGCGACCACTGCTCCAGCCCGGTGAAGCTCGCCTCGAACAGCTCGCCGCGCGCGGCGAGGGTCTGCTGCCATTCGGCGCGCGCATCCGCCGCAAGCAGCAGGCCGCCGACCCGCCAGCCGCGGCTGGCGCGCAGGCCGGCGAAGCCCTGCCAGCGCTGGCTATCCCAAGCCTGGGCGCGCAGGCCGAAGCCGGTCTGGCCCTGCTCGGCGAAGCCGTCGTTGCGGACCTGCACGAACTGGGTGCCGACATAGGGCACCAGGCTGGCGCCGGCGACGTCGAAGCGACGCCCGGCCTCGACGAAGGCGCTGTCGTAGCGGCCGGAGACCTCGGTGGCGACCGCGTCGCGCAGCGCGCCGAGCAACAGGTTGCGCTGCAATTGCCGGTCGAAGCTGCCGGTGGTCAGCTGCGCCTGCCCGTACCAGTCGCCCTGCCAGGCCGCGGCGTACAGCTGCAGTTCGCGCTGCATGCCGCGGCTGCGGTCGCCGAACGCGGAGAGCCAGCTGGACTGGAACTGCTTGTTCATCGCGATGCCGACCACCGCGTCGCGGCCCACCCGCCAGTCGTTGCCGACCAGCTCGCCGCTGCTTTCGGTGCCGATCCCGTCGAAGCCGGCCTGCGCCAGCGTGCCGCTGCGGGTCAGGTCGCGATACCAGCCACCGGCTGCATCGCGGCTGCGCGACAGGCCGTCGATGCGGCCGTTGAGCGCGCGGCGCCCGGCATCGATCGCATCCAGGGTCATCGCGGTGGACGCGGCATGCAGGCCGCCGGACAGGCTGCGCAGCGACCAGTCCGCGTTCTCGATGCTGGACGCCTGCTGCAAGGCACCGGCGGCATCGAGGAAGCGGGCGCCGACGGTGACCGGCAAGGCGCCGGCCAGCTGGCGGTCGATCGCCTGCATCGCCGACTCCACCCGCTGCGCAGAGGCCTGCGTCGACAGCGACAGGCCCATCCCGGCCACCGCCTTGCTCACGTCGATGCGGTTGATGTTGAGGAAGACGTTGTTGGGGTCGTAGCCGAGGGTCGCGTCGAGGAACACGTTCGGTGCGGCCTTGAGCGACGCAAAAGTGCCGCTCACGCTGCCGGTCGCGTTGAGCAGGGTTTCCTTCGACGCGGTGGTGTACCCGCTGCGCACGCCGAGGATCGACATCTGCCCGCCGACGGTGGCGGTTCCGGTGACCTTCAGTGTGCTGCCCAGCCATACGCCGAGGTTGCCGGTGGACGACTGGATGAAGTTGCCGGCGATCGTGGCCGGCGTGCTGGCCCCGTTGAAGAACGCGCCGCGGTTGTCGACATTGCCGCCGAAGGCGCCGCTGGCCCATACCGTGGCGCCGCTGGCGACGGTGAGGTCGGACTTGAGGCCCTTGCGGATGTCGAGGCCGCCCGCATCGACCCGCGTCGCGCCGGTGAAGCTGGCCGCCTCGGCCAGGGTCAGGATGCCGCTACCGGCCTTGACCAGGCCGCCGCTGCCGATGATCGGGTTGCGCCACACCGAGTTGCCGGTGAAGGACACGCTGAAGTCGCCCCAGGCGAAGTTGCTCGGCCCGTTCGCGGCCTTGGTCACGTCCAGCAGGCCCCAGCCGAAGACGGCGTCCACGCCGGGCGCGCCGAGGTCCTTGGCGCCGCCCAGGATCAATTGGCGCACCTGGTCATTGCTGAGGTAGGGGAAGGCGGACCACACCACCGCCGCTGCACCCGAGACCAATGGCGCAGCGTACGAGGTGCCACCGCCCTGATAGAGGATGCTGTTGGCCTGGGTGGTCGCGTCGGGATCGATGAACACGACATTGCCGGGTGCGACCAGGCAATAGTTCATTGCGATGCCGCATTGCTGCGAGTAGCTGGTGAGTCGGGTCGGATTCGCGGGATCCAGCGCGCCGACGGTGAGCCAGCCCCGCTCGAGGACGGGATCGTTGGCGATCGAAGGCAGCGCGGCGTTGTCGGAGGGATTGCCTGCGTAGCGAGGGTCGTCGCCGCTGTTGCCGTTAGCGAATACCACGATGCCGCCCCGCCCGACCACGAACTGCTTCCAGGCATCCGCTAGTTCGACGCTCAACAGTGGATCGTTCCAGTACAGCCCGCCCCAGGAATTGTTGATGACCTTGGCCCCGGCATCGGCCAGCTCGCCGTTGATCGCCGCGAAGAACTCGCCGTAGCCCTCGCCGGCGCGGATCTCGTTGCCCTCGCCGGACCCGTCATCCACCGGCGGCGCATCGCTGATGATGCGGGAGGAGACTACGGTGGCCGCCTGCGCGATGCCGCCGCCCCACAGATCGCTGCCGCCAGCGTTGTAGACGCCCACAGCCGGCGCACCGGCTGCGAGGGATGCAACGGTGGTGCCGTGGCCCACCTTGTCGTCGACGCTGGTGTCGTTGGGGGGCGACGAGACATGGATGAAGTTGCGCGTCACCCGACCGCTGAGGGTGGGATGGCTGCGATTCACCCCCGAATCGACGAAGCCGATGGTCACACCCTGTCCCTTCAAGCCCGCACCCAGTGCCCCACCGGCGTTGGTCAGCGACAGGTGGCGATTGAGGTTGGCCGCGCTCCAGCTGACCGCGGCACCCTGGGTCGGTATCGAGGGCGGATTGACTTGGGACAGGGTGGTGTCGGTGGCCACCGTCGGGGTGAAGCCCGGGCCGCTGGGGGTGACCGGAGGCGGCGTCGGCCGCACGTTGCCGCCTCCCCCGCCGCCACCGCATGCGGCAAGCGCCAAGGCAATGGCGGTGGGCAGGAGCGCGGTCAGGACCGGGCGGCGGTGGAAAAAGTGCGTCGTCATGTGGAGGGCTTCCCTGGCCAGCGGCGGCGCGACCCCCTTGGCCCGCCCTGCCGCGAGGCACCGTTGTATGTCGCCGCTGCCCTCTTGGCAACGCCGGAAACCTGAATCGGCGGGGTTTGCCGCAGCGCAGCAGACGGCCCGGATTCGCGCCATAATCGGGCCATCGGGCGCCGGATCCGCCGGGGCCCATCGCACGCTGCACGGAGCCCCCATGAGCGAGATCGTCATCGTCGGTGCCAAGCGCACCGCCATCGGTTCCTTCCTCGGCCAGTTCACCGGCGTTCCCACCCCGACCCTCGGCAGCGCCGCGATCTCCGCTGCGCTGGCGGAATCTGGGCTGGCCGCCGAGCAGGTCGACGAGGTCATCATGGGCTGCGTGCTCCCGGCCGGCCTCGGCCAGGCGCCCGCCCGCCAGGCCTCGCGCGGTGCCGGCATCCCCGATGCCGCGGGCTGCACCACCATCAACAAGGTCTGCGGCTCCGGCATGAAGGCGGTGATGCTGGCCCATGACCTGGTCAAGGCCGGCTCGGCGACGGTCGTGGTGGCCGGCGGCATGGAGTCGATGACCAATGCCCCGCACTTGCTCAACGGCTCGCGCACCGGCATCCGCTACGGCAGCGCCGAGTTCCTCGACCACATGTCGTATGACGGCCTGACCAACCCCTACGACGGCAAGGCGATGGGCGTGTTCGGCGATGCCGCCTGCGCCAAGTACGGCTACGACCGCGCGGCGGTGGATGCGTTCTCCGCCGAAAGCGCCCGCCGTGCCCAGGCCGCGCAGGCCGATGGCGCCTTCGCCGCCGAGATTGCCCCGGTGACCGTCAAGACCCGCAAGGGCGAGGTCGTCGTCGACAAGGACGAGGAACCCGGCAAGATCGATGTCTCGCGTATCCCCGAGCTGCGCCCGGCGTTCGGCAAGGAAGGCGTGCTGACCGCGGCCTCCTCGTCCAAGATCTCGGACGGCGCCGCCGCACTGGTGGTGACCACCGCCGAGGCTGCGGCCGCCGCCGGCGCGACCCCGATCGCCCGCATCGTCGCCCACGCAGGCCACGCGCAGGCCCCGGAATGGTTCACCACCGCCCCGGTCGCGGCGATCCGCAACGTCCTCGACAAGGCCGGCTGGACCGTCGCCGACGTCGATCTGTTCGAGGTGAACGAGGCCTTCGCCTGCGTCGCCATGGCGCCGATGACCGACCTCGGCATCCCCGCCGACAAGCTGAACGTCCACGGCGGCGCTTTGGCCCTGGGCCATCCGATTGGCGCCTCCGGGGCGCGCCTGATCGTTACTTTGCTGAATGCGCTCAAGGCCCGCGGCGGCCGGCGCGGGGTCGCCTCGCTGTGCATCGGCGGCGGCGAAGCCACCGCCATCGCCCTGGAACTTGCGTGAACCTATTCAGCTAAATTGGAAAAAAGCCCAACAACCGCTTGACACGCGACAAGGGCTTGTCATCATGTTACCGGCGCGCACTTGCGCGTTCTTAAAAACCACACGACGAGGAATCCGTATCATGTCGATCAACAAGATCCTGCTGGCGATGGCGCTGGGCCTGGCCCTGACCGCTTGCAGCAACAAGGAGCAGGCTGCCGACGCCGCCGCTGACGCGACCGCCGCTTCCGCTGACGCCCAGGCCGCTGCCGACCAGGCTGCTGCTGCCGGCGACACCGCCGCTGCCGACGCCGCCCAGGCTGCCGCCGACACCGCCGCCACCGCTGCTGACGCCGCTGCCACCTCGGCCGACGCTGCTGCCGCGACCGGTGCGGACGCCGCTGCCGACGCCGCCGAGAACGCTGCCGACGCTGCCGGCCAGGCTGCCGACGCTGCCAAGGACGCCGCCGAAGCTGCGACCGAGAAGAAGTAATCCGACCGGGGCCACGCGCCCTTCAGGATTGCTGTAAGATTGAAGGAGCCGTCGGTACGCCGACGGCTTTTTCATGTCCCCTCCACGGGGCTCGTTGTAAACCGCTGTCCACGCAGTACGCAGTCAGTGAACGACCCGCCGGCCCGTGCCGGATCGCTAAGCGCACTGGCGTTGCCTGATCCAACCACGCGTCATTTCAGACAACTCCTCAGGAGAGACCCATGAACACCAAGCTCTACGTGCTCCTCGCCGCTGGCGTCCTCGCTCTGTCGGCCTGCAAGAACGAAACCGCTGCTGCCCAGAACGAAGCCGCCGAAGCCGCCACCGCCGCCGACCAGGCCGGTGCCGCTGCCGCCGACGCCGCCGCTGCCGCGGGCGACGCCGCCCAGCAGGGCGCCGAAGCCGCTGCCGCCGCCACCGGCGAAGCCGTTGCCGAAACCGCCGCCAACGTCGAGCAGGCCACCGACGCCGCTGCCAGCGCCGCTGCCGAGGCGACCGCCGACGCCGCCCAGGCGACCGCCGATGCTGCGCAGAACGTCGCCGACAAGGCCGACGCCGCTGCCGCCGAAGCCAAGAAGTAATTCCGGCTCGCGATGCACCGGGAAGGCCCGCTTCGGCGGGCCTTTCTTTTTTGCGCCACGCCACGCGCGCAGCGCTGCCAGCCGCAGCGGGTATCCTTGCGGTTTGCCATCGCCAGGCCCGCCGCATGCCCGCGCTGACCACGCAACTCGACCCGCGCTCGCAGGACTTCCTCGACAACGCAGCCTTCCACCGCGAACTCGTTGCCGAGCTCGACCGGCGGCTGGCCCGTGCGGCCGACGGCGGCGGCGAGAAAGCCCGCGCCAAGCACGTCGAGCGCGGCAAGCTGCTGCCGCGCGAACGCATCGATGCCCTGCTCGATCCCGGCTCGCCGTTCCTGGAGATTGCGCCGCTGGCCGCCGAGGGCATGTACGACGACGCCGCGCCGGCCGCCGGCATGGTCTGCGGCATCGGCCGGGTGATGGGCCAGGAAGTCGTGATCGTCGCCAACGACGCCACCGTCAAGGGCGGCACCTACTTCCCGATGACGGTAAAGAAGCACCTGCGCGCGCAGGAAGTGGCGCGCGAGAACCGCCTGCCCTGCGTCTACCTGGTCGATTCTGGCGGCGCCTTCCTGCCGCTGCAGGACGAGGTGTTCCCGGACAAGGAGCACTTCGGCCGGATCTTCTACAACCAGGCGCGGCTCTCCGCCGAGAACATCCCGCAGGTCGCCGTGGTGATGGGCAGCTGCACCGCCGGCGGCGCCTACGTGCCGGCGATGTGCGACGAGTCGGTGATCGTCAAGGAACAGGGCACGATCTTCCTCGGCGGCCCGCCGCTGGTGAAGGCCGCCACCGGCGAAGTGGTGGACGCCGAGACGCTGGGCGGTGCCGACGTCCACACCAGCATCTCCGGCGTGGCCGACCACTTCGCCGAGGACGACCGCCACGCGCTGGAGATCGCGCGTGGCATCGTCGGTTCGCTCAACCGCAAGAAGGTCGTGCCGGTGGCCACGCAACCCGCGCGCGAGCCGCTGTTCCCGGCCGAGGAGCTCTACGGCATCGTGCCGAAGGATGCGCGCCGCCCGTTCGACATCCGCGAGGTGATCGCGCGCATCGCCGACGGCAGCGAGCTGCAGGAATTCAAGGCGCGCTACGGCAAGACCCTGGTCACCGGCTTCGCCCACCTGCATGGCTACCCGGTCGGCATCGTCGCCAACAACGGCATCCTGTTCGCCGAGAGCGCGCTGAAGGGCGCGCACTTCATCGAGCTGTGCAACCAGCGCGGCATCCCGCTGGTGTTCCTGCAGAACATCACCGGCTTCATGGTCGGCAAGAAGTACGAGCAGGCCGGCATCGCCAGGGACGGCGCCAAGATGGTGACCGCGGTGGCGTGCAGCCATGTGCCCAAGTTCACCGTGGTGATCGGCGGCAGCTTCGGCGCAGGCAACTACGCCATGTGCGGCCGCGCCTACGGCGCCCGCTTCCTGTGGATGTGGCCGAACGCGCGCATCAGCGTGATGGGCGGCGAGCAGGCGGCCAGCGTGCTGGCCACGGTGAAGCGCGACGGCATCGAGGCGCGCGGCGGCGCGTGGACGCCCGACGAGGAAGACGCGTTCAAGGCGCCGATCCGCCAGCAGTACGAGGACCAGGGCAATCCCTACTACGCCACCGCACGACTGTGGGACGACGGCATCATCGACCCGGCCGACACCCGTCGCGTGCTCGGGCTGGGGCTGTCGGCATCGCTCAACGCACCGATCGAGGACCGCACGCGCTTCGGCGTGTTCAGGATGTGACGCGCTTCGCGGTCGGCGCCGGGCACGGGCCGCGAGACGCATTCATGCGGGAATTTCGCACACGACGGTGCTAGCCTCGGGTGTTCTTCACCCCAAGGAACCCACGTCCATGGCCATCTGGAAAGATCCGGTCCAACCCCCGAAGCCCGCCGAACCCGTGCGCTTCGATGCACCACCGCCCGCCGCCGATCCTGTCCACGCCCAGTCGCCGGTGCGTGCGGTCGACAGCGCCGCCCGCGAATCGGTGATCGCCGCCGACCTGCAGATCGAGGGCAAGATCGAAGGCAGCGGCCACGTCCGCATCGCCGGCAAGTTCAAGGGCGACGTCAAGGTGCAGGGCAACCTCACCATCGAACAGGGGGCGAAGGTGTCCGGCGGCGTGATCGCGCACAAAGTCACCCTGGCCGGCGAACTCGAAGGCAACATCGCCTCCGCGCAGCAGGTCGAACTGCAGCAGAGCGGCGTGATCAACGGCGACCTCAAGGCCGGTTCGCTGACCGTCGCCGCCGGCTCGCGCATCCGCGGCCACGTCGAATGCGGCTGGGACAAGGAGGCCAAGGCCGCGGCCAAGCCGGAGACCGGCGCCGCCGCATGAGCGCCATGCGCCCGGGCGAGACGGGTGCCACCCGCACCTGCCCGCACTGCAAGTCGACGATCCTCGAAAGCGCGGCGGTATGCCCGGCGTGCCGCGGCCACCTGCGCTTCGATGCGCCGGCCGTGGACGCCGCGCAGCGCTTCGTGCCTTTGCGTGTGGAAGGCACGGTGGGGGCGCAGGAGGAAGGCGCGTTCGAGTACACCCTGGTCGTGGTGGTCCGCAATGAACGCGGCGAGGAAATCGGTCGGCATGTCGCGGCCGTCGGTGCGGTGTTCCCGGGCGAGGCACGCAGTTTCGAGGTGAGCGTCGAAGCCACGCGCGCGCCACCTGGCAGCAAGCGGCGCCTTAGGCATTGAGGGACGGCGCTCAGCCGCAGCTGTCGCAACCGCCGCAGTCCTTGCCGGTCGTCGTCGGTGCCGGCGCCAGCCAACGACCGAGCGCGCGCATCCAACCCGGCCGTCCCGCACGCAGCAACGGCAACGCCAGCGCCACCCGCAGGCGGCGCGTGGTGCCCGGGAAACGCTTGTGCAGGACCACCAGCACGCTTGCCGTGGCCGCGAGCGCGACCACCGCGTACTGCAGCAGCAGCCCGGCGCTCATCCCAGGCCCATCGCCAGCGCGATGCGGTAGGCGACGAACGCCACCAGGTAGGCCAGGCCGAACAGATAGCCGGTCGCGAACGCGGTCTGCTTCCACGAATGGGTCTCGCGGCGGATCGTGGCCAGCGTGGAGATGCACTGCGGCGCGTAGATGAACCACGCCAGCAGCGCGATCCCGGTCGCGACCGACCAATCCTGCGCGATCATCCCGCGCAGCACGTCGCTGGCCGCGTCGTCGTTGGCGGCCGCCACCGCGTAGACGGTAGCCAGCGAGGACACCATCACCTCGCGCGCGGCCATGGTCGGGATCAGCGCGATGCTGATCCGCCAGTCGAAGCCGAGTGGCTCGAACAGCACCGCCAGCGCGCGGCCGATGCGGCCCGCGAGGGTGTCCTCGATGCCGACCCCGGCCGGCACGTTGAGCAGCACCCACAACAGGATGGTCAGGGCAAGGATGATGCCGCCCACCCGCTTGAGGAAGATCAGCGCGCGCTCCCACAGGCCGATGGCGACGTCGCGCAGGTGCGGCAGGCGGTACGACGGCAGCTCCAGCAGCAGCGGATGCTCGCCGCGGTCGCGGCGCCAGCGCTTCATCACCCACGCGACGGCCAGCGCGCTGAGGATCGCCGCAACGTACAGGGAGAACAGCACGAGCCCCTGCAGGTTGAACCAGCCCACCGCGCGCTGCGGGATGAACGCCCCGATCAGCAGCGCGTACACCGGCAGGCGCGCCGAACAGGTCATCAGCGGCGCGACCAGGATGGTGGCGAGGCGATCGCGCGGATCCTGGATGGAGCGCGTGGACATGATCCCCGGCACCGCGCAGGCGAAGCTCGACAGCAGCGGGATGAAGCTGCGGCCGGACAGCCCCGCGGCGGCCATGCCGCGATCGAGCAGGAAGGCGGCGCGCGGCAGGTAGCCGGATTCCTCCAGCGCGAGGATGAAGGCGAACAGGATCAGGATCTGCGGCAGGAACACCACCACCCCGCCGAGCCCGGCGATCACGCCATCCACCAGCAAGCCGCGCAACGGGCCCTCGGGCAGGGTCGCGCCGACGGTGGCGCCGAGCCAGCCCGTGGCCGCCTCGATCGCGTCCATCAGCGGCGTCGCCCAGGCGTACACCGCCTGGAACACCAGGAACATCACCAGGGCCAGCGCCAGCAGGCCGAACACCGGGTGCAGCAGCCAGCGATCCAGCGCGTCGTCGACCGCCGCGGTACGGCGCGGCATCGCCACCGCCAACGCGAGCAGGCGTCGGGTTTCTGCATGCAGCGCGGCGCCCGGGTCGACACCGGGGTCGCCGGTGCCGGGCAACGCCTGGCGCGGTTGCTGGGCGGCATCGCCGATCGCATCGAGCTGCGCCAGCAGGTCGCGCGCGCCGTCGCGACGGACCGCCACGGTTTCCACCACCGGCACGCCGAGCTCGCGGGCAAGCGTGTCGACATCGATCTCGATGCCGCGGCGGCGGGCGGCATCCATCATGTTGAGCGCGACCACCATCGGGCGACCCAGCCCGCGCACCTCGAGCACGAAGCGCAGGTGCAGGCGCAGGTTGGTGGCATCGACCACGCAGACCAGCAGGTCCGGCGCCGGTTCGCCCGGGTAGAAGCCGCGGATCAGGTCGCGGGTCACCGCCTCGTCGAGGCTGGCCGCGTTGAGGCTGTAGGCGCCCGGCAGGTCGAGCACCGCCACCGGCCTGCCGCCGGGCGTGCGCAGGCGCCCTTCCTTGCGCTCGACGGTCACGCCGGCGTAGTTCGCGACTTTCTGCCGGCTGCCGGTCAGCAGGTTGAACAGCGCGGTCTTGCCGCAATTGGGATTGCCGACCAGGGCGACCCGCGCGAGCTCGGAGGCCGCGTTCATGCAGCCCCTGCCGGCGCGCGCAGGCGGACGCGCGCGGCCTCGGCGCGGCGCAGGGCGAAGCGGGTGAAGCCGATCTGCACCAGCAGCGGTTCCGCGCCCACCGGCCCGGCCGCCACCACTTCGACCTGTTCGCCCGCGACGAAGCCGAGTTCGCGCAGGCGCTGCGCGATGCCGTCGTTGGGCGTCTGGTCGAGCACCGCGTCGACCAAGGCCGGGGTTCGGCGCGGGAGTTGCACGAGGGTCATGCCGGTCACGGTGGGCGCACGACAAATGGGAATTGTTCTCATTCTATCATCGCGCGGGCCCGCTGCATTGACCGAGCGCAAGCCAACCGCCCCTCGCCCGCCCGCTATCATGCGAGGCCCGCCGACCGGATCCCGCCATGCCGCCGTCCCTGGAAACGAGGCTCGAAGGCGCGGTGGCGCGCCTGCGCCTCACCCGCCCCGCCGTGCACAACGCCTTCGACGCCGGCCTGATCGCCGACCTCACCGCGGCGCTGCAGGCGATCGCGGCCGATCCCGGGGTGCGCGTACTGGTGCTGGAGGCGGAGGGTGCCTCGTTCTCCGCCGGCGCCGACCTGAACTGGATGCGCGGGATGGCCGCCGCCAGCGAAGCCGACAACCGCGAGGACAGCCTCGCCCTCGCCCGCCTGATGCGCACCCTGGATACGCTGCCCAAGCCGACCATCGCCCGCGTCCAAGGGGCGGCGTTCGGCGGCGGCGTGGGCCTGGTCGCCTGCTGCGACATCGCCATCGGCGTGCCGGCCGCGACCTTCGGCCTGACCGAATCGAAGCTCGGGCTGCTGCCCGCGGTGATCTCGCCCTACGTCATCGCCGCGATCGGCGCGCGCAACGCCCGCCGCTACTTCGCCACCGCCGAGCTGTTCGATGCCGCCGAAGCCCTGCGCATCGGCCTGCTGCACCAGGTCGTCGCGCCCGACCAGCTCGACGCCGCGGTGCAGCGCCAGGTCGACCTGTTGCTGAAGGCCGGGCCGGTCGCAAGCGCCAGCGCGAAGACGCTGGTCCGCGATGTCGTCGCCCATGCCGACGGCGCCCGCCACGATGCCGACAACGCCGCCCTGATCGCCCGCCTGCGGGTCTCGCCCGAGGGGCAGGAAGGCCTGTCCGCCTTCCTCGACAAGCGCAAGCCCGCGTGGATCGCCGAATGAGAGCCGACGCCTGATGTTCGACACCCTGCTCATCGCCAACCGCGGCGAGATCGCCTGCCGGGTGATCCGCACCGCCCGCCGCCTCGGCATCCGCACCATCGCCGTGTTCTCCGAGGCCGATGCCGACGCGCAGCACGTGCGCCTGGCCGACGAGGCGCATTGCATCGGCGGCCCGCGCCCGCAGGACAGCTACCTGCGCGGCGACGCGATCCTCGAGGTGGCGACGCGCACCGGCGCGCAGGCGATCCATCCGGGCTACGGCTTCCTGTCCGAGAACGCCGACTTCGCAGACGCGGTGCTGGCCGCCGGGATCGCCTTCGTCGGGCCGTCGGGCGCCTCGATGCGCAAGATGGGCAGCAAGGCCGGCGCCAAGGACCTGATGGCCGCGGCCGGGGTGCCCGTGGTGCCCGGTTACACCGGCGAGGACCAGTCGCCGGATGTGCTCCAGCGCGAGGCCGACCGCATCGGCTACCCGCTGATGATCAAGGCCGCGCACGGCGGCGGCGGCAAGGGCATGCGCATCGTGCGCAGCGCCGGCGAGTTCGCCGCCAACCTGCAGAGCTGCCAGCGCGAGGCCGCCAACGCCTTCGGCCGCGACCGCGTGCTGCTGGAGCGCTACATCGAGCATCCCCGCCACATCGAGATCCAGGTGTTCGGCGACGCGCACGGCCGCGCGATCCACCTCGGTGAACGCGAATGCTCGGCGCAGCGCCGCTACCAGAAGGTGCTGGAGGAATCGCCCTCGCCCTTCCTCACCCCGGCGCTGCGCGCGGCGATGGGTGCGGCGGCGGTGCAGGCCGCGCACGCGATCGACTACGCCAATGCCGGCACGGTGGAATTCATCGTGGGCCAGGACGGCGGCTTCTACTTCATGGAGATCAACACCCGGCTGCAGGTCGAGCATCCGGTCACCGAGGAAGTCACCGGGCTGGACCTGGTCGAGTGGCAGCTGCGGATCGCCGCCGGCGAGCCCTTGCCGCTGGCGCAGGACGAGGTAGTGCAGCGCGGCCACGCGATCGAGGTGCGGCTGTACGCCGAAGACCCGGATGCCGGCTTCCTGCCCGGCTCCGGCACGCTCGGGACGCTGCGCCTGCCCGCGCCGTCGCGGCATGTCCGCGTGGACGCCGGCGTGGTCGAGGGCGACACGGTGACGATCTTCTACGACCCGATGATCGCCAAGCTGATCGTGTGGGACGAGGACCGTCCGCGCGCGCTCGCCCGCCTGCGCGAGGCGCTGGCCGACTGCGAGATCGACGGGCCGAAGTCGAACATCGGCTTCCTCGAGCGGCTGGTGCGGCATCCCGCGGTCACCGGCGGCAGCATCGACACCGGCTACCTGGACCGCCACCTCGACGAATTCCTCGCCCCCGCGCAGGCGCAGGCCTCGCTGCTGCTGGCCGCGGCAACCGTCGCACTGCTGGCGGCCGAAGCCGATGCAAGCGAGCGCGCCCGCGGCAGCGACGACCCGACCTCGCCGTGGGCGTCCGCGGACGGCTGGCGGCTGGGCCACGCGGGTGCGCGGCGGCTGGCGTTCGCGCACGCGGGCCGGCGGATCGAGCTGGTCGCGCATGGGCATGGCGGCGACTACCGGCTGGACCTCGACGATGCCTCGCACGCGATCGCCGGGGCACGCTGGCGGGACGGCGTGCTCAGCGCCCGCATCGACGGTGCGATGCAGCGCTTCGCCGCGCGCGTCGATGGCGACACGGTGCTGGTCCACGACGGCAACGCGCGGCTGCGCCTCGCGTCGGAGCCGGTGTATCGTCGCGGGGATGCGGAAGGCGGCGCGGCGGAACATCGGCTGCGCGCGCCGATGCCGGGCCGGGTGGTGCTGGTGCAGGCCGCCGCCGGCGACGCGGTCCAGGGCGGAGACGTGGTGCTGGTGATCGAGGCGATGAAGATGGAACTGGCGCTCAAGGCCCCGCGCGACGGCGTGGTCGCCGAGGTGCGCGTGGCGGTCGGCGAGTTCGTCGAGGCCGACGCCATCCTGGCCGCGCTGGAGCCCTGAGCATGGCGATGCCGGCCGAGGTGCGCATCGTCGAAGTGGGCCCGCGCGACGGCCTGCAGAACGAGCGCGTGGACATCGGCACCGCGGCCAAGGTCGAACTGGTCGACCGACTCTCGCGGACCGGCCTGCGCAGCATCGAAGCCACCGCCTTCGTCAGCCCGAAGTGGGTGCCGCAGATGGCCGACGCCACCGAGGTGCTGGCCGGCATCCAGCGCATGGCGGGCATCGCCTATCCGGTGCTGGTGCCGAACGAACAGGGCTACGCACGCGCGCGCGACGCCGGTGCCGACGAGGTGGCGGTGTTCACCGCTGCGTCGGAGGCCTTCAACCTGCGCAATACCAACGCCAGCATCGCGCAGTCGCTGGAACGCTTCGCTCCGGTGCTGGAGCGTGCCCGCGCCGATGGCGTGCGGGTGCGCGGCTACGTCTCGACCGTGCTCGGCTGCCCCTACCAGGGCGAGGTACCGCTGGCCGACGTGGTCCGGGTCGCGCGTTCGCTGCACGCGATGGGCTGCTACGAGATCTCGCTGGGCGACACCATCGGCGTGGGCACGCCGGCGAAGGCGCGCGCGATGCTGCAGGCGGTCGCCAGCGAGGTGCCGATGGCGGCGCTCGCCATCCATTTCCACGACACCTACGGACAGGCCCTCGCCAACGTGCTGGCCTGCCTCGAGGACGGCGTGGCTGTCGTCGACAGCGCGGTCTCGGGTGCCGGCGGCTGCCCGTACGCGAAGGGCGCCAGCGGCAACGTCGCCAGCGAGGACGTGGTGTACATGCTGCACGGGCTGGGCATCCGCACCGGGGTGGACCTGCCCCTGCTGGCCGAGACCGGGCGCTGGCTTGCCGGCCTGCTGGGCCGCGAGACCGGCAGCAAGGTCGGGCGGGCGCTCGCCGCATGAGCACCGAGGCGCCCTCGGGGAGCGGGACGATCCAGCGGATCGACCAGACCCTGGCGGCGCTCGAGCAGGCCAGCTGCGATCCCGAATTCCCGCAGCATTGCCTCGGGATGATGGACGACGTGCGCGCCGCGCTGCTGCAGGCGCGCGAGGCGATCGCCGCCGAGCACGACAAGTACCGCGCGCTGTTCGACGCGGTGCCCGACCCGGTCAGCATCATCGCCCGCGACGGCACCGTGCTGGACCTGAACCGCGCGGGCATGCAGGCCTACAACCGCCCGCGCGAGGACATCGTCGGCAAGCCGATCGAGGTGCTCAACCCGGACCTGCCGCGCGACCACCTGGCGCCGGTGCTGGAGACCCTGGACCGGGGCGGCACCTACGTCATCGAAGTCACCAACATGCGAGCGGACGGGACCCGCTTCCCGGTCGAGGTGCATTCGGCGAACCTCGCCTACGACGGGCGCGACGCGATCGTCGCGGTGGCGCGCGACCTCAGCAAGCGGCAGGAAGCGGAAGTCCGCTACCGCGAGCTGATGGAGTCGATCGACAAGGGCATCATCATCCAGGACGCGCAGGGCCGCTTCGTGTACGGCAACCCGGCGGCGATGCGCATCCTCGGCCTGCGCTCGGGCGAGTCGCTGGCGGAGGCGATGGGCAACGGCCGCTGGAAGGTGCTGCACGAGAGCGGCCACGAGATGGCCTACGACGACTTCCCCACCGTGCGCGCGCTGCGCGGCGGCCGCATCGTCGAAAGCACGGTGATCGGCCTGTACCACCTGATGCGCCGCCAACTGCTGTGGCTGGCGGTCACGGCGGTGCCGCAGTACGCACCGGGCAGCGACCGCCCCGGGCAGATCCTGTCGCTGTTCAGCGACGTCACCGAGCTCAAGCGCGACGGCGCCTGGTTCGATCGCGCGCAGGCGCTGGCGCGCATCGGCGGCTGGCAGTGGGACCGCGGCACCGACGAGTTCTACCTGACCGAGGAAGCGGTGCGCATCCTCGGCGCGAGTTCGCCGCCGGAAGACATCGCCGGCTTCCTGGCCTGCCTGCGCGAGGGCGACCGCCAACGCGTGCGGAACCTGCTGTCCGAAGTCGACAGCGGCACCGGCTTCGAACTTGAACTGCAGGGCGCGCAAGCCGATGGCGCGCCGTTCTGGATCCGCCTGATCGGCGAGTCCGAATCCGAGGGCCATGCCGCCGACGTGCTCACCGGCACCCTGCAGGACATCACCGACCGCAAGCGCGCGGAAGAGACGCTGCGGGTGCAGGCGCAGACCGATGCGCTGACCGGCCTGATGAACCGCGACGCGATCCTCGCCCAGCTCGACGCGCGGCTCGCCGACCCCGCGAAACACCGCGTCGCCCTGCTCTACATCGACCTCGACCGCTTCAAGATCGTGAATGACGTGCTCGGCCACGGCGCCGGCGACCAATTGCTGGTCGCGGCGGCCCAGCGGATGCGCGAGGCGGTCGGCAGCGAAGGCCTGGTCGCGCGCTTCGGCGGCGACGAATTCGTGGTGGTCTGCCCGACGGCGGACGATGGCGAGCGTCCGAAGCGGCTGGCGCGGCGGATCCAGGAAGCCTTCGACCCGCCCTTCCGGCTGGACGGCGACGAGTTCAACGTCACCACCAGCATCGGCATCGCCCAGGCGCCCACCGATGGCACGGCGTCGCAACAGCTGATCCAGAGCGCGGACCTGGCGATGTACGACAGCAAGCGCCGGCACCGCAACGGCTGGCAGGCGTTCTCGCCGGAGCTCGCCGCGCGCCAGAACGAGCGCCTGCAGACCGAGACCCAACTGCGCCGGGCGCTGGACAACCGCGAGTTCCACCTGGTCTACCAGCCGCAAGTGGACCTGCGTTCCGGGCGCATCCTCTACGCCGAGGCGCTGGTGCGCTGGCACAACCCCCAGCTGGGGGAAATGCGACCCGACCGCTTCATCGAGCTGGCCGAAACCACCGGGGACATCATCCGCATCGGCAACTGGGTGTTGCGCGAAGCATGCGACCAGATGCGCCGCTGGCGCGAGCAGTCGCTGCCGATCCATCGCGTCGCCATCAACGTGTCCTACCGCCAGTTCACCGGCGACAATCTGGGCGAGAGTGTGCGCCTGGCCCTGGCCGAGGCCGGACTGCCCGGCTCGGCGCTGGAGCTCGAGCTGACCGAACGCGTGCTGGTCGACGACACCGCCGATACGCTGCATGTCTTCGACCAGCTGCGCAAGCTGGGCGTCCAGCTGTCGATCGACGACTTCGGCGAGGGCTACAGCGCGCTCAACTACCTGCGCCGGCTGCCGATCCACTCGCTGAAGCTCAGCCAGTCCTTCCTCGCCGGCGTCCCGCGCAAGCCGTCGGACGTGGCGATCTGCCAGGCAGTAGCCGGCATCGCCAACAGCCTGGGCCTGGGCATCGTCGCCGAGGGCGTCGAGACCGAGGCGCAACGGGACTTCCTGCTGCGCCTTGGCGTCCGCATCGGACAGGGGTTCCTGTTCGCGCCGGGCCTGCTGCCCGGGCAGTTCGCCAAGCGCGTGGCCGCACAGCAGGAGCAGGCATGACCCTGCCCGCCGGATGTGCGCTGCGCCCGATCACGGCGGAGGACGATGTGGCGATGGCGACGGTGATCCGCACGGTCATGCCGGAGTTCGGCGCCTGCGGCGACGGCTTTGCGATCAACGATCCCGAGGTGGACTGGATGAGCCGCGCCTATGCGGCGCCGCGGCATGGGTACTTCGTGCTGGTGCGCGATGGCCGCGTGCTCGGCGGCGCCGGCGTCGCGCCGCTGGCCGGCGGCGATGCCGGCACCTGCGAATTGCGCAAGATGTATTTCCTGCCCGAGGCGCGCGGGCTCGGTGCCGGGACGGCGATGATGGCGCGCTGCCTGGACGCCGCGCGCGCCTTCGGCTTCCGCCAGTGCTACCTGGAAACCCTGACCGGCATGGACGCGGCGATGCGGCTGTACGAACGCAGCGGCTTCCGTCGCATCGCCTCATCGATGGGCGCCACCGGTCACGGCGGCTGCAACCGCTTCTACCTGCTGGAACTTGCCCTGGCGTAGTCCGCACCCGGCCGCCACCGGGGGCTGCTTGCGGGTCACTGCGAAGGTCCTGTTCGACCTTGCCGACGTACGCCATCCATGGCGCACTCCGCGCAGCCCCCGGCGGCGAACCGGTGCTCATCGCATTTCGCTAAAATCGCGGTTTTCCGCCCGCAGGAATCCCCCATGCAACTCGCTTCCGCACGCGCCGTGGTCACCGGCGGCGTCTCCGGCCTCGGCCTGGCCGTCGCCCGGCACCTGGTCGCCCAGGGCGGCAAGGTCGCCCTGTTCGACGTCAACGACGACAAGGGCTCGGCCGCCGTCGCCGAGCTCGGCGAGGCGAATGCCCGCTACTTCCGCACCGACGTCACCGACGAGGCCGGCGTGGCCGCGAACGTCGCCGCCGCGCACGCCGCGATGGGCGGGATCAACGCCTGCATCAACTGCGCCGGCATCCTCGGCGCGGGCCGCGTGCTGGGCCGCGACGGCGCGATGAAGCTCTCGCAGTTCCAGGCCACGGTGATGGTCAACCTGGTCGGCAGCTTCAACGTCGCCAAGGCCTGCGCCGAGCGCATGCAGCACAACGAGGCCGGTACCGACGGCGAGCGCGGGGTGATCGTCAACACCGCCTCGGTCGCCGCCTACGAGGGCCAGATCGGCCAGGCCGCCTACTCGGCGTCGAAGGGCGGCGTGGTCGGCATGACCCTGCCGATGGCCCGCGAACTCGCGCGTTTCGGCATCCGCGTCAATACCGTCGCCCCGGGCATCTTCTGGACGCCGATGGTCGACGGCATGCCCGACGACGTGCAGGCGTCGCTGGCGGCGTCGATCCCGTTCCCGGCGCGCCTCGGCAAGCCGGAGGAATTCGCCGACCTGGTCGCCTACATCCTCGGCAACACCTACCTCAACGGCGAGACGATCCGCCTCGACGGCGCGACCCGCCTCGCCCCGAAATAACCCCTCTCCCGGCCGTCGGCCACCCGCTCCCGCACGCGGAGCGGGCACAACAAGAGCGATCGCAATGAAGGCTTACGACATCAAGAAGGGCAACGTCGTCGAACACAACGGCGGCGTCTACCAGGTCCGCGACATCGAGCGCAGCAGCCCGCAGGGCCGCGGCGGCAACGTGCGCTTCCGCTTCGTCATGTATTCGATCCCCGGCGGCAACAAGCTGGATGCCAGCTTCGACGGCGACGACGACCTGCGCGAGGTCGACATGAGCCGCCGCCAGTGCACCTATTCGTACAAGGATGGCGAGGCCTTCGTGTTCCTCGACGACGAGGACTACACCCCGTACACGCTGGATGCGGACGCGGTGGGCGACGCCGCCGGCTACATCGTGGACGACCTCACCGGCATCTACGTGCAGCTGATCGAGGACGCGCCGGTGGCGATCCAGCTGCCGCAGTCGGTGGCGATCGAAGTGGTCGACACCCCGCCGGAGCTGAAGGGCGGCACCGCGACCAAGCGCCCGAAGCCGGCCAAGCTGAGCACCGGCATCGAGATCATGGTGCCGGAATACATCGGCAACGGCGAGAAGGTGTGGGTCAACACCACCACCGGCGAGTTCGCCGGCCGCGCGGAGTAAGCGAGTCGCGGCGGGTTCCGGCGGGATGCCGGGCGCCGCCGTGCAGAGCGCGCCAAGGACGGCGCGCGTCGGCGCCTCGAACAGGACGTTCGCACGAAGCCGCTGCCGGAGGCGCACGGCATCCTCACCGGACTTTTCCGGAGGCGCAGCATGATTCAGCCAACCACCCTGTCGGGCCATGGCGTCCGCCTCGAACCCCTGCAGCGCGAGCACGTCGCCGCGCTCCAGGATGCGGTGGCCGATGGCGACATCGGCGCGATCGACTACGTCAACGTGCCGGGCCGCGACGGCATCCCGGCCTGGGTCGACCATGCGCTGGCGATGCGCGATGCCGGGCGCGAGCTGCCGTTCGCCATCGTCGCCGGCGACCGCGTGGTCGGCAGCACGCGCTTCTACGACATCGACCTGTCGGTGCCGACCCTGGCGATCGGTTACACCTTCCACGCCGCCTCGGTGTGGCGCAGCCACGTCAACACCGCCAACAAGCGGCTGATGCTGGGCCATGCCTTCGACGCGCTGGGCGCGCAGTCGGTGTACTTCCACACCAGCCACCGCAACCTGCGCTCGCGCGCGGCGATCGAGCGCCTGGGCGCGACCCTGGACGGCGTCCTGCGCGCGCACCGGCGGCACAAGGACGGCTCGCTGCGCGACACCTTCACCTACTCGATCACCGCGCCTGAGTGGCCGGCGATCCGCGCCCGCCTGGACGCGCGGCTGGCGGCAGGCTGATCAGTCGAACAGCTTGCCCGGGTTCATGACCCCGGCCGGGTCGAACACCGCCTTGATCGCGCGCATCGCGGCGATCTCGGCGTCGCTGCGGGTGCAGCCGAGGTAAGGCTTCTTCACCAGGCCGATGCCGTGCTCGGCGGAGATGCTGCCGCCGTGGCGTTGCAAGGCGCCGGCCAGGACCTTGGTCACGCGCTCGCAATCGGCCACGAAGTCCGCCTGCGCCATGCCGTCGGGCTTGAGGATGTTGATGTGCAGGTTGCCGTCGCCGATGTGGCCGAACCAGACCACCTCGAACTGCGGGTATTCGCGGGCGAGCAGCGCCTGCGCCTCGGCCAGGAACGCCGGCATCGCCGCGATCCGCACCGAGACGTCGTTCTTGTAGGGCACGTAGCGGGCGACGCTCTCGGTGATGCCCTCGCGCAGCCGCCACAGCTGCTGGGCCTGCGCGTCGCTGGCGCTGATCACGCCGTCGCTCGCCAGCCCTTCGCCCATGCACTGCTCGAACGCCGCCAGCGCTTCGACCTCGCTGGCTTCATCGCTGGCGAACTCGGTGACCACGTAGTACGGATGCGTCTCGGCGAACGGCGCCTGCCCGCCATGCGCCAGCACGTGCTTCAGAGCGACATCGGTGAAGAATTCGAACGCCTGCAGCTGCAGGCGCGCGCGGAACGCCTCGAACACCCGCATCAGCGCCTCGAACGACGGCAGCGCCAGCAACATCACGTTGGTCGGCGGCGGCGGGTCGGTGAGCCGCAGGGTGGCCTCGACCACGATCCCCAGCGTGCCCTCGGCGGCGATCGCGAGGTGGCGCAGGTCGTAGCCGCTGGAGTCCTTGACCAGCGCGCGGCCGAGGTCCAGCAATTCACCGGTCCCGGTCACCAGCTTGAGGCCGGCGATCCACTCGCGGGTGTTGCCGTAGCGGACCACGCGGATGCCGCCGGCATTGGTGGCGATGCTGCCGCCGATGGAGGCTGACCCGCGCGCGGCGAAGTCGACCGGATACTGCAGGCCATGGCCGCGCGCCGCCTCCTGCGCCAGTTGCAGCGGGATGCCGGCCTCCACCGTGAGCGTCCGGTCCACCGCATCGAACCCGAGCACCCGGTTCATGCGTTCCAGGCTGACCACCAGTTCGCCGTGCGCAGCGACCGCGCCGCCGGAGAGCCCGGTGCGCCCGCCCGAGGGCACGATGGCCACGCTGTTCGCATTCGCCCAGCGCACGATGGCCTGTACCTCCGCCACGGTGCCCGGCAAGGCGATCGCCAGCGGCGCCGGCGTCCAGCGCCGGGTCCAGTCGCGCCCGTAGTGTTCCAGGTCGGCCAGATCGGTCTTCAGCCGAAGCTGCGGCAGGTCGCGGGCAAGGCCGTGCAGGCGTGGATCGGGCATGGGCGCTCGGGAGGCCGCGGCGACGGCGCGGGCGAAGGCAAGGGCCTGCCAGCCTGCCACCCACCCCGCGGCGCGTCCAGTGCGGCAGCGCAGCAAAACCGCCCCGGAAACTGGCACACTCGCCGCACCCCACCCGGTATCCCGCGCGCACCATGAAGAAGACGTCGTACCCGAAGCAGGACATCCGCATCCTCCTGCTCGAGGGCATCAGCCCCAGTGCGGTCGAGACCTTCCGGGCGGCGGGCTACAGCAACATCGTCACCCACGCCAAGGCCCTGCCCGCGGACGCCCTGCGCGAGGCCATCGCCGACGCGCACTTCGTCGGCATCCGCTCGCGCACCCAGCTGACCGCCGGCGTGCTGGCCGAGGCGCGGCGCCTGCTCGCGGTGGGCTGCTTCTGCATCGGCACCAACCAGGTCGACCTGCTGGCGGCCGAGCTCGCCGGCATCCCGGTGTTCAACGCGCCCTACTCCAACACGCGCTCGGTCGCCGAGCTGGTGCTGGCCGAGGCGATCATGCTGTTGCGCGGGATCCCGCAGAAGTCGGCGCAGTGCCATCGCGGCGGCTGGAGCAAATCCGCGGCGGGCAGCCACGAAGCGCGCGGCAAGGTCCTCGGCATCGTGGGTTACGGCCACATCGGCACCCAGGTCGGCGTGCTCGCCGAAGCGCTCGGCATGCAGGTGCTGTTCCACGACATCGAGACCAAGCTCGCGCTGGGCAATGCACGCGCCGCGCGCGACCTCGACGAGCTCCTGTCCAGCGCCGACGTGGTCACCCTGCACGTACCGGAGACGCCGGCGACCCAGTGGATGATCGGCGCGCCGCAGCTGGCGAAGATGAAGCCCGGCGCGCACCTGATCAACGCCGCGCGCGGCACCGTGGTCGACATCGACGCGCTGGCCGCCGCGTTGCGCGACGGCCGCCTGGGCGGCGCCGCGGTCGACGTGTTCCCGGTGGAGCCGCAGGGCAACGACGACCCGCTGGCCTCGCCGCTGCTCGGCATCGACAACGTGATCCTGACCCCGCACGTGGGCGGCAGCACGCTGGAGGCGCAGGACAACATCGGCATCGAGGTCGCGGCCAAGCTGGTGCGCTACAGCGACAACGGCAGCACGCTGAGCGCGGTGAACTTCCCCGAGGTCACCCTGCCCGAGCACGCCGGCAGCCACCGGCTGCTGCACATCCACCGCAACGTGCCGGGCGTGCTGTCCAAGATCAACGAGATCTTCGGCGAGCGCGGCATCAACATCGACGGCCAGTTCCTGCGCACCGATGCCAACGTGGGCTACGTGGTGATCGACGTCAGCGCCAACGATGCCCAGGCCACCGAACTGCGCGCGGCACTGGCCGCGATCCCCGGCACCCTGCGGACCCGCGTCCTGTATTGAGGCGGCGGCGGGTCAGCCCCCGCGCGCCAGCCACTTGCCGGCCATGCGCCGCACCGAGGCATCGGCGCCGGGGTCGTCGGCGAGCGCGTCGATCGCGCGCCAGGCCAGGTCGTGCGATTCCTCGCTGACCACGTAGGCTTCGTCGCTGCCGGCGCGAACCACGTAGCGCACGTCGTAATGCCAGTGCGCGGGCACGCCCTTGTGCTCGGGGATCCAGTGGCGGTCGAGGTCGAAGATCCCGGGCTCCAGGCGCAGCCCGGACAGGCCGGATTCCTCCGCCGCCTCCTGCATCGCGGCGACCGCGAGGTCGCGTTCGCCATCGGCATGCCCGCCCAGCTGCAGCCACAGGCCCAGCTTGCGATGGTGGGTCAGCAGCACGCGCTGGCCGGCCGCGTCCACCAGCCAGCACGAGGCGGTGAAATGGCCGGCGAGGCGCTCGCGGCGGAACGGGTCGTCCGCATCGCCGAGCAAATCGACGAACAGCGCCGCGGTGGCGGCCTCGTCGGGATGCCGTGCCGCATAGCCGGCGAAGGCCGCCGCAAGGTCCTGGTCGAGCCGATTCATGTTGCGTCGCCGCATGCGAGGGGACGCGGATTATCGCCCGCCGCGTGGCGCTTGGCGCTTGTGCGGGCTGGCCCCGGCGTTTAAGGTCGCTGGCTTGCGGCACGCCCCGGCGAAGCCGTCCACGCACCACACGATGGGGAGATCCTGATGCTGTTCCAGCGAGTCAAGCCGCTCGACAAGATCCTCGAGACGGCCGAGAAGAAGGCGCTGAAGCGCCAGCTCGGCGCCTTCCAACTGACGATGCTCGGCATCGGCGCGATCATCGGCACGGGCATCTTCGTGCTGACCGCGGAAGCCGGGCAGAAGGCCGGGCCCGCGATGATGGTGGCCTTCGTCATCGCCGCCATCGTCTGTGCGCTGGCCGCCCTGGCCTATTCGGAACTGGCCTCGATGGTGCCGGTGTCGGGCTCCGCCTATACCTACACCTACGGCGTGATGGGCGAGGCGCTGGCGTGGATCGTCGGCTGGGCACTGGTGCTGGAATACGCGGTCGCCGCGGGCGCGGTCTCGGTCGGCTGGTCGGGGTACATGAACGGCCTGCTGGCCAGTGCCGGGATGGACTTGCCGGCAGCGCTCAAGACCGGCCCGATGGATGGCGGCGCGTTCAACCTGCTGGCCTTCCTGATCGCGCTGGTGGTCACCTGGCTGCTGGTGATCGGCACCTCGAAGTCGGCCAAGGTCAACGCTATCCTGGTGCTGATCAAGGTCGCCGCGCTGACCGGCTTCATCATCGTCGCAGTGCCGGCGGCCAAGGACGCCAACTTCGAGCCGTTCTTCCCGACCGGCTGGGGCAGCCCGCTGGGCGGCATCGGCGTGCTGGGTGCGGCGGCGTCGATCTTCTTCGCCTACGTCGGCTTCGACGCGGTCTCCACCGCCGCCGAGGAAACCAAGAACCCGAACCGCAACATCCCGATCGGCCTGATCGGCTCGCTGCTGGTCTGCACCGTGTTCTACATGCTGGTGGGCTACGGCGCGGTCGGCGCGGTCGGCTCGCAGCCGATGCTCGATGCCAACGGCATGGCCATCCACCCCGGCACCCCAGAACTCGCCGCGGCCTGCGCCGCGACCAACCCCGACGCCCTGGTGTGCAGCAAGGAGCCGCTGGCGCACGTGCTGAAGATGATGGGCTTCGCCGGGCTGGGCAACCTGATCGGCCTGGCGGCGGCGCTGGCGTTGCCGTCGGTGATCCTGATGATGATCTACGGCCAGACCCGCATCTTCTTCACCATGTCGCGCGACGGCCTGCTTCCGGAAGTGCTCTCGCGGGTGCACCCGAAGTACCACACCCCGCACGTGGTCACGATGATCACCGGCGTGTTCGTCGCCCTGTTCGCGGCGATGTTCCCGGTGGGCATCCTCGCCGACATCTCGAACTCCGGCACCCTGTTCGCGTTCATGGCGGTCGCCGCCGGCGTGATGATCCTGCGCAAGCGCGACCCGCACCGCCATCGCCCGTTCCGCACGCCGGCGGTCTGGCTGGTCGGCCCGCTGGCGATCGCCGGCTGCCTGCTGCTGTTCCTGAACCTGTCGCTGTATACCTTGGCGATGTTCTTCGGCTGGGCGCTCATCGGCCTGGTGGTGTACGCCCTGTATGGCTACCGCAACAGCGAACTGGCCCGCGGTGGCGCGCACGGCGGACCGAAGATGGATCCGGAACCGCCGTTCCACGAAGGCCCGCAAGCCTGACGGACCACGTCCGATGCGACACGAAAAACCCGGCGCAAGCCGGGTTTTTCTTTGCGCGGCAAACGGGCAACAAAAAACGGCGCCCTGGAGGGCGCCGCTTGGTTCACGTCATGCCGGTCGACGCACGGTGGGGCGTGCGCCGCGGTGGCTCAGGCCTTCTTCGCCCAGGCGCTGCACCAGCCCTTGGCGGCGACGCTGTTCTTCGGGAACAGCTGGCACGGGCCATAGGCCGCGCCCTTCGCACCCTTGAAGAAGTTGCAGTTAGCACAGTCGCTACCGGCCTTGTGCGCGGGGTGCTTGACGGCGGCGCCGTTCTCGGTGTAGGCCAGCGCCTTGGCGCTGGTGTCGGTCGGCGCAAGCTTGGGCAGGTCGGCGGCCTGGGCCGGCAGGCTGCGCAACGCCAGCGGGGCGGCGGCGGCCGCGGCGGCAGCCACGGTGATGAAGCGACGGCGGGTGGGATCGAAGGTCATGGCAAGGTCTCGGCTAGTGACGGGGTGATACCCCCTCCAGTATGCGACAAGTCCGGCGCGGATGCACCGCCCGGGCCAGGAACCGGTCCGACGGTCCCCGCCGGCTATCCTACGCGCCTTTCCCCGACGGCCCGCCCCATGCAAGACCACGAACGCGCCGCCCGGCAATCGCTGATCGACACCTGCATCGGCATGAACGCCAGCGGGCTGTCGCTGCACAAGTCCGGCAACGCCAGCCTGCGCTGGGGCGGCGGCCTGCTGATCACCCCGACCGGCCGCGCCTACGACCGCCTGCAGCCGGAGGACATCGTCTACCTGGAGGCCGACGGCACCTGTCCGCCCGGGCAGCTGATCCCGTCCAGTGAATGGCGCTTCCATGTCGACATCCTCAACGCCTTCCCCGCCTGCAATGCGGTGGTCCACGTCCATTCCACCCACGCCACCGCGCTGGCTTGCCTGGGCCGCGGCATCCCCGCCTTCCACTACATGGTGGCGGTGGCCGGCGGCGACCGCATCCCGTGCGCGCCCTACGCCACCTTCGGCACGCCGGCGTTGTCGGCGAACGTGCTGGACGCGCTCGGTGGCGGCTATCGCGCCTGCCTGATGGCGAACCATGGCCAGGTCGCGACCGGCAAGACCCTGTCCGAGGCCTACGCGCTGGCCGAGGAGGTCGAGAACCTCGCCCGCCAGTACATGCTGGCGCGCAGCCTGGGCGAGACCCGCGACCTGCCGGCCGACGAGATGGCCCGCGTCGTCGAGAAATTCCGCACCTACGGCCAGCAGCGCTCGGACGACTGAACCCGGCAACCCGGCATGAATCCGGGCGACTTCGTCATGTAGGCCACGCGCCGCTGCCGCTACACTGCGCGGCATGCAGACCCCCGCCTTCGACCACACCCTGTACGCCGGCTGCGCCGCCCAGATCATCCAGCACACCCGCGAGCTCGCGGCGCAGGGCTGGACGCCGGCCACCGCCGGCAACTTCTCGATGCGGATGGGCCCGGAGCACGCCGCGATCACCATCTCCGGCAAGGACAAGGGCCGGCTGACCGAAGCCGACATCATGGTGGTGGACATGGCCAACAACCCGGTCGCCACCCACCACCGCCCGTCGGCGGAAGCCGCCCTGCACACCCACCTGTACCGCCGCTTCCCGGACGTCGGCGCGGTGCTGCACACCCACTCGCCCACCCAGACCATCGCCGGCCTGCTGTATGCCGACCAGGGCCGGGTGCGCCTGCGCGGCTACGAACTGTTCAAGGCCCTGCGCGGCCACACCACCCACGAGGCCGAACTCGACCTGCCGGTGGTGCCGAACTCGCAGGACATGGACACGCTCACCGCCAGCGTCGACGCGGTGCTGACCCAGCCCAACACCTGGGGCTACCTGATCGCCGGCCACGGCCTGTACGCCTGGGGCCGCGACATCGCCGAGGCCCGCCGCCACCTCGACGCCTTCGAATTCATGCTCGGCTGCGAGCTTGAACTGCGCCGCATGGGCGCCCGCTGAGGACCTGCCATGAGCCGCCTGCGCATCTTCGACGACCACGCCCCCGACGCCCCGCTGCTGGCCACCCGCGACCCGGCGCGCATGGCCGAGGCCCTGTCGGCGATCGGCGTCCAGCTGGAGCAGTGGGTGCCTGCGCACCCGGTCGTCCCCGGCGATCCGCCGGAGGCGATCATGGCCGCCTACCGCAGCGACATCGACCGCCTGGTCGAGGCCCGCGGCTTCCGCAGCGTGGACGTGGTCAGCATCGCGCCGGACCACCCGCAGAAGGAGGCGATGCGCGCCAAGTTCCTCGACGAGCATTTCCACAAGGAAGACGAGGTGCGCTTCTTCGTGGCCGGCTCGGGCCTGTTCACCCTGCACGTCGGCGACAAGGTCTACGAACTGCTGTGCGAGGCCGGCGACCTGGTCTCGGTGCCCGACGGCATGACCCACTGGTTCGACATGGGGCCGGAGCCCAGTTTCGTCGCGATCCGCTTCTTCACCGAGCCGGACGGGTGGGTGGGCCACTTCACCGGCACCGACATCGCGCGTGCGTTCCCGCGCTACGAAGTCGGCCAGGCGCGCCCGGCCTGATGAAAGCGACCATCCTCACCGACATCGAAGGGTGAGGCGGCGCGCTGCGCGGCACTGCCGCGCGCGCCGGCGAACGCCGGGCCATGGATGGCCGGGCCGGCGATCGTGGTGCGATGATGCGGCGCCACGGACGGCATCCTGACCACGCAGGCACCATGAAAACGACCATCCTCACCGACATCGAAGGGACTACCTCCAGCATCTCCTTCGTGCGCGACGTGCTGTTCCCGTATGCGCGCCGCGCGTTGCCGGCCTTCGTCGCGGCGCATGGCCAGGAGCCAGGCGTGCGGCGCTGGCTGGACCAGGTCGCCGCCGAGGAAGGCGGGATCTGCCAGGATGAAGTCATCGTCGAGACGCTGCAGGGCTGGATCGACCAGGACCGCAAGCACACCGCGCTCAAGGCGCTGCAGGGCATGGTCTGGGAAGCCGGTTACCGGCACCGCGACTTCACCGCCCCGCTCTACCCCGACGTGGTGCCCGCGCTGCATGCCTGGCACGCCGCGGGCCACGGGCTGGCGGTGTATTCGTCGGGTTCGGTGCCGGCGCAGAAGCTGCTGTTCGCGCATACCGAAGCCGGCGACCTGACCCCGCTGTTCCGCGGCTTCTTCGACACCGAAGTCGGGCACAAGCGCGACGCCGACAGTTACCGCCTGATCGCCGACCGCCTCGACCGCAGCGTCGGCGACGTGGTGTTCCTCTCCGACGTGGTCGCCGAGCTCGATGCCGCGCGCGAGGCCGGGATGCGCACGGTGCTGCTGGACCGCCTCGAGGACTACCCGCAGCCGCGCACCGGCGATGCTGCCAACGGCCACGCCCGGGCCACCAGCTTCGCCGACATCCGTCCCTGAGCGCGACGCGGGACCGCGACCTCAGGGCTGCGCGTCGTCCAGCCGGTAGCGGGTAACGGCACGCTGTTCGCCGCGCCAGCGATCGAAGGCGCGCACTTCGACGAGGTGTTCGCCCAGCGCCAGCATGGTCGGCAGCGGCGCGCGCCACAGGTGCATCGACGGCTCGGCTTCCGGCGAACGGTCGTAGCCGCGCAGGGCCGTCGCCTCGTCGTCGCGGGCGTTCTCCACCAACAGGCGCGGATCGGGGCGGCGCACCTGCGCCATCGGCCGCCATTCGCCGCCATCGACCCGGAACTCCACCCGGGTCGCGTCGTCGCCCATGTACACGTTGGCGAACACGCCCCAGGCCGGATACGCGCCACGCCGCAGCACGCGCGGGGCGTGCAGCCCGATCTGGCGGTCGTCCGGGTCGCGGGCGTTGTGCCAGGCCAGGGTGTAGCGACCGGCGCCGGCCAGGCCGAGCACGGCGTAGCCGTTGGGCGTGCCATCGGCCATCGTCGAATCGGGGATGCCCTCGGCGTCCTTCACCCCCGACCAGTAGGCACCGCAGGCGGCGCCCACGTTGTATTCGTGCAGCGGCCGGGCACCGGTCCAGCCCTCGGCGGCGCCATGGTAGACATGGCGCTGGGTGTGGCTGTGGCCGCTCAGCACCAGCACGTGCGGGAACGGCGCCAGCAAGGCGAACAGGCGCGCACGGTCCGCGTCGCGGAAGCTGTCCTTGTCGGCCTCGTCGAACAGCGGGATGTGCACCGCCAGCACCAGCAGGCGATCGCGCGGCAGGCTGGGCAACAGGCGCGCGAGGAAGGCGAACTGGTCCTCGCGCAGGCCGCCGATGTAGGCCGGCTTGCGCCCCGGCGTCGAAATGACGTCGTCCAGGCCGATGAAGGTCGCCAGCCGGGTCATGCGCGCGTACGTGTCCGGGCCGATCTCGCGGTGGTACGCGCCCAGCGAGGCCTCGTCGGTGGTCGCGTCGGGATCGATGTCGTGGTTGCCGGGCACGTGCAGCCAGGGCACGCCCAGCCGCGCGGTGGCCTCGCGCATCGCCGGGAACAGCGCGGGCGCGTCGTCGACGATGTCGCCCAGCGACAGGCCCAGCCGCGCGCGGTGGCGCCCCACCAGCGGCGCCACGATGTCGCGCCGGTAGTAGTCGACATCCTCCGGCGACTGCGGCTGCGGATCGGCGAACACCAGCACCTCGGCGGCGTCCGCCCGGCCGATCCCGCCCGCGACCCGCCGCAGGTCCAGGCAGCCGGGCTGGCCGTCGCCGCCGGCGCGCGGCATCGCCACGCCCGCCTCCACGAACACGGGGACGCAGGCGGCATCGACCGAACCGCTCCACGCCATGCCCACGAGCAACGCCAGGACCGCCAGCTTCCGCATGCACACCTCCGGGCCGGCAATTGTGCCAGCACCGGGCGGGACCAACTGCTCTAGAATCGGGCGCAACGGGGCAAGGGATGGCGACGTTGCGGGGAGCACGTGCCCATTGGTGGAGTTGGCTCGCGGGACTGGCGCTGTGGTGCGCCGGCGCGGGCGTGGCCGCGGCGGCGACGGTCGCGCCGCTGGTGCTGGACGCGGAAACCAGTTCGATCCCGCTCAGCCCGCGCATCGCCTACCGCCACGATGCCGGTGCCGCCGACGGCGCCACCGAAGCCTTCCGCCGCGCGGAGGCCGGCGAATTCCAGCCGCTGCCCGACGGCACGCCCACCTTCGGCTTCCAGGACGGTGCCTACTGGTTCTACCTGCCGCTGGTGAACCGCGACGCCGCGGAGCCGCGCTGGCTGCTGGTGCAGGAATACGCGCTCAGCGACCAGGTCGACCTCTACCTGCGCTATCCCGATGGGCGCATCGAACACGAGTCGAGCGGCGACCACGCGCCGTTCAACAGCCGCTTCATCCGCTACCGCTACCCGAACTTCCGCCTCGACCTGCCGCCCGGCCAACGGGTGGAGGTGCTGTTCCGCGTGCAGAGCGAAAGCTCGATGCAGGTGCCGCTGGTGCTGTACACGCCGAAGGCCTTCGCCGAGCTGATGCGCGACGCCCAGTTCTCGACCGGCCTGTACTACGGCATCGTGCTGGCGTTGCTGTTCTACAACTTCGTGCTGTGGGTGATGCTGCGGGACGGCGGCTACTTCTGGTACCTGCTGCACACCGGCGCGTTCGGGCTGGTGCTGTTCACCCTCAATGGCTACGGCTTCGAGTACTTCTGGCCGAACTGGCCGTGGATGGCCGACGCCGCGGTCCCGCTGTCGATCTGCCTGGCGCTGATCGGCATGCAGCAGTTCTCGCGCAGCTTCCTGGAGCTGCGCGAGCGCTGGCCTGCCGGCAACCGGGTCAGCCTGGCCCTGATCGGCTTCTTCGTGCTGCTCGGCATCGCCTCGTTCTGGCTGCCCTACAGCACCTCGACGCCGCTGGCCTCGCGCATGGTCCTGCTCGGCGTGCTGTGGATCATCGTCGCCACCATCGTGATGCTTCGCCGGGGGTACCGGCCCGCGCGCCTGTTCCTGCTCGCGTGGTCGCTGTTCCTGGCCGGCACCGCGGCCTTCACCCTGCTGGCGTTCGGCATCGTCCCGCGCAACTTCTGGACCCTCAACGGCGTGCAGATCGGCTCCGCGCTGGAGATGCTGCTGCTCTCGCTGGCGCTGGGCTCGCGCTATGCCGGCCTGCGCAACGAGAACATCCGCATCGTGCAGGAGACCAACGAGAAGCTGGAACGCAGCGTCATCGACCGAACCCGCCAGCTGCGCACGGCGATGGCGCAACTGGGCGAGGCGAACGTGCAATTGCGCGAATACAGCCGCCGCGACCCGCTCACCGGCGTGTACAACCGCCGCCACTTCCGCGAAGCCTTCGAGCAGGCGCTGGCCGCCCGCCAGGGCAGCGGCGGGCCGTTGGCGCTGCTGCTGCTCGACCTCGACCATTTCAAGCGGATCAACGATAACCACGGCCACCTGGCCGGCGACGACTGCCTCAACCATGCCGCGCGCCGGATCGAGGAAGTCGCCGGACCGCGCGGGGGCGTGGTCGCACGCTTCGGCGGCGAGGAATTCGTGGTGGTCCTGCCCGGGCTGGACGCGCGGGAGGCCTTGCAGGTCGCCGAGGCGATCCGCCTGCGCATCCACCAGCTGCCGGTGGAGTCCGGCGGCATGCAGATCCGGCTCAGCGCCAGCATCGGCTTGCACACCATCGACGGCGACCGCGGCGACGCACCGGAGGAGATCATCCGCATCGCCGACGAGGCGCTCTACCGCGCCAAGGACGATGGCCGCAACTGCGTGCGGCATTCGGTCAGCGCGGCCTGAGCCGATCCAAGCGCGCCGTGGATGGCGCGCCGCCGCGCGGCGCAGCCCCGTCTCGAGGCCGCCCCGTCGCTACTGCATCACCGCCCGCGCCGCCGCCAGCACGCTGCCATCGGCCACCATCCGCACCGCGGCCGCGACCTCTCCGTCCATCGCGCGGTCGCGGTCGAGGAACGGGATGCGCGCGCGGATCGCCGCATGCGCCGCCGCCACCGCCCACCCCGGGCGGAACGCGGGCGAGGCCGCGAGTTCGGCGCGCAGGCCTTCCACTTCGGCGAGGAAGCCCGCGCGCTCGGCGGCGTCCGGCAGCGGGCCGCCCTGCACCTTCGCCGCGAAGGCATCGGCATCGCTGCGGCCGGCGAGTTCGCGCGCGGCGTTGATCATGTCGCGGCGCAGGTCCAGCGCCTGCGCGGCGGTGTACAGCTCCAGGCCCAGCACCTTGCCCAGGTCCTGCGCCATCGCCAGCACGTGGCGCGCCTCGTTGGCGCCCATCGAGACATGGTCCTCGGCGTTGGCCGAAGTGGGCACCGAATACACCGAGGCCGGCATCGCGCGGCTGGCGAGGTCGTTGACGATCGCCGCCGCGGTGTACTGCACGATCATGTGCCCGGACTCGGTGCCGTCCTCGTTGCCGATCAGGAACGCCGGCAACCCGTCGTTGGTGGCGGGGTCCACCAGCTTGTTGAGGCGGCGCTCGCTGATCGAGGCCAGCACCGGGATCGCGGCCTTGAGGTAACTCATCGCCAGCGCCAGCGGCATGCCGTGGAAATGCCCCGCGGAGATCACTTGTTCCTCGACGTGTTCCGCCTGCTTGTCGGGGAAGACCAGCGGGTTGTCGGTGACCGCGTTCAGCTCGATGTCGAGCACGCGCTTGGCCTGGGCCAGCGCATCTCGCACTGCGCCGTGCACCTGCGGGATGCAGCGCAGCGAATAGCTGTCCTGCGGCTGGTGCTTCTTGCCGCCGCGGAACGGGCGGAAGCGGCGGTAGAACTTCTCGCGGCCGTGGCGTTGCCCGAACGGCACCCAGTCCCAGCCGATGTCGAAGGTCAGCGCGCGTGCCGCCGGATCGTCCCAGCTGCCCGGCAACCACGGCCGGAAGCGCGGCACCAGGTGGTACGGGATGTCGGCCAGGGTGGAGCCATCCAGCAGGCGCAGCAGGTGCGCGGCGGTACCGACCTGGCCGGGATGCGGGCGCAGCGCGTGCACCTCGGGGGCGAACGCGCCGAGCCGGCCGGCGAACGCATCGAGCGTCATCGCCGCGGCGAGGTCGGCGGTGTCCAGCAGGTCGTCCAGCGCCTGCACCGCCAGCACGCCGGTGGCCAGCATCTGCGCGGTGCCGTTGTTCAGCGCCAGGCCTTCCTTGTACGACAGCGCGACCGGCGCCAGTCCCTTGCGCGCGAGCGCGTCGCGGCCGGGCACGCGCTCGCCATCGACGAAGGCTTCGCCGCCGCCCAGCAGGACGATGGCCAGGTGCGACAACGGCGCCAGGTCGCCGGAGGCACCGACCGAGCCCAGCTGCGGCACCACCGGCACGATGCCCGCATTGAGCATGTCCGCCAGCGCCTGCACGGTCTGCACGCGGATGCCGGAATGCCCGCGCAGCAGGGTGTTGATGCGGATGCAGAGCATCGCCCGCACCACCTCCGGCGCGAACGGCTCGCCGACGCAGACGGCGTGGGTGACGATCAGGTTGTCCTGCAGTTCGATGTGCGGCGAGCGCCCGGAGCGCGCCGCGCCCGGCAATTCGTCACGCAGCGGGTGCGCGCCGAGCAGCTTGTCGGCGTTGCTGCCGAAGCCGGTGGAGACGCCGTAGATCGGCTCCTCGCGGGCGACCTGGGCGGCGAGGAAATCGGCGGCCGCGGCCACCCGTTGCAAGGCGCCGGTATCGAGCCGCACCGTGGCGCCACGCGCGACCGCGACCAGTTGCGCACGGTCGAGCGACTGTCCGTCCAGCAGGATGTCGGTGCTCATGCCAAGGTGCCCTCGCGGAACGTGCGGGCCCGCGCCAGCGCCTCGGGCAGGTCCCCATCGGCGACCTCGAACTGGTCGCCGCGCTGCAGGTCCTTCACCGCGACCACGCCGCGCGCCGCCTCGTCCTCGCCGCGGATGGCGACGAAGCGGATCCCGGCTTTGTCGGCGTACTGCAGCTGCTTGCCCAGCTTGCGCGCCTCGAGTTGCGTTTCCACGTTGAGGCCCGCCGCGCGCAGGCGCTGGGACAGCGCGAGCGCATGCTCCAGGCCGGCCTCGTCGAGCAGCGCGACCAGCACGTCCACCGAACTCGCGGCGGTGCCCACCAGGCCGGCCTCGCGCAGCTGGTAGAACAGGCGGGTCAGGCCGATCGAGATGCCGACGCCCGGCAGCTTCGACTTGGTGTAGTGGCTGGCGAGGTTGTCGTAGCGCCCGCCGGAGCAGATCGAGCCGATCTGCGGGTAGGCATCGAGCGTGGTCTCGTAGACCACGCCGGTGTAGTAGTCCAGCCCGCGCGCGATCGACAGGTTCAGGGCGTAGCGGGCCTCGTCGACGCCCAGCGCACGCAGCTGCTGCAGGATCGCCCGCAGTTCCGCGCGACCTTCCTCGAACAGCGCGGTGCCCGCGCCCAGCGCATCGAGCTTCGCCAGCGCATCGTCGTGCCCCTGCGAACGCACCTTCGAGAACGCCATCAGCCGGTCGACGACCGCATCGGCCAGGCCGAACCCGTCACCGGCCAGGGTCGCGCGCACCGCCTCCTCGCCGCGCTTGTCGAGCTTGTCCAGTTCGCGCAGGACCGCGAACTGCGCCTCGCCCTCGATGCCCTGCCCCTCGAAGTAGCCGCGCAGCAGCTTGCGGTGGTTGAGCTGGATGGTGAAGTCGCCGATCGCCAGGCGCTCGAACACCGCGGCGATCACCGCCGGCACCTCGGCGTCGAAGCGCGGCGACAGCGCGTCCTTGCCGATCACGTCGATGTCGCATTGGTAGAACTCGCGGAAGCGCCCGCGCTGCGCGCGCTCGCCGCGGTACACGCGCTGCATCTGGTAGCGGCGGAACGGGAAGGCGAGCTCGTGCTCGTGCTCCGCCACGTAGCGCGCCAGCGGCACGGTGAGGTCGAAGCGCAGGGCGAGCTCGGGCAGGCCCTCGTCGCGCTTCTCCAGCGCGCCGGTCGACTGCACGAAATAGACCTGGCGCTCGGTCTCGCCCCCGGACTTGGTCAGCAGGATCTCGGACAGCTCCATCACCGGCGTCTCCACCGGCAGGAAACCGAAGCCCTCGAAGGTCCGGCGGATGGCGTCCAGCATGCGCTGGAACGCGATCTGGTCGCGGGGCAACAGCTCCATGACCCCGGGCGGGGTGCGAGGCTTGATCAAGGCGGGGACTCCGGCGCGGGAAGCCGCCAGTTTAACCGCCGGCGCGGGCCGGGCGCCCGCCCCCACTTGCCCGGAACGCCGCCGCCCCCTAGAATGCGCTGCTCTGCCGTCGGGGTGTAGCTCAGCCTGGTAGAGCGCTACGTTCGGGACGTAGAAGTCGCAGGTTCAAATCCTGTCTCCCCGACCAATCGATCCGCGAAAAACCGCCTCCGGGCGGTTTTTTCGTTTTCGCCGCCGTGTGTCCTGTCCGCGTCGGGCGCCGCGTTTCCCGGGTACGAACCATGCCCGGGTGGTACGTGCAGGATCCAGTCGCTCCCATCGAAGGCGGTCGCCCCGCCACGCTCGGCATGGCCGTGTTGCGCCCGCTCGCGCTGCGCCTGGTGCTGCCGATGGCGCTGGTGGTGCTCGTGCTGTTCGGGCTGCTCGCCTACGAAGCCTGTCTGGACGATCCCGCGGGCAGCCCGGAACGCAGCGCGGCCCTGTGGCGCATCGCCGGCTTCCTGTTCGCCGGACTGTTGCTGGTGGCGGCATCCGGCTTGGCGATCGCGCACCGCGCCGCGCGCCCGATCGTGCAGCTGACCGAGGCCATCGAGCGGCTCGGCCGCGGCGAGCAGGTGCGCCTCGATGTCGACGAAGGGCCGCTCCTGGGCCGCCTGCAGCGCGGCGTCAACGACGCCTCGCAGGCGTTGGCGCGCAGCCGCAACCGGATGGAAAGCGCGCTCGGCAGGACGATGGTGGAGCTGGCCGACAAGAATGCGAGGCTCGAGGCCGCCAGCCAGTCGCGGGCGCGGTTCTTGGCCGCCGCCAGCCACGACCTGCGCCAGCCGCTGTACGCGCTCACCCTGTTCTCGTCGGCCCTGCGCGCCAGCGAATCCGATCCCGCCAAGCTGGCGCAGGTCATGCGCATCGAGGAGTGCGTGGCGTCGCTGGACCACCTGTTCTCGGAGCTGCTGGACCTGTCCCGGCTCGAGACTGGCGCGGTCCATCCGGCGATCGGCGACGTCCACGTCGACGACGTGTTCGACGACGTCAGCCGCAACTTCCGCATGCTCGCCGAGTCAAGCGGGCTGCGCCTGGTGGTCCGCAAGACCGACGCCTGGGTGCGCACCGACCGCACCATGCTCACCCGGATCCTCAACAACCTGGTCAGCAATGCGCTGCGCTACACCGATGCCGGGGGCGTGCTGCTCGGCGTCCGCCACCAGGACTCGGGGGAGGTTCGCATCGATGTCTGGGACAGCGGCCGCGGCATCGCGTCCGAACACCAGCCGAAGGTGTTCGAGGAGTTCTACCAGGTGGCGTCGCCGACGCCGGGCGATGGCGAGCGCCAACGCGGCCTGGGCCTGGGCTTGGCCACCGTGCGCAAGCTTGGCGACTTGTTGGGTTGCCGGATCACGCTCGGTTCCCGCCCGGGCCGCGGGACCTGCATCTCGTTGACGCTGCCCGCCGCGGCGCCGGATGCCCCCGCGCGGCACCCGCCGGACGCCGACCTGCCGCTCGATGTCAGCGGCTTGCGGGTGCTGGTGGTCGACGATGAACCCAGCATCCTCGAAGGCCTGCGCGCCCTGCTGGCCGAATGGGGCTGCGACATCCGAGCGGCGGCCGACGAGGCCGGCGCACTCGCGGCCATCGCGGGCTGGATCGAGCCGCCCGACCTGGTGATCAGCGACCTGCGCCTGCGCGAGGGCCGCAGCGGCGTGGACGTGCTGCGCGCGGTGGCGCGGCACCACGGGCAGGACCCGGCGGCCCCCGGCTTCGCGCGCCTGCTGGTCACCGGCGAAACCCGCAGCGACCGCATCGGCGAGATCGCCGCGCACCGGATCCCGGTGCTGTTCAAGCCGGTGTCGCCGCAGAAGCTGCGCGAGGCGATGCTGGCCGCCGTGTTCGCCAACCGCGCCGCGCCGCATTGATGCCCATCGCATGACCGACGCCTTCAGCTACGACCTGCTCGAATATCCCTCGCACGTGCACCCGCAGGCGCACCCCTCGCGCCTGGCCGCGATCGGTCGGCTGCACGGGCTGGCTTCCGCATCTCCCGCGGCCTGCCGCCTGCTGGAAGTCGGCTGCGGCGATGGCCTGCAGTTGCTTACCCTGGCGATGGCCTACCCGCGTAGCCGCTTCGTCGGCATCGACCTGTCGCGGGCGGCGATCGCGCGCGGGGAAGCCATGCGGCGAACCCTCGGGCTGGACAACCTGCAGCTGGTCGCGGCCGACCTGGCCGAATGGGATCCGGGTCCATCGCCCTTCGATTACATCGTCGCCCATGGGTTCTACTCGTGGGTCCCGGATTGCGTGCGCGAGCGCCTGCTCGCGCTGTGCCGGCAGGCGCTGTCGGCGCATGGCATCGCCTACGTGAGCTACAACGCCCTGCCCGGCTGCCACCTCCGGCGGCTGATGTGGGACATGCTGGGCCACCACACCCGCGGCATCGAGGATCCACGGGAACGCATCGCGGCGGCATGCGCCTTGCTGGAATGCCTCGACACCGATGTCGCGGGTTCGAAGCTCTATGGCGAGATCATCCGCAGCGAGGCACGCGACCTGCTCCGCCGCACCGAGATGTCGGTGCTGTTCCACGACGATCTGGCCGACATCAACCAGCCGTTCTCGATCACCAACTTCGCGGCGCATGCAGCGGCAAGCGGGCTACGGTATCTCGCCGAGGCCGACTATCACGAGGCGAGCGATGCCGGGCTGGCGCCAGGCGCCCGCGAACGGTTCGCGGCACGCGCGAACGGCGATCGCCTGCAGCGCGAGCAATACCTGGACTACCTGAAGGGCCGTCGGTTCCGCCAGACCCTGCTCTGCCATGCCGAAGCGTCGATGCGCGAAGCGCCCGACAGCGCGATGGTGCGCGGGCTGCACGCCGTGGGCCACCTCCGCATCGATGCGGCCGACGGCGGCACGCTCGACCTCGCACAAGGCGTGGCCGCCTGTTTCACCAGCGGCGATGGCGCCGCGCTGACCACCGACCATCCGGTGATCAAGGCCGCGTTGGCGATCATCGGCAACGCGTTCCCCGGGGCGCCCGGCTTCGAGGACGTGCTGGCTGCCGCACGCGAGGCCAGCCGGAGCCCGCATTCCATCGAGGCGGACGCGCAGGCGTTGGCGCACGCCTGGCTATCGGCGTTCGAGCTGGGCTTGCTGACCCTGCACTGCGATCCGCCTGATTTCGCGACCGAAGCCGGCGCCAAGCCCAAGGTCAATGCGCTTGCGCGGATGCAGGTGGAATCCGGATCCGACCTGCTCACCAGCCTGCGCCCGTCGATGGTACGCGTGGACAGCGTGCTGGCGATCGAGTTGATCCGACTGCTGGATGGCAAACGCGATCGCGCCGCCCTGCGCCGCGACCTCGCGGCGCGCATGGTCGAACGCGAGGCATCTGCGCCTGCGGCCGACGCGAGCGCGCACGATGCCGCCTGGTGGGAGGCCCGGCTCGACGGGATGCTGGAAGACGGATTGCGCCAGACCGCGCGGATGGCGCTGCTGGTGGCCTGAGGCAGGCGCGGCTCAGCGGACCACGTAGGTCTGCGTGTTGAGCTGCAGCACCGCGTCGAACTGCACCTTCTCGCCGAGTTCCCCCAGCTCCATCAGCGCATCGATGCGGAAGCGCAGCGCGCGATCCAGTTCGCGCTGCGGCTCCAGGGCCACGCGGACACGGGTGAGGCGCGATTCATGCAACGCGATCGCCTGCTCCAGCGACCGGCGGATGCGGTCGCGATCGTGCGGGCTCAGCAGGCTGTAGGACGAGAAATCGAGGATGCCGTAGGTCAGCGAGGATCCCCGGCATTCCTTGAACGCCTCGGGGATCAGGCGGGCCGCCTCGGACCGTGTGTTGAGGAGGTGCTCGAGGTCGCGGGACACGCCGTTGCGGATGTCCTGCAGGGCGGGACGCCGGCCGCCATCCTCCGCGAGCGGCGCGTCCACCAGGCGATCCATCAGGCTGCGCATGGACGGAACCCCCTCCTGACAGTGGCGCTGGCCCGCCCGGCATGCGGGCGAGCCAGTCGCCGGTCACGCAAGCTCAGGTCGCCTTGTTGAGCGAACGGTCGTACTGGGCGGGAACCGCGCCTTCCAGGCTGCCGTCCGCCTTCTGCGGCATGTACTCGTACTTGATCTTGGTGAAGTTGAGCGAGAAGGAGTCGTTCGGGATCGAGCTGTTGCCCGCATTGCCCGCGCTCTGGAACGAACTGACCATGACGTCTTCCAGGGTGATCTTCAGGTAATCCACCTGCCCACCCTTGCCGCCGGCCTTGCGGGCCGTCAGCACCGCCTTCTTGATGTGCTCGCCGCTGGCCGCCGCCTTCATCAGCAAGGGGCTGGACTTGTCGGTCTGCTTGGTGAAGTGCACGTCCTGGAACTCGGCCTTGCCGGTGCCGCCGCCGCCGCCGCGCCCCATGCTGCCGGAGTTGGAGACGCCCCAGGAGAACGAATCGATCTCCAGCTTGTCCTTGTGCTTCTCGTCGGTGGATTCGCCCTTGATGCCGTCGATCTCGAGCAGGTAATCGGATGCCACGATGGTTTCTCCTCAGTGTGGAAAGGGATTCGGGTCTCAGCGGGCCGACTTGGGCAGTTCGGCGACCAGGCGCAGCGACACGCTCAGTTCGTCCAGCTGGTAATGCGGGCGCAGGAAGGCCACGGACTTGTACGCACCGGGCTTGCCGGGGACCTCGGCGACCTCGATCCGCGCCTCGCGCAGCGGGTACTGGGCCTTGGCCTCCTGCGAAGCGTTGTCGTCCAGCAGCACGTACTGCGAGATCCAGTTGTTGAGGAACAGCTCGACGCTGGACTTGGACGCGAAGCTGCCGATCTTGTCGCGCATCATCGACTTCAGGTAATGCGCGATGCGGCTGACCGCGAAGATGTACTGCAGCTGCGAGGACAGGCGCGCGTTCGCGTTGGCGGCGTCGGTGTTGTATTCCTTGGCCTTCTGCGCGGACTGGGTGGAGAAGAACGCCGCGTAGTCGGTGCCCTTGCAATGCACCAGCGGGATCATGCCGAGGTCGGCGAGTTCCTTCTCGCGGCGATCGGTGATCGCGATCTCGGTGGGGCACTTCAGCGCGACCTCGCCGTCGTCGGTGGCGAAGGTATGGGTGGGCAGGCCCTCGACCAGGCCGCCTCCCTCGACGCCGCGGATCGCCGCGCACCAGCCGTACTTGGCGAAGGCGTCGGTGACCTTGGTGCCCAGCGCATACGCGGCGTTCATCCACAGGTACTTGTTGTGGTCGCTGCCGTCGGTGCGTTCGACGAAGTTGAACGCCTCGACGGGGGCGGTGTCAGGGCCGTACGGGAGGCGGCCCAGCACGTGCGGCATCGCGAGCCCGACGTAGCGCGAGTCTTCCGACGCGCGGAAGCTCTTCCATTTCGCGTATTCGACGGTGTCGAAGATCTTGGCCAGGTCGCGCGGGCCGGACAGTTCGGTGAAGTCGTCGAAGCCGAGCAGTTCCGGCGACGCGGCGCTCAGGAACGGCGCGTGCGCCGCGGCGCACACGTGCGAGATTTCCTCGAGCAGGTACATGTCCTCCGGGTGCCGGCCGAACTCGAAGTCGCCGATCAGGGTGGCGAAGGGCGCGCCGCCGAAGGTGCCGTATTCCTCTTCGTAGAGCTTCTTGAACAAGGTGCTCTGGTCGAAGTCGGAGGCGTTCTTGAAGTCCTTGACCAGTTCCTTCTTGGTCGTGTTGAAGACCTTGATCTTCAGCGAGGTGCTGGTCTCGGAGTTGTCGACCATGTACTTCAGGCCGCGCCAGCTGCCTTCCAGCTGCTGGAACTCGGGCGCATGCATCACCGCCGAGAGCTGCTCGGAGAGCACGCGGTCGATCTCGGCGATGCGCGCGTCGAGCGCGGCGATCGCATCCTGCGACACGGTCATCGCGCCGTCGCTGACCTGGGCGACCAGCTCGGCGATCAGGTCGCGGGCGCGGGTGCGCTCGCTGTCGGAGCGGGCGATCTTGCTCTGGGTGAGGATCTGGTCGAGCAATCCGCCTTCGACGGCTTCGGCAGTGGCGGCGCCCGCCGCCTGGGTTTCGGTATTGGCCATGGTGTTTAGCTCGCTTGGTCTGGTCGTCGTGGTCTGCAGGTCAGGCGCGGATCAACCGGCCGTTCATTCGTCGGACTTGGGCCCGACTTCCTTGCTGAGCTGGGCGATCTTGTCGGTGTTCTGCAGGACCTCGTTCAGCAGGTCCTCGAACTTGTCGTTGCCGGCCGCCTTGTTGCGCAGGTCGGCGAGCTTCTGCCGCGCCTCCAGCAACTTGCGCAGCGGGTCGATCTGGTTGGCAACCCGCTCCGGCGAGAAATCCTCCAGGCTGCGGAAGTTCAACTCGACGCCCAGCTTGGAACCGTCGTCGGCCAGCTTGTTGTCGACCTGCATCTGCACGCGCGGCTTCATGCCCTTGAGCACGTCGTCGAAGTTGTCCTTGTCGACGTTGACGAACTTGCGGTCCTTCATCTTGGCAAGCGGCTCGGCGGGCTGGCCGCTGAAGTTTCCGACCACGCCTGCGACGAACGGCAGTTCCTTCTTCTCGATCGCGTCGCCGACCTCGACGTCGTAGGTCAGTTGCACGCGCGGGGCGCGCACGCGGTCGAGCTTGTGCTGGGTGCTTTCCTTCTTGGCCATGAGGTTCCCCGTCTTGCGTGTGGTCGGGCGGCGCCCGGTGGATGGCCGGAGCGCGGTCCGGCGGATGGAAACGAGTCTAGGAACGGCGCCTGCGGCGCAACATCCGACGGACGGCCAGACTTGGGCATATGCCGTTCGACGTGGGCTGGCGCGCGCGCATCGCGGGCCCGGCTCAGTAGCTGGGCGCCAGGCCGACGCGCTCGCGGATCGAGGACAGGGTCCCCTGGTCGCGCACGACTTCCGCGAGCCAGTCCTCCAGCGGCATGTTGGCCCACGCCACCGCCCGCTCGAGCAGGTAGGCCACGGGGCTGTGCGGTTCGGTGCGGCGGAAGAAGGCCGCGATCTGCGCCAGCGAAGCCAGGGCGGCCTCCTTGGAAGCAAGCGACCCCGCGGACAGGTCAGGTGCCGTGCCCATGCCCGCGGCATGGCCCACGCTGCCGCCCACCTGGCCGACCTCGGCACCTGCCGCCTGCTCCACCGCCACGCCGCCGATCCCCTTGGCGGCGCCGACCTTGGCGTAGACCTGCTGGATCTTCTTGAGCGCATCGTCGATGCCGGAGAGGTTGGGCGCGTCCCGACCCATCCGCGCATCGGCGGTGGCGCTGAAGCGCGCGAACGCCTCGCGCGCCGCCTGGACCATGTCGATCCGCTCGCGGACCACGCCGTCCGGCGTCGCCAGCATGCGCGCATCGAAGGCCTCGCCATTGATGCGTCCTTCGTCCAGCGCGGCCTGGTAGGCCTCGGCGTTCTGCCGGCCGAGGTTGTCGACGTCGCGGGAATCGATCCACCCGGCCAGGGTGAGCGGCGCCTGCGGATCGTCGTTGAGCATCATCTGCTGCAGCGCGCGCGCCCCCCAGGTCGCGAACCAGGCCAGCTTGCCGGCACGCTCTTCCAGGTCTCCGTCGTCGGCGCGCGGATACAGGCCGTCCCAGTACTGCTCCAGCAGGCCGTGCAGCAGGTCGAAGCCGTCGCGTGCCCCTTCGAGCCCATGCCGGAAGATCGCCGCCTCGCCCAGCCAGACCGCCGCCTGCAGGTCCTTGCTGGTGCGCACCAGCACGTCCTCGGCGAGGCTTTGCGCCTCGCGCCAGTCGGCCACCTTCGGTTCGGTCTGCCAGTCGCCTTGCGGCAGGTTGGGGTCGTCCGCGCGCCGCGCTTCGCGGATGCGGTCGAACTGGTCGGAGAAGCTGGCATCGCTGCCGGCCGGATCGCCACCCGGGATGGGGGCAAGCAGTTCATTGACGTCGATGGCCATGGCGAGGCTCCTGGGTCGGTCACTCGAGGATCACGTTGGGGACCTCGGCACGCGCGGTGCTGGCGCCGAGGAATTGCCGCATCTGGTCGGACAGCTGGACCTGCAGGTGGACACGTGCGCCGCGGAAGCCGGCTTCGGCCAGGCGCTGGCGCAATTCGGTCCACTGCGCGGGGCTGTAGCTGGCGCGGAAGTCCTCCAGCGAGAACGCGTGCGCGCCCGATGCGAAATCCTCGATCAGGCGCGCGAATCCCTCGGGGCCGTCGTAGATCGCGGTCAGGCTGATCGGCGCCGCGGCCGGGGCCGCTGGCTGCATCTCGCTGGTCGCGGGATCGAATTCCTGCACGGCTTCCTCGCCTGCAGCAGGCGGCGGCGCGATCGCGATGCGGATGCGCGCCTGGGTGCAACTGCTCGCCGACCAGAACACCTGCGCGGTCGCGTCGGCCAGCGATTCGCCAGCGGAGCTGGCGCGGAACACGCGTTCGCGGCAATCGACCTCCAGCACCGTGCCGCCCTCGGCCTCGTCCAGCGCCCCGAGTTCGCTGGGCCGGGTCAGGGTGAAGCTGCCGGCCAGGAACGGCGGGCCGTCCGAGAGCACCGGCAGGAACTTGCGCTCCGAGGCGACCATGCCCTGGTAGGCGGCGGTCAGCGGCATCGACACCCCGGCGACCTTGACCGGCAGCCGCTCCTTCTCGGTGATGAAGGGCTTGAGCCAATCGTTGGCGAAGGCGCCGAGCTTGCCCTGCGGCCCGTACAACGCCTCCACCTGCTGCTCCGGTGGCAGCGCGGCGAGCGGCTTCACCACGCTTTCGCGCCAGCGGGCCTGCACGAACTCGCCGGCGCGGTGCACGGTGAGGAACAGCAACAGGCGCGATGGCCCCTGCACGATCGACCATGCGGCGAGGTCGTCCCCCTTGAACGCGGTGGCGAACCGCTCGCCGGGCTTGTCCACCGACGCGATCAGCGCGGTGTACTCGCTGGCCGGCGGCTGGTCGGCCTTGCCCTTGCTGGCGAACAGGTCGGACGCAAGCTGGTAGGCGTCCTCGCCGGAGCCCTCGGCCTGCAGGCGCAGGTAGGCGCGGGCGTAGTCGGCCTGCTGCGCCGCCAGCACCCGGGCCTGGGTGTCGTGCATCGCCAGCAGCCAGGACGGCGGAGTGACCCGGTCGCCGCCGAAGCGGAACGAATCCGCCACGAAGCGGCCGAACGGACGCCACGAGGAGTGCCACTTGGCCTTCATCTGCGCCCATGTCGCCGCCCAGCGCGAGGCGAGCGGCCAGTCGATCGGCAGCTCGTACAGGTCGCGCTGGGCATCACGAAAAAAACGTGCGTACGGATCCTCGGCCCCGCCGGCGCGGGCCAGCAACTCGGGATAACGGCCGCGCCAGAGCGTCCGCCCCTCCTGGAACCGCGCCTGGAACTTCGCCCATTGCGCGAAGTAGTCGCGGAAGTAGCCGGTGCGCAATTCGTCGAAGCGCGCCTGCCTGTCCGGCGCACGCGCGCGGAGGGTCGCGAGCATCGGCTGCACGATGCCCTCCCAGGCACCACGCGTGTAGGCACCGGAAATCGCGGCCTGCTCGCCGCCGTCGGTGCCCACCACCGATCCCGCCGGCAACCAGTAGCTGCCCAGGTCCATGCCCTGCCCGCGGGCGTCCGCCCACGCGCGCAAGTCGGCGGCACGCGGGCTGTAGTTGGCCAGCAAGCGCGTCAGCAGGCCTTCCAGCCGGGCATGTTCGGCATCAAGGACGTTTTTTTTTTGCCAGCGCAGGTAGCCCAGGTAGGTGGCGAACAAGGCCTCGGCGTTCTCGCGATCACGGCGGGTGTCGTGGTCGGGACTGGCGAACGGCGCGAACAGGCGCGAGCGCGCATCGAAGCTCACGTTATTCGGCAGTTCCCGCGCACGGCAGTCGGCGGCGCCGTCGCGGCATTCGTCCAGCAGGCGCAGGCGCTGGGTGATCGCGAGGACATGTTCGATGCCGGCGCGGCGTTGCTCGATGTCGGTGGCCAGCATCTGGTCCTCGGGCGCGAGGATCAGGTTGGCGAAATCGTCGGTTATGCGCTTCTGCAGCGCCGCGATGTCGGCATCGGCGCGGCGGATGCCGAAACTGAGCAGGGTGTCGCTGGCGGCCGCTTCCAGCGCCTCGATGGTGCGACCGCACCCGGCCACCCACTCGATCCGCCCGCTGCTGGTGCGGTCGGCGACCTCGGCGCAGGCGCTGCGGGTCTGCGCGAGCAACGCGCCATCATCGCGACGCGCCGCCTTCAGGCCGTAGGCCAGGGATGCCGACAGGCCCAGCATGGCGAGCACGCCAAGGCCAGCCACGGCCATGCGACCCGCGTTGCCGCGCAGGCTGGCCCCGGCCAGGGGCTGGTCGGCCGGCAGGAAGCGGGTGAACAGGTCCGCGACGAAAGCGCCACCCGGATGCGCGGGTTCCGCCCCGCCCGCGAAGTACAGGCCGCGCCAGCGCGGGGTGCGCTGGAACGGGTTGTCCTCCAGCATCTGCGCGACGAACAGGGCCAGCCCCGGGCCGCACTGGCGCAGCGATTCGACGAACTCGAAGACCGCGCGACGCTGGGTGGGCGTCGCCTGGGCGCGCAACGCGGTCATGCGCAGCGCATGCAGGCGTTCGGCGATCGGTTCGAACACCTCGGCCACGCGTCCGCCACTGGCCGCGCTGACCACTTCATCCGCGGCGAACCGGTGGCCCAGCGCTTGGGAGAAGGCCTCGGCCGGCAGCGTCGCGCGCACCTGCGCATGGCCGGGCAAGCGTTCCAGCCCGGTGACCACGAAGTAAACCGGCATCCGCACCTGCAGGTGCTCCATCGCCTCGTCGACCAGCCGGCGCAGGCGGGTGGCGGTTTCGCGCAGGGCATCCGCAGGACCCAGCAGGGCCTGCGCCGACACCGCGACCACGATCCCGTTCAAGGGCAGCTTCTCGCGCTCGTCGGCGAGCTTCATCAGCGCCTGGTACCAGAGCCCGCGATCGAGCCGGGCATTGGCGTCGCAGACCACGCGCGGATGCATCTCGATGGCGATCATCGACTTGAAGAACCACCAGCGCCAGACATCGTCGGCCGCCAACGCCGCCTTGTCCGCGGCCGGGAACGGCGAGACCTCGGCGGCGGCGCGGAGCAACCCGTCGACGTTGGCGGCGGCATCGCCCACGAACAACATCCACGGGATCCGGTACAGCGGCGTGCGGCCCTTGTCGATGTCGGGCGAGCGCGCGATCGTGCGCTTGGCCTCTGCGATGGCGGCCGCCATCCGTGCGACCGGCTCGCGTTCATCCTCGGCATTGCCTGGGCCGAGGTCGCCGATCCGCTTGCGCGTGCGCCCCTTCAGCGAAGCCTTGCGTTGCCCGGCCATGAACCACCACAGCACCACCAGCGCGACCACGCACAGGCCCAGCACCTGCCAGAAGCGCATCGGCAGCAGCGGCAGCAGCGCCAGCGCGAGGAACACGAGCCCGGCCACGACGACCAGCAACACCAGGGTGACCACGATGCGCCGCAACCAGGGCTTCTTCGCGGTGTCCGCGCCCTGCGCGTACAGCGAACCGATCCGCGAGAAGATCGAACCGATGCTCGAGAACAGGCGTTCGACGAAATCCAGCGGGTTCATGGGGCGGGCTCCATGGCGGGCTCGGCGGTGGCGGCGTCTGCAGCCGGCGCGGGCGCTTGGCAGGCGGCGAGCGCGGTCGGCTTCTTCGCCGGGTCGGACTCGGGCTCGGTCTGCATGAACAAGTAGGAGGCGACCACCTTGGCGTTGCCGCGTTGTGCGTCCAGGGTGCGCTTGAGCAGCGGCAGGTAGTCCTGCGCGGCCTGGATCTCCTCCGGCGCCTCCTGGAACAGCGGCGTCGGCGAGGCGATCACCGTGATCAGCTCCTGCCCGAACGGCGGGCATACAGTCCAGGTGCGCGCCGGCGTCGCCCCGACTTCGAACTCCTCGGCCGCGCGCAGGACGCGCCCGCTGTCGGGTTCGCCGGTGTTCGGGTAGATGTGGGCGACATCACCGTTGACCGTGAAGTAGTCGACGTACAGGTAGCCTTCGTAGCCGGCCTGGCGCAGCTTGACGATGACGTTCTCACCCTCGATGAAGCGGTCGGAATGGCCGGTGCTGGGGGTGATCGCCAGGCCGAAGCCGGCATCCGCATTGCGCGCCTTGTACGGCGCCAGCACCTTCACCACCTCGCAGTGCGGCCAGATCCGCAACTGCACGTCGGCCTTGGCCTGCTTCACGCCGTCCACCGCTTCGATCCGCTGCTTCACCGCGGCGAGGTCGTCGGCGCGCGAGACGTAGCCGGAGACCGACACGCTGCCGGCATCCTCGTCGACCGCGTCGATCTTGAGGTCGGCGCAGGGGAAGGCGGCCAGCGCTTCCTCCACCGGCACCTGGATGTTGGGCTTGGGCGCGGCGAGCAACAGGTAGGCCAGGTACAGCAACGGGATCAGCACCGCCACCAGCGCGCCGATGCGCAGCAGCAGCCGGTCCCACTGGCGCGGCAGGCGCGGGCCGGAAGGATCGGCGACCGCGTAGGGCTGCGGCGTGATCTTCTCCTCGCGCAGGGTGTGGATCGGCGCGGGCGCGACCGGCAACTGGCGGCCGTGCAGTTCCTTGAGCTTGCCCAGCTCGCCGGTGTCGCCGGTCTCGTAGTAGTACTGGCCGACGAAGCCGCTGAGCAGCGCGTGGTAGTAGACCTCGCGGACTTCGTCCTGGTCCTGCTTCAACGCCGACAGGTGGGTGAAGAACTCGTTGCCGGCGTTGTTGGTGTTGAACATCACCACCTGCAGCGGCGGCGTGCCCGCGACCAGCCAGGACGGGTTGCGCGCCATGATCTCGTCGATCCAGGCGACCACCGCGAACGCGGCGCCATCGATCTGGTCGGCGCGCTTGCCGTCGGCCTGCGCCGCGGTCTTGGCGCGGTCGATCAGTTCGCGCGCGCGGGCCACCACGGCGGCGGCGGGATCGCCCGCCTGTCCCGCCGCGACCTTCTCGTCCAGCGCCAGGCCGAACGAGAACACCGGGAGGAAATGCTGCAGAAGACGGGCCATGCGCTCAGTCCTGCGTTGCGACCGGGAACAGCTTGATCACGGTCGAGTCGGCTGGCAGGTCCGAGAACACCGCGATGTTGCGGCCGTTCTTGATCATCTGCCAGAAGGGATGCGTGGTATCGACGAGGAAGTAGGTGGTGTTTGGGCTCTTCTGCGGGAGCTCCTCGGGCGGCACCGGCAGCAAGTCGATCTTCAGGCCGAACAGCGCCGCCGAAAGCAGGCGCGGCATCTCGTCCATCGAGGCGATCTTGCCGGTGCGCGAGAGCCGGGCGAACAGGTCGGCGCCCTTCTGCTCGGACTCGAAGGCGAGGTAGAAGCGGGTCTTGTCGCTCTCGAACAGGTTGGCCGGCAGGTCCGCGCGGTAGAAGCGCCCGTCGTAGGCCAGGGTGATGCCGACCTCGGCGCCGACGGTGAGCGCCTTGATCAGCGCCTCGGCGCGGTCGAAGCCGATCCGGAAGCAGCGGCGCAGGTCCTCGTGGTCGTAGTCCGGCAGCTCGGTCTCGCGCGGCCGTGCGGCGAGTTCGCCGAAATAGCCGATGTCCTCCGAGAACACCGAGAATTCCGCGACCAGGCGGCGCAGGTCCTGGTACATCGCGTACGCGCCCACGGTGCCCAGCCGCGCATGTTCCTGGAACAGCGGGATGTGACGGGCGAAGGTCTGCATCATGAGCACCCGCATCACTTCCTGCGCGCTGGTGGAGGCGGCGCGGATGCCGCGCTGGCGCTTCACCGAGGCGAAGTCCTGCCCGCGCGAGACCAGCAGGTCGCGCAGCGCGCGCGTCCAGCGCGCGAGGTTGTGCGAGGCCGAGATCGCGGTGGTGGGCGGGATGTAGTCCGCCGACAGCTTGAACTTGCCCGGCCCCGCCGGGACCAGCTCGGCGAACTTGTAGCTGTCCGAGCCGCGCACGATGGCCTCGGCGTTCTCGTCCAGGCCGGTGACGATGTTGGCCTGGTGGAGCAGGAAATCGACCTCGGCCTCGGGGGCCTGCGGATCGTAGGGATCGCCCAGGCTGTCGCTGGCCAGCGCGTGGCGCGACGCGAGGCGGCCGGATTCGCGGGTGGCCAGCCCCTGCAGGGCGCGTTCGCGGTTGAACACCAGCCAGACCGGGATCGGGTCGCTGCTGGAGACCGGCAGGTCGGCGATGTTCCGCTGCGGTACCCGGGCATTGCCGGGCGCGGTGTCCAGGGTGCCGCCGAGCAGCCGCTCGCCATCGCGCGTCACGAGGGCGAAGCGCTCGACGTCGACCACGCCGCTGGCCAGCGCGTCCTCGCGAACCCGCAGCATCTCGAACCCCCACGGAAACGGCGTCAGCCGCAGGTGCAGCGCATGCCGCCCGGCCTGCTGCCACAAGTCCTGCGCCTGCAGGTGCTGCGGGCTCAGGAATGCGCCCTGCCCCCAATGGACTTGTCGTTCTCCGCTCATCCCGGGTGTCCTCCTTGCCATCCATCGCGCGCGCGGCGCGTCATCGTCGTGGGCGCGTTCACAGCGGCATCGCCTCCACCCGGTAGCCATCGCGCCGGAGTGCCGCGAGCAGCCCGTCGGGCCCGACCAGGTGCACCGCGCCCACCGCGACGAAGCTGGGGCCGTCCTGGAACAGGCTCTGCAACTGGCCCAGCCAGCGCGCATTGCGGTCTTCGAGCAGGCAGCGCCGCGCACGCTGCTCGACACTGCGCGCCTGCTCGCCCAAGCCTTCCATGCGGTCGATGTCGGCCAGCCAGGGCTCGAGCATGCGCGCGCGGTAATAGGCCATGGCCTGCGCAGACTCCACCCGCAGCACCCACGACGCGCGCAGCCGGTCGACGAGGACCGGTGCATGCTCCTGGGCAGGCACGCAATCGAGCGCCTGCAGTTGCTGCTCCAGCGTCTCCAGGTGCATCAGCCGCTTGCCGGCGGCCGCGGCCATCCGCTGCAGCCGCGCGTCCATCGTCGCGTCGCCGCCGGACTCGCCGCGCGCCTCGAGCAGGGCGAGGACCGCCCACGGCTTCATGCGCTCGAGGTCCTGCGCGCGCACGGTCGGCAGCAGCGCACGCGCCCGTTCGAATTCCGCGGCGCCGACCATCGCCGACAGGGGTTGCTCGACCGGCAACCAGCGATATCCGTCGTAGGCCGGCTGCCAGGGCGCGTCGAGGTCGGCCTCGTTGACGAAGGTCTCGGTTTCGCCCAACAGGCGCTCGAGCGCGGCGTAGTCGATGCCCTGCTCTTCCGGCGTGCCGAAGTGGATGGTGCCGAGCAGGTAGCTGGCGGCCGGTGTCGGCACCGGCGAAGGCGCGACGTCGCCAGCGAGGCTTTCCGCCGGCACCGACGCGGGCACAGGCGGCACCACCTTGAACAACACGCCGCGCAACAGCGGCGCGTGCAGCGAAGGAGCCACGGGCGCAGGTTGCGGGATCGCCGGCACCACATCGTCCTGCCGCACGACATCCGTCGCGGGCGCTTGCCGGGGTACCTGCGCGGCGGCGGCGTCGGTTGCGGCCTGCGCGCTCACCCCGCGGTTCTGCGCGATCGCCGGCGCGTGCCCGAGCCACGCCGCCAGCACCAGGCAAGCGGGGACGCGAAGAACACGCGAGGACGCGGACTGGCGCATCGGGGTCCGTGGATGGCGCCGGTTGGCGCGATGCCCGGCATTCTTCGGCGCGCGCCGCGGCGCAACCATATGCCGTAGGAGCTATGTCGTTGGAAGGGCGATGTCGTATTGCTGGCCGACTCGCGCGCGGAATATCGTGATCCAAGGCGAGCACGACGTGATCGCCACTCGCGCATCCTGGGGACATCGCATGAAGGGGCCGCAATGAAGGTGCTCATCGCGGACGACCACCGCCTGATCATCGAAGGCGTGAAGATCAAGCTTGCGGAGCTGGATCCGGGCATCGAGACCGTGGTCGCGATGAACCTCGACGAGCTGGATCGTTCGGTGGCGGCGCATGCCGACACGCTCGACCTCGCCCTCGTCGACATCACCATGCCCGGCACCCACGGCCACCAGCACGTGGCGCGCCTGCGCGAACAGGCGCCGGCGCTGCCGGTGATCGTGCTGTCCGGATCCGAGGATGTCGAGCTCATGCGCGCGCTGATGGACCTGGGCGTGCTCGGCTTCATCCCGAAGGCCTATTCGCCGGAGGTGATGTTGTCCGCCATCCGCCTGGTGCTGGCCGGCGGCATCTACATCCCGCCGCTGCTGCTGGCGAACGCGCAGGCACAGGGCTGGCAGCCGGCGGCCACGCCAGCCCCGCCGCCGCCCGTCGCCGATCCGGCGCGCTCGGTGGATGGCCTGCGCAAGCTGCTGACCGAGCGCCAGATCGACGTGATGCGGTTGTTGTCGCAGGGCAAGCCGAACAAGCTGATCGCGCGCGAGCTCGGCATCAGCGAAGGTACCGTCAAGATCCACCTGGCCGCGATCTTCCGCGCCCTGAACGTGCGCAACCGGGTCGAGGCGGTGGTCGCCTCGCGCAAGCTGCAGGACCTGTGAGCCCGCGTCCTGCCGCGCGCAGGCCATAGTGCGTACGCCGTATTGTCCGCGCCGCGCGCCAGGCGCAGCCTCTCGCCGACATGCACGGCCGGACCGCGGCCGTCGAGGCACAGGCCCATGCAACCGCATCCCACCACGACCTTCGCCGCGCGCATCCGCACGCCGCTGCTCGCGCTGGCCATCGCAGCATGCAGCGTGGCCGCCGCGCAAAGCGCGCCGGAAGCGCCCACCAACCCCGACCTCGGGCCCGCCTTCGCCACCCGCAACGCCGCCTACGTCCCGGTGTTGTTCGACGAGATCCCCGGCTGGCAGGACGAGAGCTTCGAGGAAACCCATGCGAGCTTCGCCTCGAACTGCAAGGCGATGAAGCGTCGCGCCGCGTGGGCGCCGATCTGCAGCAAGTTCGCGCGCCTGCCGCACAACGACCAGGCCCTGCGCCAGTTCATCCACGACGAGTTCTACGCCTATCAGATGCTGACGCCGACCCGCGCCGCGACCGGCAAGCTCACCGGCTACTTCGAGCCGCTGATCGCCGGTTCGCTGCAGCGCCAGGGCGCCTATCGCTATCCGGTCTACGGCATCCCGCGCGACATGTACCTGGTGGACTCGCGCACCGTCGCCGGCCTCGCCACGCGCTGGCTGAAGCCTGCGCAGGGCCGCCTGGTCGGCGCGGACGCCGGCGAGGCCGGCGCCCGGCAGTACCGCATCGACCTCGGGGGCGCCGCGCCCGGCACCCGCGACAAGCGCTACCGCGTGCGCATCGCCGGCGACGCGATCCGTCCCTACTACACCCGCAAGGACATCGACGCCACCGGCCTCGATGCGCCGGTGCTCGCGTGGGTGGCCGATCCGTTCAAGCTGTACTCGATGCAGATCCAGGGCTCCGGCAAGATCCAGCTGAAGGATGGCGGCCTGATCCGGCTGGCCTATGCCGAGCAGAACGGCCATCCGTTCCTGCCCAACGCGACCCGCGGCGACGCCGACACCATGCTGCTGGCGATCAAGGCGCGTGCGCTGATGGAGCCGGAGGACGTGGCGGTTCCCGGCGGCACGCGCAGCGTCGGCGCCACCCGTGGCGCGCGCAAGGATGCCGCGGACGACGAGGTCGCGCGGATCGTCGCCGCCCTGTCCGGTGGCGGTTCCGCGAGCGCCGCCAGCCGTCCGCAGGCGAAGCCGGCGACCGCCAAGCGGCCGACCAAGCGGCCGCAGCGCCCGGCTGCAGTCGCCACGGTGGACCAGGCGCCGATGCAGGTGGAATCCGCCGACGTCGAGGCGATGATCCAGCTGCTCATGCAGGCCCCGGTCGCCGACGAGTCGTACTCGGCACCCGTGGAAGACACGGCGGTTGCGACGACCCCTACTCCCTCGCCATCGGGATCGAGCGGCGGCGCGCGGATGGACATGTCCGAGTACGAAGGCGTCGCCGGCGGCAAGCCCGCCGGACAGGCGGTCGGGGCCGGCACGGCGGTGCCCGCCACCGGGATCTTCGATCCGAGCTACGTGTTCTTCCGTCGCATCGGCGACGGGCCGGAAGGCCCGATCGGGGCGCTCGGTGTCCCGCTGAGCGCCGGACGCTCGATGGCGGTCGACCCGCGCGCCACCCCCTTGGGCGCGCCGGTCTTCATCGACGGCATGCAACCCGGCGGCAAAGGCCCGATGCGTCGCCTGGTGTTCGCGCAGGACACCGGCGGCGCGATCCGCGGCAGCATCCGCGGCGACTTCTTCTGGGGCTTCGGCGACAATGCCGGGCGCATGGCGCTGCAGACCAACCAGCCGGTGCGGATGTGGCTGTTGCTGCCCAAGGCGGTGGCCGGCAGCGCCGCCGCCAGCGGGATCAAGACCCGCGGCAGCGCGGAACTGCGCGATTGCGCGGTGCCCGACGAGGAATTCTGCGTCGAAGAGTGACGTGCGGACCCGACCGCCGGAGGGCATAGGCCTTCCGGCGAATGGCCGCGCCTCGGGGCGCTCCCTAGCCTGTGTCGACGACTGCCGCGCGCTTCGCGGCAGCCGGACCATGCCGCGGGGACGCCATGCTCGACGAGCTGCTGCCGTACTACGAGAACGAACTGACCTACCTGCGACGGTTGTCGAAGGAGTTCGCGGCCAAGTACCCGAAGATCGCCTCGCGCCTGCAGATGGACGGCGAGGTCTGCGAGGACCCGCACGTCGAGCGGATGATCGAATCGTTCGCGTTCCTCACTTCGCGCATCCACAAGAAGCTCGACGACGAGTTCCCGCAGATCACCGAGGCGATGCTGTCGGTGCTCTACCCGCACTTCCTGCGGCCTGTGCCGTCGATGTCGATCGCCCAGCTGGAACTCGCGCCCGGCGCCGAGATCACCACGGCGCAGGAACTCCCGCGCCACAGCATGCTGCTGACCCGGCCCGTGCAGGGCCTGCCCGTGCGCTACCGCACCGGCTACCCGGTCGAGGTCTGGCCGATCCGGATCGCCGACGCCCGGCTGGAGGCCGCCGAGCGCTCCGCGTTCGCGGTGACCCAGGACGACACCGTGGCGACCGTCCGCCTGCGCATCGAGGCGACCGGGCAACTGCCGCTGTCGAAGCTGCCGATCCACCGCCTGCGCCTGTACCTGGATGGCGAGAGCCCGCTGGTGCATGCCCTGCACGAGCTGCTGCTCAACGCCGCCACCGGGATCACGCTGCGCGCGCCCGACGACCTGCCGCAGGTGCCGCCGTTGCGCCTGCCCGCGCATGCGCTCAAGCCGGTCGGCTTCGAGGACGAGGACGCCCTGCTCGACTACGACCCACGCTCGTTCCTCGGCTACCGGCTGCTGCAGGAATACTTCGTGCTGCCGGAGAAATTCCTGTTCGTCGACATCGAAGGCCTCGACACCAGCCGTTTCGAACGCGGCATGGAAATCGCCATCGAGCTGGGCAGCGTCGGCCGGCCGGAACGCCTGCAGCGGCTGGAACAGGCGGTCTCGGCCGACAGTTTCCGCCTGTTCTGCACGCCGATCGTGAACCTGTTCAAGCAGCAGGGCGAGCCGATCCGGGTCAGCCAGGAGCGCCACGAATACCAGGTCGTGCCGGACGTGCGCCGGCCGCTGGGACTGGAGGTCTATTCGGTCGACTGGGTACGCAAGTCGACCCGTGGCCCGGCCGGCAGCGAGGTGGTGGAGTTCCATCCCGCCTACTCGGTCCGCCACGGCCTGCACGACGATGGCGGCGGCCATTACTGGTACCTGCAGCGCAGGCCATCGCCGCTGCCGAACGACGACGGCGCCGACGTGATGATCAGCCTGGTCGACCGCGACATGAACCCGCGCGCGCCCGCCGTGGACACGCTGTCGATCAGCCTGACCTGCACCAACCGCGACCTGCCCTCGGCCCTGCCCTTCGGCGGCGACGACAGCCGGCTGCAGCCCGAGCAGGGTGGCGTGATCGCCAGCGCCCGCCTTCTGAAGAAGCCCAGCGCGACCTGGCGCGCGCCGATGCGACTGGCCAACCAGTGGCGGCTCATCTCGCATCTCTCGCTCAACCACCTGTCGATCGTCGACGGCGGCCGCGAGGCCCTGCTGGAAATCCTCAGCCTCTACAACTTCGCGGACTCGGCGACGGTGCGCAAGCAGATCGCCGGCATCGCCGACGTCGCCGGCCATCCATCGGTCACCCGCATCGGCCGTGCGCCGCGACAGGCCTTCGTGCGCGGGACCGAGGTGGAACTGTCGTTCGACGAGAACCAGTACGTCGGCGCCGGCGTGTACCTCATGGCCTGCGTGCTGGACCGTTTCTTCGGCCTGTATTGCACCGCCAATTCGTACACCCGGCTCAGCGTGCGCACGCTCCAGCGCGAAGGCTGGATGGTGCGGTTCCCGCCGCGCAGCGGGAGCCTGCCACTCGCATGAACGAGGCCGCTTCCGACGCCGCGCTCGCCGCACGGGTACCACCGGGCGACCCGATGCGGCCTGCGCTGGATCGCCTGCTGGCGGAGCCCGGGCGCTTCGGCTTCTTCCAGGCGGTGCGGCTGCTGTACAGCGCGCACGGGTTCGACGGCCGCGGCACCGGCGCCCGGCCCGGGCCTTTGCGCTTCACCGTCCCCGCGTCGCTGGCGTTCCCGCCATCCGAACTCGACGCGGTGGCGGAATCCGGGACGACCACCCAGGTCGGCGTCAACTTCATGGGCCTGACCGGCCCTTCCGGCGTGTTGCCGCGCATCTACACCGAACAGCTGATCGCCCGCCAGGTCCAGCAGCGCGACCGCAGCGCGCAGGACTTCTTCGACCTGTTCAACCATCGCCTGGTCGCGCTGTTCTGGCTCGCCTGGGCCAAGCATCGCCCCGAGATCGGACGCCAGTTCGGCTTCCACAACTCGGTGCTGCGCTACCTCGAGTTCCTGGTCGGGATGGGCACGCCCGCCCTGCAGGCGCGGATGCACCCGGGCAAGCGTGGCGTGGCGGGCAAGCCGCTGCCGAGCGCGGCGATGACCTATTTCGCCGGCCTGATCGCGCAACGCCCGCACGGCGAACGCGCGATCGCGCAGGTGGTCTCGGCGGTGGTCGGCGCACCGGTACGGGCAACCGGGTGCCTCGGCACCTGGCAGCCGATCGCCGGCGACGCGCGCACCCGGCTGGGACGCGCGAACCATGCGCTGGGCGAAGGTTGCGTGCTCGGCCGGCGCTACTGGGACCGCCAGACCACGCTGCGCCTGACCATCGGGCCGGTCGACCGCGACCGCTTCAACAGCCTGCTGCCGCGCGGCGCGCGACTGGCCGACACGGTCGAGCTGAGCCGCTTCCTGACCGGGCTGGCGCTGGACCTGCGCGTGCGGCTCTCCCTGCGCGCGGACCAGGTCCCGCGGCTGCGGCTGGGCGCGCGCGATGGCGACCGCCCGCAACTTGGCTGGAACACCTGGCTCGGCGGGCGTCGCGACCCGCGCCCGGCGAACGACTGCGAATTCCACTTTTCCGCAATGGGAGGCCAATCATGGCACTGAACCTGCGCGCGCTGATCGCGCGCCTGAACACCACCGTCCGCGGCGCGATGGAGGGCGCGGCGGGCCTGTGCATGTCGCGCGGGCATTACGAGGTGGAAGTCGAACACGTGCTGGCCAAGCTGATGGACGTCGAGAACAGCGACATCCGCAGGATCCTGCGCCAGTTCGAGATCGCCCCGGAGGCGCTGGAACGCGAACTGGGCAAGGCGCTGGACGGCTTCAAGACCGGCAACCAGCGCACACCCGCGCTGTCGGCCATGATCCCGAAACTGTTCGAGGCCGCCTGGGGTTGGGCTTCCATCGAGTTCGGCGAGGCCAGGATCCGCAGCGGACACGTGCTGGTCGCGCTGCTCGCCGACGCGGAACTGCGCCGGCTGGTGAGCGTGAGCGCGCGCTCGCTGGAGAAGATCAACCTCGAAACACTCACCAAGAACTTCCATGCCTTGACCGAGGCCTCGAGCGAGGCGAAGGACGCACGCGCGCTCGGCGACGCCGGCGGCGCGGTCGGTGGCGATGCCGCCGCGCCCGGCGCGGCCGCGGGCGGCGGCCGGCCGAGCAAGACGCCGAACCTCGACCAGTACTGCATCAACCTGACCCAGCGCGCGCGCGACGGCAAGCTCGACCCGGTGCTCGGCCGCGACGCGGAGATCCGGCTGATGGTCGACGTGCTCACCCGGCGCCGGCAGAACAACCCGATCCTCACCGGCGAGGCCGGCGTGGGCAAGACCGCGGTGGTCGAGGGCCTGGCCTTGCGCATCGCCGCCGACGACGTGCCGCCGCAGCTGAAGGGCGTCGAGCTGCTCTCGCTCGACCTCGGCCTGCTGCAGGCCGGCGCCAGCGTGAAGGGCGAGTTCGAGAATCGGCTCAAGGGCGTGATCGAGGAGGTCAAGTCCAGCCCGAAGCCGATCATCATGTTCATCGACGAGGCGCATACGCTGATCGGCGCCGGCGGCGCGGCCGGCCAGAACGACGCCGCCAACCTGCTGAAGCCGGCGCTGGCGCGCGGCGAGATGCGCACCATCGCGGCGACCACCTGGTCCGAGTACAAGAAGTACTTCGAGAAGGACCCCGCGCTCACCCGCCGATTCCAGGTGGTCAAGGTGGACGAGCCCGACGACGCCAAGGCGGTGTCGATGCTGCGCGGCGTCGGCCAGGCGATGGCCGCGCACCACAAGGTGCGCATCCTCGACGAAGCGATCGTCGAGGCGGTGAAGCTGAGTTCGCGCTTCATCCCCGGCCGCCAATTGCCGGACAAGGCGGTGAGCGTGCTCGATACCGCCTGCGCCAAGATCGCCATCGGGCAGAACGCCACCCCGGCGCGCATCGAGGATGCCAAGCGCCGGCTCGACGTGCTGGCCACCGAGCGCGCGCATCTGGAGAAGGAAGCCGCCGGCGGCAGCGACCACGGCAAGCGGCTCGGCGAGATCGCAGAGGAAAGCGCGAAGGTCGGCGAAGCCCTGGCCGCCGACGAAGCGCGCTTCGCGCAGGAGAAGGAACTGGTCGGCAAGATCCACGCCGAGCTCGACAAGGTCGAGGCCCTGTCCCCCGACGACCCGGGGCGCGCCGATGCGGTGGCCGCGCTCAATGCCCTCCGCGTGGAGCTGAAGTCCTTGCAGGGCTTCGAGCCGATGATCCTGCCGGTGGTCGATTCCAGCGCGGTCGCGGAGATCATCGCCGGCTGGACGGGCATCCCGGTGGGCCGCATGGTCGCCGACGAAATCCAGACCGTGCTGCGGCTGCGCGACTCCCTGGAGCAGCGCGTGATCGGCCAGGGCCATGCGCTCGAGGCCATCGCCCAGCGCGTGCGCACCTCGCGGGCCAACCTCGAGGACCCGGACAAGCCCAAGGGCGTGTTCCTGCTCGTCGGCACCTCCGGTGTCGGCAAGACCGAGACCGCCATCGCCCTCGCCGACGCGCTGTACGGCGGCGAGCGCAGCATGATCACCATTGCGATGTCCGAGTACCAGGAGGCGCATACCGTCTCCAGCCTCAAGGGCAGTCCGCCCGGCTACGTCGGCTACGGCGAGGGCGGCGTGCTGACCGAGGCGGTGCGTCGCCGCCCCTACTCGGTGGTCCTGCTCGACGAGATCGAGAAGGCGCACCCGGACGTGCTGGAGCTGTTCTTCCAGGTGTTCGACAAGGGCCGCATGGAGGATGGCGAAGGCCGCGAGATCGACTTCCGCAACACCCTGATCATCCTCACCTCGAACGCCGGCACCGACTTGGTCATGCAGGCGTGCAACGAGTCGGAGGAGGTGCCGACCGTCGAATACCTCAACGAACTGCTCAAGCCCGAGCTCAACCGCGTGTTCAAGCCGGCGTTCCTCGGGCGCACCGCGGTGATCCCCTACTACCCGCTCAAGGACGAGAACCTGCGCAAGATCGTGCGCCTGAAGCTCAACAAGATCGGCAAGCGGATCAAGGCCAACCACGGCGCCGCCTTCGAGTACGACGACGCGGTGGTGGACGCCATCGCCGCGCGCTGCACCGAAGTCGACTCCGGCGCGCGCAACATCGACAACATCCTGACCGGCACCATCCTCCCAGAGGTCTCGGGGCACGTGCTGGAGCGGATGGCGGAAGGAGGCGCGATCGGCGCCATCCGGATCGGCGTCGCCGCCGACGGCGGCTTCGCCTACGAGGTCGCCTGATCCCCACCCGGCCTAGGCCCTTCGCGCTATCCGCTTCCCCGCGCGGATAGCACTTCGGGCGAATGTCGCGCCGCGCCGGCAGCGGCGAGGATACGACCACCGGCACCGATACCGGCCACGCGCATGCCTCCCAGCCTTTCCACCAGCAACCGGATGTACTTCCTCACCCTGCACGAGTACGGGGAGGACGACCTGTTGATCGCGGAGATGGCCGGGCACGAGGCCATGTCGCAGTTGTTCGAGTTCCGCCTGCGCCTGCTCTCCAGCCGCGACGACATCGACCCGCGGCGGATCATCGGCAAGCCCGCCATCCTCCGCATCGAAGCCTGGGACACCCGCCACATGGGCGGCGAGCGCCACTGGAACGGCGTGGTCTCGCGCTTCCAGCGGACCGGGCGCGCGTCCTCGGCCGAGGGCGAGGACCTGTACGCCTACGAATGCGACATCGTCCCCTGGTTCTGGTTCATGACCCAGCACGAGGATTGCCGGATCTTCCAGGGCAAGACGGTGCGCGAGATCATCGAGGCGATCTTCGAGGAGTTCGACTACAGCGACTTCCGCTTCGACCTCCACGAGGACCACCCGGCGCTGGACTACTGCACGCAGTACCACGAGACCACCTTCGACTTCATTTCCCGGCTGGTCGAGCGCGAGGGCATCCACTACTACTTCCGCCACGACGATGCGGAGGAAAGCCGGCATTTGCTGGTGTTCACCGACCACAACCGCGGCAACCCGGCGCTCGAGCCGTCCACCCTGCCCTTCCACCACGAGGGCACCGCGGAGGACTACGACGCGATCCGCACCCTGGCCCTCGACCAGCAGATGCGCACCCGCAAGGTGACGCTGGGCGACTGGGACTTCGAGCGCAAGCGGCTACTGCGCGAGAACACCCCGACGGTGCTGTCGATCGGCGCGGACCGCGACCTCGAGCGCTACCGCTACCCGGGGGCCTTCGTCGACCCGGAAGTCGGCAAGTACCGTTCGCGCGTGCTGATGGAGGCCGAGGAAGCCGGCCACATGCGCTTCCGCGGCGACAGCCAGGTGCGGACGCTGGCCCCGGGCCATACCTTCACGCTCGAAGACCATCCCTTCGACGAGTTCAACATCGAGTACATGGTGCTGTCGGTCTGGCACCACGGGCGCAACAACCTGGGCAACGACGGTGCCGCCGAGTACGGCAACGAATTCACCCTGCACCCGCACGCGGTGACGTGGCGGGCGCCGTTGAGCACGCCCAAAGGGCTGGTGCGCGGGCCGCAGACCGCACTGGTCACCGGCCCCGCCGGCGAGGAGCTGCACGTCGACCAGCATGGCCGGATCAAGGTCCAGTTCCACTGGGACCGCCAAGGCCAGTACGACGACCACAGCTCTTGCTGGGTGCGCGTGGCCCAGGCCTGGGCAGGCAACGGCTACGGCACGATGTTCATCCCGCGGGTCGGCATGGAAGTCGTGGTCGACTTCCTGGAGGGCGACCCGGACCAGCCGCTGGTCACCGGCTGCGTCTACAACGGGATCAACAAGCCGCCCTACGACCTGCCTGCGCATGCCACCCGTTCGACCATCAAGACGCTGTCGTCCAAGGGCGGCGGCGGCACCAACGAGCTGCGCTTCGAGGACAAGAAGGGCAGTGAGGAAGTGTTCCTGCAAGCGCAGAAGGCGCTGAACGTCCAAGTCAAGGCGAACGAGCACCACCAGATCGGCGGCAGCCTCGACCTGAAGGTCGGCGACTACCGCAAGACCACGATCGAGGCGAACGACCACCTGCACGTCAAGGGCGACCAGGGCATCGCGGTGCAGGGCCAGATGACCGTGGCGGTCGTCGACGGACCGCTGGAGTTCCAGTCTGGATCCGAGGCCAAGCTGCTGAGCAAGGCGAAAATGGAGATCGCCTCCAAGCAGGAAATCGCCATCCATGGCGGCACGCAGCTTGTCATGGAGGCGAACGGCCTGATCAGCCTCAAGGTCGGCGCCAGCGGGATCGTCATCGATCCATCCGGGGTGTCGGTCGTGGGCCCGATGATCAAGCAGAATTCCGGCGGCGCCCCATCGGCCGCGATCACGTCGATCGGCACGATGATCGTCAACGCCGCCGGGACACATTCGACCCAGGACGGGAGCGTCATCGACCCGATCCAGCAGCTCCAGGCGCAAGCGCTGCGCAATGCCGCGCTGGCGGGCCAACCATTCTGCGCCGAATGCGAAGCCGCGCGCGCCGCACTCGAAGCGCTGATGGCATGACCCGTCGCGTGCAATTTTTCCGTACACAAGGGTGCACGGGGGCGAAGCCGCTTGTCCCCCGCCGCCGCGGCCCGGGGGGACCGCGTCCGGACCAGACCGGCACCCGGCCCGACCGGATGCCGCTGCACATGCGTGGAGACGAGTCCCGGTGATTCCGCAAGGCCACTTCGAGTCCCTGCACAGGATGGTGTTCGCCCAGCCGGGGCGCGCGATCTACGCGGTCATGGACGGGGCGATGATCGACGGCCTGCCGGGTCGGCTCGCCCAGGCGGCGCCGGAATCGGCCTGCCTGTTCGAGGGCAGCCTGGACCCGATGCTCAGCGCGGCCGCGCCGTGGCTGGTCCGGCTGGCGCCGCAGAGCGCCGCGACGCGGATGGCCCTGCACGAGGGCTGGAACGGGCACTGGGGCATCGTGCTGGCGACCGCCGCCGACCAGGACCTGCGCAGCGTGCGCGCCCACTTGCGCCGCGTGCTGCGGGTCCGCGCGGCGGACGGCAAGGCGATGTTGTTCCGCTTCTACGATCCCCGCGCGTTCCGCACGGTGATCCCGACCTTCGACCCGCCGACCCGACGCGAGTTCTTCGGTCCCATCCAGGGCGCATGGGTCGAGGCGCGTGCGCCGGACGCGGCACTCTACTTCGCCCGCGACGGCATGGCCGACCCCCAGGCCCTGCCGCTGGCCTCGGTGGCCTGAAGGAGGCCCGCGTGCTCGCGATCAAGCGCAAACAGATGGCCGCCATCGGCGAGGTGCAGTTGCGCCACAACCTCGCCGACTTCCTGAACCGCCACCTGGGGGGGGCCACCCCGCTGCCCCTGGACCAGCTGGATGCCGAACTCGATGCGGTGATCGCGCATTGCCGGAAGGCCGGGCTCAAGAGCCAGCGGGCGGTCGCCGCCTATGCGGTGGCCTGCATGCTGTTCGGCAACGCGCGGGTGGCCGGCGATCCCAGCATCGTCGGGGTGCTCGCGGACCGCGGCAGCCCGCAACTGGATCGCGCGCTGATGATCGAGATGTGGACTGCGGCCGCATACGCCGACTACCGGCGCGGCACCGGAGGTTGACCATGTTCGAAGGACTCACCGAAGGCCTGTCCGGGATCGGCGCCGCCGCCGGCGACGCCGTGCAGCAGGCGCAACAGGCGGCCAGCGCCGCCGCCGCCAGTGCCGCCGAGGCCGCGCAGGGTGCGATCGGCGAAGCCCAGACGGCCGTCTCCAATGCCGCCGCAGCGGCGTCGGGCGCCGCGAATGGCGCGGTCGCACAGGCGCAACAGGCCGCCCAGGCCGCCGCTGCGCAAGCGGGTGCCGCCGCCCAAGGGGCGCTGGCGCAGGCCAACCAGGCCCTGGACAACGCGCGTGCCACCGCCAACGACATGGCACAGGGTGCCCTGGCGCAGGCCAACCAGGCGCTGGATGCCGCCAGCCGGCAGGCCGGTGCCGCGGCCGAGGGCGCGCTGGCGCAGGCGCAGGCCGCCGTCGACCAGGCCCAGCAGCAGGCGCAGGGTGCACTGCAAGGCGCGCTCGACACCGCATCGCAGGCGCTGGACAACGCCATGGCCACCGCCGAGCAGGCCGCGCAGGACGCGATCGATCGCGCGATGGGCATGGTCGACAATGCGATGGCACTGGTGGAGGACGGCATCGGCAACGCGCTCGGCGCCGCCAACCAGGCCATCGACCAGGCGCAGGCGATGCTCCGCGATGCGAGCACAGCCGCGCTGCAGCGCGCGCGCGACGCCGTGCTCGGCAACGCGCGCGATGCGCTCGGCCAGGTGGCGTCCCTGCTCGATGCCCTGCCCTCCAGCTTCCCCAACCTGCCGATCGACTTCCCGGCCTCCGATTGCCCGTACGTGCGCGCCCTGCAGGACGAACTCGCGCGGCGTGCCGCGCAGGCGAACAACGCCCTCGGCAACGCGGCGAGCGCGCTCAACGACGTCGCCGGGCCGCTGCTCGACCAGGCCAATGGCGCCCTCGACCAGGCCGACGCACTGGCCGACCAGGCCTTGGGCGCGATGGACCAGGCGATGGAGGCGCTGGACCAGGCCCAGGCCACGGCGAACGCCGCCGCCCAACAGGCCTTGGGGACCGCGAAGGACGCCGTGCAACAGGCGCAGCAGGCCGTCCGCGACCAAGCGGGCGCCGCGATCGCGCAGGCCAAGGACGCGGTCAACGGCATGAAGCAGCAGGCGCAACAGGCGGCGCAAGGTGCGATCGACCAGGCCATGGCCGCGGTCGACGGCGCACAGCAGCAAGCCGGCGATGCCGCGCAACAGGCGATCGCGGGCGCGCAACAGGCAGCCGCCCAGGCCCAGCAGCAGGTCAACCAGGCCGCGCAGCAAGGGCTGGCCCAGGCCAACCAGGCCACCCAGCAGGCGCAACAGGCCCTCAACGGGGCGGCGCAAGGCGCCTTGAATGCCGCCCAGGGGGCCGCGCAGCAGGCCGCCGCCACTGCCGGCGAAGCCGCGCAGGGCGCGATCGCCAGTGCCCAAGGGGCGATCGGGAATGCCTCGGCGGCGGCGGCGCAAGCCGCGCAGGGTGCGGTGGGTGCCGCGCAATCCGCCACGGCCGCCGCGGCGGGCGCGATGGGCAATGCCGCGAACTCGCTCGGCAACGCGGGCAGCATGCTGGGCTGACGTGCGATCCGCGGGCGAAGCGCGGAGGCAGCAGGCGTGGCGCGTGGGTGGCGCCATCATGACAACGGGCGGCACAAGGCCGCCCGTTTCGCTTCAGTGACCGCGGATCAGGGGATCAGTTCGGTGACCTGCCCCGGATTGACGACGCTGACCACGCCCGCCCACAGGCACTGGCAGGTGCAGGTGTTGTCGACGGCCGGCATGTTGCCGATCAACAGGGTGGGCGCGCCCGGCACCCACGGGGTCTGGGTCATCGGGATGCAAGGCTGCGGCGTGAGCACGCCACTGGCGGCGGAAGTCGCGGCCGCCACCTGCGGATTGGCCAGGCTCATGCACATCGCGAACGGCATGATGTTGACCATCGGCTTGTGGTCCATGATGTTCGCGGCCGGCTGGTTGCCCGACAACACGCGGTTCGCGGGCAACACCACCAGGCTGGACGGCGCCATGCCGAAGCTGCACACCAGCTGCGCGCCATTGACGACCTGCAGTGGCATCGTCCCGGCTCAGCCGCCGGTGGCCTGGATCTCGACGCGGCGGTTCTCGGCGGCATTCGGATCGCCGCTGTTGAGCAGGTCGCTCTCGCCCTTGCCGACGGCGCGGAGGCGGTCGGCATCGATGCCGCTGTCGATCAGGTAGCGTCGCACGGCCGCGGCGCGGCGGTCGGACAACGCCTTGTTGTACGACGCCGAACCGCTGGCATCGGTATGGCCGACCACGGTGAAGCGGCGCCCCTCGAGCTGCGGCGAGGCCAGCGCCTTCGCCAGCGTGGCCATGGTCTTGGTCGAACTGCCGGCGATCTCCGCCGAGTTGTATTCGAAGTTGATCTGCATGTTGATCGAGGCGGGCTTGGGCTTGGCCGCGGGTGCAGGCGCCGGCGCGGTCGACATCGACGCCGCGCCCGGGCGCAGTGCACGGGTCTGGCCCGGGCCTTCCGTGGCGGGATCCGCCTTGAGGCTGTTGATGATCGAATCCACCGAAGGCGGATCCTGCGCCGGCTGCGCGTCCTGCGCGCAGGCGATCCCGCTGCCCGCGAGCATCGCGATGGCCAGCAACGGGCGGAGCATCTTGGTCGTGTTCATGGGTGTCCTCGTCGTGGAAGGGAACCGGGGGCGATTGCGCGCCCAGGCGTGGCAATCACGCGCGGCCGCACGCAGTCGATCCTTGCCCAGCGAGTCTGCGCCGCGTCGGGAGCGAATTCGATACGCCGTTCGGCCTAGATCGCGCGCCCGGATCACGGCAGCGCTAGCGCCGATGGGATATCGCCCGCGGGTGGGCCGCGGCCTACGCTCGGCGGACACAGGTCGGAGGTCTCATGGATGCGTTGCAGCCCTGGCTGCTGGCATCGGGCGCGGCAGTCGGCGCGGGCGTGCTGGGCGCCGCGGCTGCGCGCGCCTGGATCCTCCGCCGCATCCGGGGCGACGCACGCGCGGCCGCTGCCGCGATCGAGGCAGGCGCCATCCCCACCGAGGTGGACGACGCGCTTGCGCCGCTGTACCTCGCGTTCCTGCGTGAAATCGAGGGACTGAAGGCCGCCCTCGAGGACGCTGCGCAACAGCGCCGGCAGATGGCCGCCGAAATGGTCCGGTTGATGCAGCAATCCGACGGCGCGGTCCGCGCCAAGGATCGCCTGCTGGCCGCCACCGGTCACGACCTGCGGCAACCGCTGCAAGCGATGGACCTGGCGCTGGAAAAGCTGCAGCGCGCCGCGCCCACCGGCGCAGGGCGCGAGCTCGCGCAACTGCAGGCGGGCATGCGCACCATCACCGAGGTGCTCGATGGCCTGCTGCTGCTGTCGCAGTTCGATGCCGGCACCCTGCAGGCGCATGCAGGACCCTGCGCGCTGGCCGGCCTGTTCACCGAACTGTCGGCGCTCCAGTCCACCCAGGCAGGGGCGGCCGGCGTCGCATTGCATTGGCACGCGGGTGAATTGGCCGTCTTCAGCGATCCGGGGATGCTCGCCAGCCTGCTGGGCCGATTAGTCGACAACGCCATCAAGGCCACGCCGCGCGGCGGCCGCGTGCTGGTCGCCGCGCGCCGGCGCGGCGACCATGTCCGCATCGAGGTCCGCGACAACGGCATCGGCATCGCACCGGTGCACCAACCGCGCCTGTTCGATGAATTCTTCCAGGTCGGCAACCCCGAACGCGATGCGCGCAACGGTTTCGGCCTGGGGCTCTCGATCGTCTCGCGGCTGGCCGCCTTGCTGGGCACGCGGGTGGAGTTGCGCTCGCGATTGCACGGCGGCAGTTGCTTCTGGCTCGACCTGCCGCGTGCCTCGGCGGCACGCCGGCCGCCCCGCGCGTTGCTGCTGGACCGCGACCCGGCGCGCCGTGACGCGCTGGCGGCGATGTTGGCGTCCTGGGGCTATGCGCCCGAACCGGCGGAGGATGCCGCGCGCGCATTGGCCGCGCTCGACGGCACCGGCGGCAGCCACGACGCCCTGCTGTGCACCGTGGACGGCGCCGACGATCCGGCCTGGGCCGCGGTGGCGCGGGCCGCCGAGCGTCGCCCGCAGGCCACCCGGATCATCCTGTGCCCCCGCGCCGACCGCGCCCTGCTGGACAACGCCAGCCGCTTGCACGCGCATGCCATGCTGCTGCCGGCCGCCCCTGCGAAACTGCGGGCCTTGCTGGCGACCCGCAGCGGCCTCAACACGGCGCGCGACGCCGCCTGAGCCCGGCGATGCAGGGAGGTGACCGCCTCAGAAGTCGCTGCAGCCGCTGCGACGTTCCGCGTCGAAGCAATTGACCAGGTTGGGGCGCGAGCGGACCTTCGACCACTCGGTCGACAACGCGTCACCGCTCGCGGCCAGGGCCTGGTCGTCGAGGGTGGCGTTCACGGCGCAGACCGGCGCGCCCGCGATGTTGCGATCGTACAGGTAGGTGTTCACGGGGTCGCTGATGAGGTCGGTCGGTGTCGACGACAGCTGCGGCAACGGGATCACCTGCAGCGCGGTCGCGTTGCCCGGCGCCTGCACGAAAACGTAGTTCTTCGCGCTGGTGCCGCCGTTTACCGGGTAGTAGCCGATCGGCGACAGGATGCCGGCCGGGCTCGACCAGACCGGCGTGGTGCCGAAGACGCTCTCCACCGTGTCGCCGTTGCGGAAGCCGGTGACGGTGCCGGTGAACAATGGATTCGGCGTACCCAGGTAGCGCACGAACGGGTCCGCGGTGAACACCAGGGTGGCCGGGGTGATCCGCAACGTGCCGGGCACGAACTGCAACTGGTAGCCCGCGGCCGAGGTGAAGCTCCCGGAGATCGGGTAGGCCCCGACATCGCTGCCGACCGTCGCGGGGCTCGTGGCGCTGCCGCTGGCGACGTTGGCCGCGGTATCGCCGAGGATCGCGCCGCTCACGCTGAAGGTGAAGAGCGGGTTCGGCAGGCCATATTCGCGGGTGGCATCATCGAAGGTGATGACCGCGACGGGCTGCTGCACGTAGATGAAATGGTCGCTCGCGCCGGGCACGCTCACCCCGCAGGCGCCCTGGAACTGGCAGCCGTAGAGGTTCGGCAGCGCGCCATTGCCGGCGAGTCCGCCACGGCTTTCGCCCACCCACGTGCTCGCCCACACGCGCCAGTCGCCGGAGGCGAGCAGGCTGGCGCCCGCCGTGTTCTGCAAGGTGTTGGCGATCACCAGGTCGATGTTGGTGCCGGACACGTCCGCGCCGAGCACCAGGTCGCCCTGCAGGTTGCGCACGAAGACGTCGCCCCCCGCCTGGATGCCGCTGGCGCCGATCGAAGCCAGCGTCCCGCTGCCGGCATCGAAGCCGGTCGCGGTGACGTTGCCGATCGCCAGCGCATCCACGTCCTGGTACTCGAAGTCACCGCCGGCGTTGCCGGCGAGCGTGGTCGCGGCGACGTTGTTCTGCGCAGCGGCCAGCAACACATCGCCGTCGGCGCGGGCCAGCAGGCTGTGCGCGGTGATCGCGCCGGTCGCCGACTGGGTGATCGAGCCGCCGGTGGACAAGGCGAGCGTGCCGTTCCCGACATCGAGCGCCGCCTGCACCTGGATGCCGCCGCTGCCGCCATCGTTCTGCAGGGTCAGGTCGCCCGTGCGCGCGATCGCGCCGAGCACCTGGATCGCGCCTGCATGCAGGCTGCTGCCGACGACCAGCCGGGGCGCTGAAATCCGCGCCAACTCGCCGCCGTCGAGCGCGAATCCGTTGCCCGTCGTGCCCAGCAGGATCGCCTCGCCGGTGAAATCGGTTGCCGCGCCATCGGCATCCACCCCGCCCGGCCGCAGGTTGACGGCCGTGCCGCTGGACACGGTGCCGGCGAGGCGGATCGCGTCGCTGGCGCCGGCGTTGCCTGCGCGCAACACCACCAGGCCGCTGCCGGCGGTGATGCTGGAACCGCCATCGAGCTCGATGCCCGCACCGTCGCCATCGCTGCTGCCGGCCACGTCGATCCGGCCGCCCCCGCTGGCGATGCTGCTGCCGCGCAGGACCACGCCGCCGGTGAAGTCCGTCCCTCGCCCATGCAAGGCCACCGCGCCACCGCCGGTATCGACGGTCGTTCCATCCAGCACCACGCCGGCGTCGTCGCTGCCGGCATCCGCCGCCGTGGTCGCGCCGCGCAGCACCAGCTCGCCGCCGCCCGTGCGGATGCTGCTGCCGATCAATGAAATACCGCTGTTGTAGTTGCTGGCCAGGCCGGACAGCGGATCCGATTGGCCGTACATCAGGATGGCACCGCCGTTGCTGTCGAGCGTGGCGCCGGACAAGGCGATGCCGGCGAAGCCGGTATTGGCGCCCGAAGCATCGGCGTTGAAATCCATCGACAGGGAGCCGCCGGCCGCGATGATGCTGAAGTCGTCGCCGTAGATGCCGCCCTGCGCGTCGGCGCGGAACGCCAGGCTCCCGGCCATGGAGGCGATGGCGACGCCGGCATCGAAGCCGATGTCGCCGGCGTCGCTCGGCGAGGTCCCCGCGCGCAGCGTGACGCTGGTGCCGTTCGCGAGTGCGGTGTTGATCTCCGCGTCCTGTACATCGTTGCCCCCGATTGCGGTCGATAGCGAACCGAGCGCCGCGCCGTCCACCACCCGGATGTTGGGGGCCCACAGGGTCCAGGTGCCCGGCGCGCCGCCTCCGGCGTCGACCTGCAAGCCGCGGAGGTCGAAATCGCCGCCGCTGTAGGTGGTGATGTCGCCACCCGCGGTGGCGCCCCGTGCGGAAAGCGCGCCGTACGCGAGCAGGCCCGCGTCGCCACCGATATCCACGCTGCCACCGGCGCCTGACTGGGCGTTCGCGCTGACCAGCGTGCCGCCCGCCAGCGCGGTGGCGCCGGCGCTGATGCGGACACTGCCGCCATCGCCGGAAACCAGGGCGTCCGCCCGCACCTGCGCGTTCGCCAGCAGCAGTGCGGCACCGCCGGCGAGGATCTCGACCTGTCCGCCGCCACCGCCACCCGAGGCATCGATCAGGCTGCCCGGCGACGCGGGGTCGATCGGATCGACCGGGTCGTCGTCCTCGTTCACAAGCGTCACGGCCGCGCCCTGCAACAACACGCTGCCACCCGACTGGCTGCCCGCGCCGGTGACGTCGATGGTGCCGGCAGTGAACGGGGAATTGGCGTCCGAGAACACCCCCGGCGCGCCCAGCATCACGGTCCCGCCGGCCGACGTCAGCTCGATCCGGCCCGCGATGTTATTCATCGTCTGCGCCCGCAGCAGGCCCGAGGCATAGATCGCGCCACCGGTGCCGCCAGCGGTCGTCGCGGTCCGCAGGAGGATCCGACCGCCATCCGCGGTCATCGACCCGAAGCGGTCCTGGACGATCCCGGAATCGACCGTCGGCGGGAGGTCGATGGTGACCTGGGTCAGCCCATCGCCCACGAAATCGAGGGTGACCGACGTGCCTGCGCCGACCCCGATGCTGCCGCCATCGGTGACGATCGCGCCACTGTTGATCACGACCGGCCCCACCAGCGCGACGCCACCGGCCCCCGCCTGCAGGTCGGCGTCGTTGCGCACCTGGGACGCACCGGTGGCGCCGTCGAAGCGATAGCGTCCCGTGGCGAGGCCGTCGAGGAAGTCGGCATCGCTGATCGCCAGCGTCGAAGCCACCAGCCCGCCCACGTTCACCTGCGCACCGCTGCCGAAGGTGATGCCCGCGCTGTTGACGATGAAGACATGGCCGTTCGCGGTGAGCGCGCCATCGATGGTCGTCGGGCTGATCCCGTAGCCGTTGCCGATCACCCGGTTGAGGATCACCGCGCTCGCGTTGGGCTGGTTGAAGGTGACGCCATAGCCCGCGCCGACGTTGAAGTTGTTCCAGTTGATGATCGCGCCCTGGGTGGACTGGTTCACCGTCGCCGTGGTCCCGGAATAGCCGATGGTGGCGCCACCGGACACCACGTTGCCGCCATAGGGCAGGCTTTGCGCCATGGCCGCCGGCGCGGCGATCGCCGCCAACAAGGCAAGCGCCAGCCTGCGCCGGCGCATCGGGCGAGCCTGCTGGATGCTGTGCTTGGTGCGCATGGTGGTGCTCCTTCAGAAGGCCTTCTGGATCGACCAGAACAGACGTGGGTTGCGGTCGCCGCCATCGGTGAGGCCGGGGCCGGTGTCGCGCCAGGCCACGGTGAGGTTGACGCTGGTCTTCCCCGGGCGGCTCCAGTTCAGGCCGAGTCCGTGACCGCGCAGGCTGCGCGACGTGACCAGGTCGAACGGACGCGGGTCGTGGAAGAAGTCGCCGCGCGCGGCATCGAAGAACGCGAATACCGTCGCCTCCGGGGTGGGCGCGACGCGCAATTCGGCAGTGGCCATCCAGCCATCGTCCACCAGCACTTCGCCCACCGCGTACGCCCGCACCGCCTTCGGCCCGCCCAGCGACAGCTTTTCGTAGGCATCGAGGTTCTTGCTGGCGCGCTGCAGGCCTCCGCCCAGGTACACGCTGACCTTGGGCGTGACCGCCTGCAGGCGGGCGAGTTGCAGGGTGAACTTGCCGAAGCTGCCCTCTGTGCCGTAGCCGAACGGCGGCTGGTCGAAGGCCTCGCTGGTCGCGTCGCGGATGTCGAGGTTGCCGTGGTAGAGCATCGCGTTCGCGCTCGTGTAGCCACCACCGAGGACGCCATCGCGGCGCTCCATCGACAGGCCGATGCCGCCGCCGCGGATGCGCTTGCGGGTCTCGAAGCCGACCGCCTCGAAGCGGTCGATGAGGTCCTTGTTGTCCAGCATCCCGCGCACGAACAGGTTCATCGCGCGCTGGCGCACGATGGGATAGCTGAAGGAGAGATCGGCGACATCGCCGACGCCGGTCGGCTCCAGCGGCGCGAACGGTCCGCCGAGCTCGTACTGCACCCGCGCCAGGCCGCCACCGATGCGCAGCCCGCCATAGCCGACGGGCGTCTCGTAGGACAGGCGCCCGAACGCGGTGTGCATGCCCTGCGCCAGCATCAAGCGCAGGTCGAGGTTGTCGCCGCGCTCGAACGGGCTGGCCCAGCGCATGCTCCCGGTGGCGCGCAGGCGGCCGGAGTCGCGGGTGCCGTGGTTGTCCAGCTCGAGGCCGAACTGCAGGCGATCGCGCGACCCCACCTTGACCAACAAGTCGGTGGTGCCGGCAGTGGCGCCGGCGGAAATCGCGGACTGCGGCTTGATCCCCGGCAGGTCCGACAGCAGCAGCATCGCGCGCTCGTAGCGCGGCCCATTCAGCGGCTTCCCCGCCTCCAGCACCGCCAGCGTGCGCGCGACCCGCTCGCGCTGCAGCGGCGTGCCATCGGCCATGTCGATGGCGACGTTGCCGAGGACGCTTTCGCTGACCATGATCCGCACGCGCCCATCCACCACTTCCTGCACCGGCACGTACGCCTGCACGAGCGGGAACCCGCGCTGGTGGTAGTGCGCGGCGACCCTGGCGGCAAGCTGCTCGAGGTCGGCGAAGCTCACGCTGGCGCCGATGCGGTCGGCGACCACACCCTGCAGTTCGGCCTCCGGGATGCCGCTGGCACCCACGAATTCCACGCCCTGCAGGACGAAGCTCGGCTGCGCGGCCATCTGCGGTTCGGGCAAGGCCTGCGCCTGCTGCGGACCGGCCGCCGATGAAGGGGTCGCCTCCTGGCTTGCGGGCTCGGCGGCTTGCGCGAACGACGCGAGCGTGAGCCACAACGCACCCGCGAGGTGGCGCGGACGGGGCGGACGGTGGCGGGACTGGAAGTTCATCGCTCGGGTTCCCTGGTTCATTGGCCCACCGTGAGTCGCCAGTTGCCGATCAGGTTGAACGGCGCCCAATAGAACGGATGCGCGGTCTGCGGATCGGCCATCACCGCGCGCTGCGCGTCGCGCATCGCGTCCTGCACGACCACGCCCTTGGCCAGGTCGGCATATAACGTGGTCATCAGCTTCTCGGTGGCGGCGTCGGACACCGGCCACAGCGAAGCCAGCAGCGTGGAGGTACCGGCCGACAGGAAGGAGCGGGTGAACCCCAGCACCTCGTCGCCGTTGTCCACCCGGCCGAGCCCGGATTCGCAGGCGGAGAGGGCCAGCATCGCGACGTTGCCGAGGTCCATGCCGATCACGTCCTTGGCCTCGAGGTAGTTCGGCTTGCCGTCCTCGTCCGCCAGCAGCACCTTCGAATGCAGCGGGTCCAGGGTGTCGGCCATGGCGTGCGCGGCGACGTGCACCAGGCGCGCCTTCGGAGCGGCAGCGGCGAAGTTGGTCTTGTTCGCCTCGGCGTTGAAGTACAGCGTCGCCCCCGGGAACTGCGCGGCCAGCGCCTGGACTTCACGTTCGGCGCCGGGCAGCGGATCGGCCACGTCGGGCGAGATGGTCGGGTTGCCGAAGGCCAGCAGCTCCGCGCGCGCGGTCGGGGTGCGCTGGGCCAGGCGCGCGGCGATGCTGATCGACGGCGCGATCGAGATCGGGTTGCGCTCGATCAGGTACTGCCCGTCGAGCCGCAGCGCCTGGAACGGCAGGTAGTGCAGCGGCCCGTGCGGCACGATCACCACGCGCTTGCCGGGCGCGATCCCGAGCGGCGCCAGCAGCAGCTGTCCAATCTGGTCGCCGATGCCCGCGGCCTTCGGATTCAGCTTGATCAACGCGTCGCGGTAGGCATCGACAAGCCGGCCCAGGTCGGCACGGGGCAGCGCCAGCGGGAACTTCGCCTCGCGCACGCCATCGCGCGACAGCACCCAGGCGACCAGGCGGTCGGGCAGCGTGTGGTAGGCCACCACCACCTCGTCCGGCGCGAGCATGGCCTGCAGCTGCGCCGCGTCCATCGCCGCCCCGCTGTCGCCCTTTAGTTCGGCGCGCCCCGCCACTGCGTCGAGCAGCGCACGCGCGCGGCTGCGCTCGCTGATGTCGAACGCGCGGGCCGGCTGGCCGAGCTTGTCGTGCAACACGATCGCCCGCTCGAATACCGCCTGCAGGTCGGAGAACAGGCCCATCTTGAATTCGTCGCTGCGGAACTGCGCGCGGGCGCGGTCGAAGGTATCGATCGCCTCGTCCAGCGCACGCGCGGCCTCGGCATCCTGGCCCAGCGCGGCCTGGCTCTTGGAGATGCCGTCCAGCGCCCACGCGCGGTAGAACGTCTCGTCGCCGTCGGCGGGCGCATCGGCCAATGCCTGGTAAAGCGCCAGCGCCTCGGCCGGCTTTCCCTCGGCCAACAACAGGCGGCCCCGCGTCCGTTGCAGTTGCGCGCGCTGGCGGGCTTCGGCGGGCTGCGCGAGGCCGTCGAGGGTGGCGCGCGCGCGCGGCAGGTCGCCCGACAGGATCAGCGCATTTGCCAGCGACGCGTCCACCAGCGGGCGGAACCGCGCGGAGCTCTCGGTGGCGGCCTGCTCGTAGCTGGCGATGGCCTCGTCGAAACGCCGCTGGCGCGTCCGCACGTCGCCGATGACCTTGCGTGCCGGTCCGTTGACCTGGGTCGGATCCACGCCCGGGTACTTCAATGCGAGCGTGGCGAACTGCTCCGCGCGCTCCAGCTGGCCGGCGTAGTTGAAGGCGATCGCGAGGTCGCGGTAGGCCTTGCCCAGCAAGTCGGTGTTGCCGCTCTGCAGGGCCACGTGCAGGGCCTTGCTCGCGGCGCGGGCGCTCTCGCGGAACTCGCCCTTCTCGGCCAGTTCGACCGCCTGGCTGCAATAGGCATAGCCGTCCAGCTTCACCGCTTCGCGCTCGTACAGCGCCGCGCCTTCAGCCGCGAGGGACAGCGCGGTATCGGCATCCTCCAGACGACCGAGCGCCGCCAGCGCGGCGCGATCGTCGTCGCCGATGGCAGCCGGCGCCTCCGCGGGCGCGACGGGAGCCACGGATGCCTGTGCGACCGGCGGCGGGGCGTCCTGCCCACGCGTGCCGGCATCGGGGGCGCAGGAAGCGAAGGCAGGTGCCGACGCCAAGGACAAGGCAAGCAGGATCGCCAACGGGCGGGCGAAGGATGGCGCGGTGCGCGACATGCGGGCACTCCCAATGCAGGACGGGCCTGCGTGCAGTGCGTCGCAGTCTAGGAAGCCTCCCCCGCCTAGCCTATTCGCGGTAAGGCATAGGACTTATTGGCTATGGATCGCTGGCCGGTCGGCCCGTCATCCGGCGTGCGCCGCGCGTTCAGCCAACCGGATGCCGCACCTGGCCCTCGCCACGCACCACGAAGCGTTCGATGGTGAGCGCCTCGACGCCCATCGGGCCGTAGGCATGCAGGCGGGTGGTGGAGATCCCGATCTCCGCGCCCAGCCCGAGCTGGCCGCCGTCGTTGAAGCGGCTGGACGCGTTGACCATCACCGCCGAACTGCGCGTGCCGCGGACGAAGGCCTCCGCGGCGTCGGGGTCGCTGGTGGCGATCGCCTCGGTGTGGTCGGAGCCATGGCGGGCGATGTGCGCCAGCGCGGCGGACAGGTCGTCGACCACCTTCACCGCGATCACCAGGTCGAGGAATTCGGCGGCGTAGTCGGCCTCGGTGGCGGGCGCCAGGGCGGGATCGAAGGCGCGGGTGGCGGCATCGCCGCGCACCTCGACGCCGTGCGCCTGCAGCCGCTGCAGGGCGTGCGGCAGGAACGCCGGCGCGATGTCGCGATGGACCAGCAGGGTTTCCAGCGCGTTGCAGACCCCGGGGCGCGAGACCTTGCCGTCCACCAGCAGGTCCAGCGCCAGCGCAACATCGGCGTCGCGGTCCACGTACAGGTGGCAGACGCCCTTGTAGTGCTTGATCACCGGCACCCGCGCATGCTCGGCGACGAAGCGGATCAGGCTCTCGCCGCCGCGCGGGATTGCCAGGTCGACCAGGTCGGCCAGCTGCAACAACTCGAGTACGTGCTCGCGGGCCGGGTCGGCGACCAGCGATACCGCCGCTTCCGGCAGGCCGGCCTCGCGCAGGGCGGCATGCAGGCAGGCGGCGATCGCGGCATTGCTGGCCGCGGCCTCGGACCCGCCGCGCAGCAGCACCGCGTTGCCGGCCTTCAGGCACAGCGCCGCGGCTTCCGCGGTCACGTTCGGGCGCGCTTCGTAGATCATCGCGACCAGCCCCAGCGGGATGCGCTGGCGCTCGACCACCAGGCCGTTCGGACGCGTCTCGCGGCGGGTCACCTCGCCCAGCGGATCGGCCTGCGCCGCCACCTCGCGTAGGGCCTCGGCCATCCCGCGCACGCGCGCCGGATCCAACGCCAACCGATCCAGCGTGGCCTTTCCCGCACCGTGTGCCGCAGCCTTGGCGAGATCGTCGGCATTCGCCGCCAGGATCGCCGCCTCGCCGGCCAGCAGCTGGTCGGCCATGGTCTCCAGCAGCCGGCGCCGGGTCGCCGCATCTGCAGCCGCGATCGCCGCCTGCGCCTGCCGCGCGGCAAGCGCCAGTCCACGCACGTAACCGGTCATGCCGTCGCCTCCGTCGGGTTGGCGACGCCGTCCAGCAGGACCAGGTCGTCGCGGTGGACCATGGCTTCGTCGTAGCGGAAGCCGAGGATGGGTTCGATGTCGCGGCTGTGGCGACCGGCGATGCGCGCCGCCTCGACCGCGTTGTACTGCGCCTGCCCGCGCGCCAGCGGCTGGCCGTCCTCGCCGACGACCTCGATGACGTCGCCGCGGCGGAAGTCGCCGGCCACCTTGCGCAGCCCGCCGGGCAGCAGCGACGCCCCGCGCTGCAAGGCAGCGCGCGCACCGGCATCGACCTCCAGCACGCCGGCGACGGGCGCATGCCGCAGCCATTGCTTGCGCGCGTTGATCCGGTTGCCCTGCGCGGCGACCAGCGTGCCGTGCAGCACATCGCCCGCCAACGCGGCCACGGTACCGGCATCGCGCCCACAGAACAGCGCGGTGGGGATGCCGGCGGCCGCGGCCTTGGCCGCCGCTTCCAGCTTGGTGCGCATGCCGCCGGTGCCGAGCGCGCTTGCGCTCCCCGCCATCGAAAACGTGTGCGCGGTGACGCGCTCGACCCGCAGTACCGGACGGGCGGCGGGATTGCGCGCCGGATTGCCGGTGTACAGCCCGCCGATGTCGGTGGCGATCAGCAGCAGGTCGGCCTCGACCAGCGAGGCGACCGCGGCGGCGAGGTTGTCGTTGTCGCCCAGCTTGAGTTCGTCCACCGCGACGGTGTCGTTCTCGTTCACCACCGGCAGCGCGCCGAGCTGCAGCAGTGCCTGCAGCGCAGTGCGCGCGTTGAGGTAGCGGCGGCGGTTGCGCAGGTCGTCATGCGTCAGCAACACCTGCGCCACGGGCACGTCGGACAACGACTGCCAGAAGCCCATCAGCGAGGCCTGGCCCAGCGCAGCCAGCGCCTGGCGCTGGACGATGCCGTTGCCCGCCGCGCCGATCCGCCCCCGCCCCGCCGCGACCGCACCCGACGAGACCAGCACCACCTCGCGGCCCTGCGCGCGCGCCGCCGCGATGAAGGCGGCGAGCTCGCGCGCATGCACGGGGTCGAGCCCGCCACTGCCGGCGAGCAGGCTGCTGCCCACCTTCAGCACCGCGCGTCGCCACGCCGGGAGCGCTTGCGGCGTGAAGGCGGCCATCGCTCAGCCCAGCGCCTGCAGGCGCGCGTGCAGCGCGTCCAGCCGCAGGTCGGCGGCGGCGCCGGGCGAGGTGCGCGCGGCCAGCGAGCCTTCCGGCGTCCTGCCCTGCCCGGCCGAATCGGCGGCGACCGCGGCGGCCTTGTAGGCCTCGCGGAACGGCACCCCGGCGATCGCGGCCTCGACCGCGACATCGGTCGCGTACATGCCGGCGTCGATCGCGGCGCGCAGGCGGTCCTCGCGCCATTCCAGGTTCGCGAGCAGGTCGGGCAGCAGCTCCAGCGCGGCCAGGCCGCGGCCGAAGCCATGCACGATCGCGCCCTTGGACGCCTGCAGGTCGCGCTGGTAGCCCGAGGGCAGCGACAGCAGTTGTTCGATCTCGGTGCGCGCGGCGGCCACGCTGGCGTGGGTGGCGCGCATCAGTTCGATCACGTCGGGGTTGCGCTTGTTCGGCATGATCGAACTGCCGGTGGTGTACTGCGCCGGCAGGGCGACGAAGCCGAACTCGGCGCTGGTGTACAGCGACAGGTCCCAGGCCAGGCGGCGCAGGTCCAGCGTCGCGCTGCCCAGCGCCTCCAGCGCGGCCAGCTCGAACTTGCCGCGCGAGAGCTGCGCGTAGACCGGCGAGACCTGCAGCCGCGCGAAGCCGAGCGCCGTGGTGGTGTGCTCGCGATCCAGCGCCAGGTTGACGCCGTAACCGGCGGCGGTGCCGAGCGGATTGGCATCGACCAGCGTGAGCGTGTCGATCGCGCGGATCGCATCGTCGATGAAGGCTTCCGCCCACCCCGCCCACCACATGCCCGCCGACGAGACCACCGCACGCTGGATGTGGGTATAGCCGGGGATCGGCAGGCCGCGTTCGGTGGACGCGCGCCCGAGTGCGATCCGCGCCACCTCGCGCGACACCGCTGCCACGCGCGCCAGTTGTTCCTTCAGCCACAGCCGGGTGGCGACCAGCACCTGGTCGTTGCGGCTCCGCCCGGTGTGGATCTTGCGGCCGGCATCGCCCAGGCGTTCGGTGAGGCGCGCTTCGATCGCCGAATGCCCGTCCTCGTAGCGGTCATCGAGCACGAACGCGCCGCTGCGGAAGTCGTCGGCCAGCACCGCGAGTTCGCGCTTCAGCCCGTCGAGCTCATCGGCGGACAGGATGCCGATCCGCTGCAGGCCTTCGGCATGCGCCGCGCTCGCGGCGATGTCGTGCAGGAAGAATTCGCGGTCGAGGACCACGTCGTCGCCGGCGAGGAAGGCCTGGATGCGGGCATCGACGGCCACGCCCGGCTTCTGCCACAACAATGCGCTCATGCCGCGTCCTCCAGCGGAATCCCGGCGACCTCGTCGAGGCCGAATGCGAGGTTGAGGTTCTGCAGCGCCTGGGTCGCCGCGCCCTTGAGCAGGTTGTCCTCGGTGGCGACGACGACCAGCCGCCGGCCGTCGCCCGACAGGGCGAATCCGCCCAGCGCGACGTGGTGCGCGCCGGCGATCCGGCTCACCCACGGTGCCTCGTCCTGCAGCTTGACCAGCGGCTCGCCGCCGTAGCGGTGGTGGTAGCGCGCCAGCACCTCGTCGCGATCGAACGCGATCGACAGGTGCAGGTTGGCGGTGATGGTCAGGCCGCGGAAATGCGGCGCCACGTGCGGCATGAACTCGATCGGGTGCCCCAGCTGCGCCGCGACCTCGCGCTCGTGCACGTGCCCGGTCAGCGCGTACGGCATCAGGTTGTCGCGCAACAGCGCGACGTCGTTCTTGTCGCTCGGCGTGGTGCCCGCGCCGGAATAGCCGGACACGCCGAAGCACTGCACCGGGCCCTCGAGCACGCTGCGCATCGGCGCGATCGCCAGCTGCATCGCGGTGGCATAGCAGCCGGGATTGCTGATCCGGCGCTGGCCCTCGTAACGCGCGCGGGTCAGCTCCGGCAAGCCGTAGTACCAGGACGGATCGAAGCGGTAGTCGGCCGACAGGTCCAGCAGGACCGCATCGGCTCCGGCCGCGTCGAACTGGCCGACGATGTGCCCCGCCTTGCCATTGGGCAGAGCCAGCACCACCGCGTCGGCGCCGAGGTCCGGCAGGTCCTCGTAGGCGGGCGAACTGTAGTGCAGGTCGCCGGCATAGCCGTCCACGTGCGCGGCCAGCGGCTGCCCGGCGCGCTCGCGCGAGGTGACGTAGGCCAGCTCGAACGCGGGGTGCCCGGCGAGCAGGCGGATCAGCTCCGCGCCGACATGGCCGCGGGCGCCGACGATGCCGACGCGCAACACGCTCATGCCCCGCCCTCCATGGGAACGTCCTCCAGCGTGGCCGGGCGCATGGCGCAGGTGTGCACGTAGCGTTCGATCAGGTCGAAGCCCGCCGGGCCGTACCAGTACGTCTTCCACCTGGCCTGCTTGATGCAGCCGTCGGACTCGGCGTCGTAGAACCCGTTGACCGGGTTGCCGTGGCGCGAGCGCCAGAACAAGGTCGGATTCTGCTCGCGCATCACCAGCCAGACCGCGCGGCCCAGGCCTTCGCCCTGCGCATCGTCGAGCACCGCGAACTTGTCGAGGTAGGTGCCGGCATCCTCGCGGGTGAGGATCACCGCCGCGCGGTAGTTCTCGCTGACGTAGGCGCGATGCAGCACGGTGGTCTCGAAGTAGTCCGGCAGCAGCTTGCGCCCGAATGCGGACTCGATCAGCCCGCGCAACCGCGGCAGGTCGAAGTCGGCCCACGCATTGCCCTGCAGCACGCGCTCGCCGCGGCGCACCAGGGTGCCGGAGCCCTTGTGGGTGAACAACTCCTTCGCCAGCTCGGCGGGCCGGGTGATCGACACCGACGAGGCCAGCGGCAGCCCGTCCAGCAGGTCCTTGATCTGCTCGATCTTCACCCGCATGCCGCCCTCGATCCATGGCTGCTGCATGAGGTGCGCGTACTCGGTGGACAGGTTGATCGAGTCGATCACCTTGCCGTCCGCGTCCAGCAGGCCGCCGGTCCCGGTCAGGAACACGATCTTGTACGGCTGCAGCACCTGCACCAGCTCGTTGGCGGCGAAGTCGGCGTTGACGTTGAGGATCTGCCCGCCGACGGTCTCGCCCAGCGAGGCGATCACCGGGATCGAGCCCGCCTGCAGGCTGGCCTGGATCGGCGCGAGGTCGACCCGCTTGACCTCGCCGACCAGGCCGTAGCGGGCGCGGTCGAGGTAGTCGGCTTCGAACACGCCGGAGACGATGCTGGTGGCGCGCGCATCGCTTGCCTGCAGCGCTTCCACCAGCTTGAGGTTCTGCGCATGAAATACCCGGCGCACGATCGCCAGCGCCTCCGGCGAGGTCACGCGCAGGCCGTCGATGGTCTGCTTCTCGATGCCGGCGGCGGCCAGCTCGGCATCCAGCTGCGGGCCGGCGCCATGGATGACGATCGGGGTCAGGCCGACGTCCTGCAGGAACGCCAGCGACGACACCAGTGCGTCGAGGTCGTCGCGCAGCACCGCGCCGCCGACCTTGACCACGGCGAAGCGCGCCGCGTCGAGCTGCGAGAAGCGCTTCAGGTATTGGCTGATTTCCTTGGCGCTGCCCATGCTGGACAGCAGGCGGACGATGGTCTGCCGCGTCTGCGGGTCGTGCACGGCTTGCGGGGTGAGGATCGGGGTCACGGCAGGTCAGGTTCCCAGGATGCGGGTGACGGCGTCGGCGTAGCGCTGCAACTGCTCCAGCGCCACCCATTCGTCGGCGGTGTGGGCCTGGGCGATGTCGCCCGGGCCGTACACGAAGGCGGTCAGGCCGGCCTGCGAGAACAGCGAGGCCTCGGTCCAGAAGTCGACGGCGTTGCCGATCGGCAGGCCCAGCCCGTCGGCCAGGTCGCGCGCGGCCAGCCTGCGCTCCTCCGCCGTCGCGGTGTCGCCGGCGGGCAGCGACGGGCCACGGAAGGTCTCTTCGTAATGCGCCAGCGCGGCCGGCGCGGCGCACCCCCGGAACCGCGCATGTAGTTGCTGGACGTCATGCGAGGGCAGCGGTCGGAAGCCGAAGCGCAGCTCGGCGCTGGGCGCGATCACGTTGGCCTTGATCCCGCCCTCGACCTTGCCGATGTTGAAGCGCAGGCCGGTGAGGCCACCGAAGCGCGCGTTCGCCTCGGCGTCGACCAGGTCCAGCGCATGGCCGCCCCAGCGCATCGCGTGGTGCAGCGCATTCGCGGCCAGCGCGTTGGCGCCGGATGCGTGACCGGCCTCGCCCTTGAGGCGCAGCAGCACCGAGCTGATGCCGCGATGCGCCAGCACCGCCTCGCAGCGGGTGGGTTCGGCGATGATCGCCTCGGTGAAGCCGTGCTCGCGGGCGAGGAAGGCGGCGATGCAGCGGGGATCGTTGGCTTCCTCGTCGCTGGAGAACAGGAACGCGGCATCGCCCGTGGTGGCATTCGCGGCCACCAGCAGGCCGGCGGCGGCGCCCTTGATGTCGCAGGCGCCGAGGCCGATCGCGCGGTCGCCGTCGATGCGCAGTACATGCGGGTCGGCGCTCCACGCCTCGGACGAGGGCACGGTGTCCAGGTGCACGTTGAACACGCGCCCGGGGTTGCCGCGCACCGCGAACAGGGACACCGCGCCTTCGCCGTGGTCGCTGACCTCAATGCGGAAGCCCGGCAGGTGCGCGCGCAGGTAATCGAAGATCCCGCCGGTGCCGATCAGCCGCGGCGGGTTGCGGGTGTCGAACGCGACCAGCGCCTCGAGGTGGCGCAGCAGGCCTTCCAGGTCGTTGCTCACGAGGCCTCCCCGCAGGTGTAGACGTCGGGGCGGTGGATTTCCATCAGCACCTCGGGTCGCGCCGGCGCATGGAAACCGAACCCCGCGTACAGCGCATGCGCGTCCGCCGTGGCCAGCGTGACCCGTCGCAGGCCCTGCAGGCGCGGGTCGGCCATCACTGCCGCGACGAGTTGCTTCGCGTAGCCCCGGCTCCGGTGTTCCGGCAGCACGAAGACATCGGCGAGGTAGCCGAAGGTGGCCTGGTCGGTCACCACCCGCGCGAAGCCGACCTGCCCCACGCCGTCGAGGTAGGCGCCGAAGCACAGCGAATTCGCCAGGGCGCGGGCCACAGTCGCCTCCGGGATGCCGCGGCTCCAGTAGGCCTCGGTGCTCAGGAAACGGTGGACCAGCGCCAGGTCGAGTTCGGCCGGGTCGGTGCTGATGCGCAGTGCGCTCATGGGGTCGGCATCCTCAGCGGTTCACCTGCGCCCACAGCGTGCTGCTCATGCCGAACAGCTTGATGAAGCCTTCGGCTTCCTCCACGCCCCAGTCCGCCGACTGCGCATAGGTCGCGCCCTTGCTGTTGAGGATGTGCGGCGAGCGCACCGCGACCGCATCGACGCGGCCGCCGCTGGTGCGCAGCACCACCTCGCCATTGACCTGCGCCTGCGAGGACGCGAGGTAGGCCTCGAGGTCGGCCTTGAGCGGGTCGTGGTAGAAGCCCTCGTACACCAGTTCCACCCACTTGCGGCCGACCTCCGGCTTGAAGCGGTTCTGGTGCTTGGTGAGCACGGCTTCCTCCAGCGCGCGGTGCGCGGCCAGCAGCGCGGCCAGGCCCGGCGCTTCGTACACGATGCGGCCCTTCAGGCCGATGGTGGTGTCGCCGGTGTACATCCCGCGGCCGACGCCGTACTGGGCGAACATGGTGTTGAGCTTGGCGAGGATCTTCTCGCCGGGCATCGCGGTGCCGTCCAGCGCCACCGCCTCGCCGCGCTCGAAGCGCAGCGCCACTTCCAGCAGTTCGGCCGGCCACTGCTCGCGGCGCGCGCACCAGCCGCGCGCGCCCTCGCCCGGCGCCTCCCAGGCATCGATCTCGCCGCCGGACAGGGTCACGCCCAGCAGGTTCTCGTTGATCGTGTACTGCTTCTGCTTGCCGCGCACGCCGAAGCCACGCTCCTCGAGGTAGGCCTGCTCGTAGGCGCGGGTCTGGGTGTGCTCCTTCTGGATCTCGCGGATCGGCGCCACGATGCGGTAGTCGCCCTGCGCCTTCACCGCCAGGTCGAAGCGCACCTGGTCGTTGCCCATGCCGGTACAGCCATGCGCGATCGCGTTGGTGCCGAGGTCGCGCGCGCGCGCCAGGCTGGCGTCGACGATCAGGTAGCGGTCGCTGACCAGCAGCGGGTACTGGCCCTGGTAGCCCTCGCCCGCCCACACGAACGGCTTCACGAAGCCCGACCAGATCGCCGGGCCGCCGTCGATGGTGACGTGGCTGGCCACCCCGAGCTCGGCCGCGCGCTGCTCGATGAAGGCGCGCTCTTCCGCATCCACGCCGCCGGTGTCGGCGAACACGGTGTGCACGTTCCAGCCGCGCTCCTGCAGGTAGGGCACGCTGAAGCTGGTGTCGAGGCCGCCGGAAAAGGCCAGCACGATGTCGCGGGAGTCGTTGGGGGTGGTCATGTGGGATCCAGTGGGGCGTTGGGATGCGGGCGGTGGTCGGGTCAGCGCAGCAGCGCGGCCATCACCGCCTTCTGCACGTGCAGGCGGTTCTCGGCTTCGTCGATGGCGATGCAGTTGGGCGAATCCATCACCGCATCGCTGGCCTTCACGTTGCGGCGCAACGGCAGGCAGTGGCTGAACACGCCGTTATTGGTCAGGGCCATCTTGGCCTCGTCGACCATGAAGTGCTTGTACTGGTCGCGGATCGGCTTCTCGGGTTCCCAATTACCGAAGTACGGCAAGGCGCCCCAGCTCTTGGCGTAGACCACGTCGGCGCCGGCATAGGCGCTTTCGATGTCGTGGCTGACCTGCAGCGAGCCGCCGCTCTCGGCCACGTTCCGTGCCGCCCAGTCCATGTAGCGCTGGTCGAGCACGTACTCCGGCGTCGGGCACAGCAGGGTCACGTCCATGCCCAGGCGGGTCGCGATGGTCAGCGCCGAATTGGCGACCGCCGTGTTCAGCGGCTTCGGGTGGTAGGTCCAGGTCAGCACGTACTTCCGGCCGCGCAGGTCGGTCGTGCCGAAGTGTTCCTGCAGTGCCAGCGCGTGCGCCAGCTCCTGGCAGGGATGGGTGATCGTCTCCATGTTGATCACCGGCACCGGCGAATACTTCGCGAACGACTTCAGCACGATGTCCTCGCGGTCGCGCTGCCAGTCGACGAACTTCGGGAACGCGCGCACGCCGATCAGGTCCACGTAGCGCCCCAGCACCCGCGCCACTTCGGCGATGTGTTCCTCGGTATCGCCGTCCATGACCGTGCCGAGGTCGAATTCGATCGGCCATGCGTCCTTGCCCGGCTGCAGCACCACCGCGTGGCCGCCCAGCTGGAACGCGCCCAGTTCGAAGCTGGTGCGGGTGCGCATCGACGGGTTGAAGAACACCAGCGCGATCGAACGGCCCTTCATCGCGTCGCCGAGCTTGCTGCGCTTGAACGCGGCGGCATCGGCCAGCAGGGCGTCGAGCGCGTCGCGGGACCAGTCCTGGGTGTTGAGGAAGTGCTTCATGGTGGGCTCGGCAGTGGCGTGGAAAACGGGAAACCTGGCCGCGCCCGCGCATCCTGCGCCCGCGGCGTTCGTGCATCCTGCACGTCAAAACGCAAGAACCCAGCACGCTGGCTGGGTTCTGTCTGTGTACGCATGGTGGTGCGTCCGGACTACCCAGCGGTCGGGGCGGTTTCCGGTCGGCGCGCGCGCGAGGTCATCCCGGAAGCCATCCGGGCGGCATCAGCGTGGCGCGTGGCGAGGTGCAGGTCCATGAACGCGCGGATGCTCGCATGTTGCGGCGCGGCACGCAAGCGCAGCCGCTCAGGGCAGTGGCTGCGGGGTGATCGAGACGCGCACCCGCAGGCGGTTGCCGGGGTCGCGGTCCATGCGGGTGCGGAACTTGCTGCCCTTGTACGAGTAGTCGACGTCGTAGGCGATCGCGCGGCGGAACTCGCGCACGACGGGCTCCATGCGGCAGTTGCTCAGGCCCGCTTCGCGTTCCTCGCGGGTCGCGGGGCTGCGCAGACGCTCCTTCACCGCGCTGACCACCCGGGTGATCCCATTGCCACCGGCGGCCTTGGCGTCGCAGACCCGCTCGCTGCGCGTCGTGCGAAGGACCTGGTAGACCGGCTCCACCGCCAGCACCTGGGCATAGTCGTAGCGCACGTTCTCCTGCGGGATGGTGACCTCGCGCGGCGGATCCTGCGCACGCGCCGGCGTCCCGGACGCGATGGCGAACAGGCAAGCGGAGGCGGCGAAGATCCGGCAGGACATCGGGCAAGTCTATCGGTGAAGCGCCAGGAGGGGATGAATCGCCGCTGTCGTCGGCCGGTCGCGACCGCCGGCTCGCTACAATGGCCGGCCACGATCGCGCGCCGCCATGAGCCTGAATCTCTACAACACCCTGACCCGCCGGGTCGAACCCTTCGTTCCCGCGGACCCCGCCGCGCCGACCCTGTACCTGTGCGGGCCGACGGTCTACAACTACGTGCACATCGGCAATGCCCGCGGGCCGGTGGTGTTCGGGGTGCTGGCCGCCCTGCTCCGCCGCCGCCACGGCGACCTGCGCTACGCGCGCAACATCACCGACGTCGACGACAAGATCAACGCCGCCGCGCGGGAGCTGGGCGTGCCGATCTCGGCGATCACCGACCGCTACGCCGCCGCCTACCGCGAGGACATGGCGATGCTCGGGGTCGCCGGCGACTTCGCGCCCGGCATCGAGCCCGCGGCGACCGCGCACATCCCGCAGATGATCGCGATGATCGAGCGCCTGGTCGCCGACGGCCACGCCTATGCCGCCGAGGGCCATGTGCTGTTCGCGGTGTCGAGCTTCGCCGGCTACGGCAAGCTGTCGCGCCGCGACCCCGAGGAGATGCTGGCCGGCGCGCGCGTCGACGTGGCCCCGTACAAGCGCGACCCGGGCGACTTCGTGCTGTGGAAGCCCTCCGGCGACGACCTGCCCGGCTGGGACTCGCCCTGGGGCCGCGGACGCCCAGGCTGGCACATCGAATGCTCGGCGATGGCCGCCGCGCACCTCGGCGAGACCATCGACATCCATGCCGGCGGCGTCGACCTGCAGTTCCCGCACCACGAGAACGAAGTCGCGCAGAGCGAATGCGCCCACGGCGGGCGCGTGTTCGCCCGCTGGTGGCTGCACAACGGCATGCTCAACTTCGGCGGCGCCAAGATGAGCAAGTCGGTGGGCAACATCGAACGCGTGCACGACCTGGTCCGCGCGCATCCGCCGGAGGCGCTGCGCTACGCGCTGCTCAGCGCGCACTACCGGCAGCCGCTGGAGTGGTCCGACGGCCTGATCGAACAGTCGGTGCGCACGCTGGATGGGCTATATCGCACCCTTCGTGATCTTGCCGACATCTCGGCTGCTCCAGTTATTCCTGAAATCATCGAGCAAGCCTTAGACGACGACCTAAATACGCCAAAGGCATTGGCCCAGATTTCCTCCATCGCAAAGAGAGCACGAAACTATTTGAAGGGCAAAGCTCCCGCTGTAATGCCTTCAGACTCTACGGAGGCGAGCGCGGCCGCCTCGATTAGATCGGTAGAAAGCCTTTTAAGGAACAAACCCCAGTACGATTTAACCGCGTGGCAAATTGCATATGAGGAAGCAGTAGCTCAAAGGAACTCAAACGTTGCAATGGCATTGCATAAGCTAAAATCGGAACTCCTCGGAGCAGGAAAAACATTAGGTTTATTGCAACAAAATCCCGTCACGTGGCAGACACGAGGAACCAGATCTGATGACGACGCGCGAATTCAATCGCTCGTCGACGAACGTACTACAGCCAAAAAATCTCGCAATTTTGCACGAGCGGATGCCATACGCGACCAACTAGCGGCCGAAGGCATCTCATTAGAAGATTCGCCTCACAAGACCGAGTGGAGTCGCAGATAGCTATGCGAATGTGTGTGATGCATAAGATCCAAATCACGCTCACCTGCCTAGCACTGCTCCTGCCAACGCAAGCAGGTGCAGAGAAGCTCTATTTGGGCCGTAACGATCCAATTAACAAGAACGGCTCGTTGAACAATCAGCCTCTGCTTGATAGAGCCAATTCAATGGTCACCCTGAAATATCCAACAAGGGTGGATTTCGTAAAGTGCGGCCATCCGAATGCGTACTATATACCGAATGACAGAATCCTTGTTTTCTGTCATGAACTTACAAAACTTATCTACGATCAAGTTAAAAATCTAAAGACTGAGGAAGAAAAAGGATGGGCCTTTGGAGGCGGAAGATATTTCATTCTGTTTCATGAGATTTCTCACGCTATGATTCATCAATACGAGATCCCCATTTCTGGCCGGGAAGAAGATGTCGCCGACCAATTATCATTTTGGATGATGTACCAATACGCCAGAGCAGTTGAAAGCGCCGAAATTACAGATCAGCGTTCAAATGAGAGCATTGCAAAGCAAGATATTTTTAATAGATTTCGCGGCGCGATGCTGTTAATGCTCGCACCTGAAATTTCAACCTCTTCGTACGCCGATGAGCACGCCTTCAACGCACAGCGATTTGCGAACTTGAACTGCTGGCTTTACGGCGCAGACCCGTCCAATGCCGCAAGCTTGGCGTTAGCAGCCAGCACCTTGCCTACCGGTCGTTTAAAGAAATGCAATGCCGAATGGCAAAAGATCGATAACTTTGTTAGCAGAGTTGTTAACAAATCGCCGGATTGACCCCCCAGATTTGCCAATGACTCCCCTTACGTTCCCCCTCGAACCGACCGCCGCCGAAGCGCAGGCGGCGATCGCCGACGAATTCGCCTTCTTCGGCGACTGGTCTGAGCGTTACCAGTACCTGATCGACCTCGGCCGCAAGCTGCCGGCCTTCCCGGATGCCTGGAAGACCGACGCGAACCGCCTGCACGGCTGCCAGTCGATGGTCTGGGTGGTGCCCTCGGGCGACGCCGACCGCCTCGACTTCGCCGCCGCCAGCGATTCGGCGATCGTCTCCGGCCTCGTCTACCTCGCGTTGCGCGTCTATTCGGGCCGCAGCGCGGCCGAGATCCTCGCCACCGAGCCGGAGTACATCGCCGCCATCGGCCTCGCCAAGCACCTCTCGCCGACCCGCAGCAACGGACTTGCCGCGCTGCTGGCCTTCATCCGCGAGCACGCCCGCGCCGCCGCAGGCGCATGAACGAGGTGCCGGCCTCGCCGCTGTCGAGCGCCGGCTTCCGCTGGCTGATGCTGTATCGCATCTGCACGCTGCTGTCCTACCAGATCGTCACGGTCACCGTCGGCTGGCATGTCTACGAGCTCACCCGCGATCCTTGGTCGCTGGGCCTGATCGGACTGGCGGAAGTGATCCCGTTCTTCTGCGTCGCGCCCTTCTCGGGCTACCTGGTCGACCACCTGCCGCGGCGCAAGCTCGGCGCGGTGGCCTGCGCCGGCCTTGCGCTCAATGCGCTGGCGCTGGCGATGGTCGCGGCGGGCTGGCTGCCGCTGCAGGGACTGTGGCCGATCTACGTGGCGATCGCGATCGGCGGCGTGGCGCGTTCGTTCCTCGGCCCGGTGTACAACGCCCTGTTCGCGCGGGTGCTCAAGCGCGCGCAATTCGCACGCGGCGCCAGCATGGGCAGCGTGGTGTTCCAGACGGGGCTGGTCGCCGGACCGGCAATCGGTGGCGTGCTGGTCGGCAGCGCCGGCAAGTCGGTGGCTTACGGCCTGGCGGCACTGTTCGCGGTCGCGGCGGCCACCGCGCTGCTGGCGATGCCGGTGACTGAGCCCGCCCAGCAGCAGCAACGCGGCCCGGTGTTCGCGAGCATCGCCGAAGGCCTGCGCTTCGTGTTCAGCCACCAGATCCTCCTCGCCGCGTTGGCGCTGGACATGTTCGCGGTGTTGTTCGGCGGGGCGATATCGCTGGCACCCGCCTTCATCAAGGACGTGCTGCATGCCGGGCCGGAGGCATTGGGCATCTTGCGCGGCGCGCCCGCGCTCGGCTCGGTCGCGGTGGCGGTGTGGCTGTCGCGGCATCCGCTGCAGGCGAACGCGGGCCGCATCCTGCTGGCCTCGGTGACCGGCTTCGGCGCGTGCATGATCGGCTTCGGCCTGAGCACCTCGTTCTGGCTGTCGGCGTTCCTGCTGCTGGTCTCGGGCATGTTCGACGGCGTCTCGGTGGTCGTGCGCTCGACCATCCTGCAGCTGGCGACGCCGGACGCGATGCGCGGCCGGGTGTCGTCGGTGAACAGCATCTTCATCAGTTCGTCGAACGAACTGGGCGCGTTCTACTCAGGATCGATGGCGCGGCTGCTGGGCCTGGTGCCATCGGTCGTGGTGGGCGGCATCACCACGATCGCGGTGGTCGCCGGCACCGCGTGGCGCGCACCGCGGCTGCGCCGGCTCGACCTGCGCGACCTGCAGTGATGAACGCGAAGAGGCCGGCGCATGCGCCGGCCCCGGATCGCGTGCCGCGCGCTCGGCGCGACGGCGGTTGCGGTCAGTTGAGGGTCTTGCGGAAGTCCTCGACTTCCTTGTTCGCGCGGTCGCGCTGCCAGCCGTAGGTTTCCTGCAGCTTGCCGGCGAGGTATTCGCTGTTGCCCTCGCTGACGTCGAACACGTCGTCGGTGAGCTGGCCCCACTTGGCCTGCGCCTTGCCCTTCAGCTGCTTCCAGTTGCCGGCGATGATGTCCTTGTTCATGGCGATGCTCCTTCTTGGGGGATGGCGTGGCGCCGTTGCCGGGCCACGCGTGCAGGATGCCGATCGCGATGTACACCCCGCGTGCAGCTTCCGTTAGCACGGGCTTGACGAACGCGAACGCGGATCCGGCGCCAACGAAAACGGCGCCCGAAGGCGCCGTTCCATTGCATCGCGGATCGGACTGCTCAGTCGCCCATCTGCTTCTGCAGGTGCTCCCAGCGCTCCTGCGCGTCGATCGTGCGCTCGGCGGTGAGGCGGGCCTCCAGGCGGTCCAGGCCGATCTCCTCGCCGGTGTCGACGCAATAGCCGTAGTCGCCGTTGTCGAGGCGCTTCAGCGTGCTGTCGATCTTGCCGATCAGCTTGCGGTAGCGGTCGCGGGTGCGCAGTTCCAGCGAGTTCTCGGTCTCGCGGGTCGCGCGCTCGGCTTCGTCGCCGACGTCCCGGACTTCTTCCTTGAGGTTCTCGATGGTCTGCTTGGATTCCTCCACCAGGTCCGCGCGCCACTGCAGCAGGCGCTGGCGGAAGTACTCAAGCTGCAGCGCGCTCATGTACTCCTCGTCGGCCGCGGGCTTGTAGCCCGCCGGCACGATCGGACGGCCGGTGGCCTCGTCGGTGCGGTACGCGACCACCTTCATCTTGCCCTTCGGCGTCGGCGACGCGGGCTTGGAGACGACCGCCACCGCCACCTTGCCCGGCTTGCGCGGCGCGGTGACCGGCGAGGCCGGATTGCCGGCCAGCGCAGTCTTCACGCCCTGCGCAGTGGGCTTGGGATCGATCGGCGCCGGCTTGGTCGCCTTGGCGGGCGCAGGCTTCGACGTCGCAGGCTTGGCGGGCGCTGCAGGCGCGGGCTTCGACGCCGCTGCCTTGGCCGGTGCAGGCGCCTTGGCGGGCGCGGATGCCTTGGCCGGTACAGGCTTGGAGGCCTGCGCCGCCTTCACGGGCACGGGCTTCTTCGCGACGGGCGCGGGGGCCTTCTTCGCGGGCGCAGGCTTCTTCGCAGGTACCGCCTGCTTGGCGACCGGCTTCTTGGCCGGCGCAGCCTTCTTGGCCGGCGCCGCCTTCTTGGCGACCGGCTTCTTCGCCGCTGCCGCCGGCTTCGCCACCGGTTTCTTCGCTGGCGCCGCCTTCTTGGCGGGCGCGGCCTTCTTCGCTGCCGACTTCTTCACGGGCGCCTTGGCGGCGGGCTTGCTGGCCGGCTTGGCGGCCTTCTTCGCGGGTTTCTTCGCTGCCACGTGCGGGTGTTCCTCGGTGTTCCCTTGAGACGGGAAAGCGCGCTGTTATACCCTGCCGGGGAGACAGCGGCAACCGCGCCCACCCCCTGCGCGGCCGTTGGCAGGCCACGTGATCGACCAACTCCTCATCGCGCTGCTGCGCGGCTACAAGCGCTGGATCAGCCCCCTGCTGGGGACCCGCTGCCGGTTCGTCCCCAGTTGTTCGGAATACGCGATGGAGTCGATCGGCCGCTTCGGCGCGCTGAAAGGCGGCTGGCTGGCGGCCCGGCGCATCGGCCGCTGCCATCCCCTGCACCCCGGCGGGCACGACCCCGTCCCCCCTGAATAGGAAACGCCATGGCCTCCACGCTCATCGTCAATGCCCGCCTCGTCAACGAAGGCCGCGAGTTCGACGGCGACCTGCGCTTCGTCGACGGCCGCATCGACCAGGTCGGCGGCGGGTTGTCCGCGCGCGAGGGCGAGACCGTCGTCGATGCCGCCGGGCGCCGCCTGCTGCCCGGGATGATCGACGACCAGGTGCACTTCCGCGAACCGGGCATGGAATACAAGGCCGACCTCGCCAGCGAATCCGCCGCCGCGGTCGCCGGCGGCCTGACCAGCTTCATGGACATGCCCAACACCAAGCCGCCGACGCTCGACGCCGCGGCGCTGGAGGACAAGTACCGCCGCGCCGCGGGACGCGCCCGCGCGAACTACGCCTTCTACATGGGCACCAGCAACGACAACCTGGACGCGATCCGCGCGATCGACCCGCGGGCGACCCCGGGCCTCAAGGTGTTCATGGGCGCCTCCACCGGCAACATGCTGGTCGACGACCCGGTCATCCTGGACGCGGTGTTCCGCGAAGCGCCGACGCCGATCATCACCCATTGCGAAGACACGCCGATGATCGATGCGGCGTTCGCCGAGTACCAGGCGCGCTACGGCGAGGACATCCCGGTGGCCTGCCACCCCGACATCCGCTCGCGCGAGGCCTGCATCAAGTCCACCCGCCTCGCGCTCGAGCTGGCACGCCGCCACGACAGCCGCCTGCACGTGCTGCACATCAGCACCGCCGACGAGCTGGCGCTGTTCGAACGCGGGCCGCTGGTGCGCGCCGACGGCAGCCGCAAGCGGATCACCGCCGAAACCTGCGTGCACTTCACCCGCTTCGCGCGCGAGGACTACGCGCGGCTGGGCAACCTGATCAAGTGCAATCCGGCGATCAAGGACGCGCACGACCGCGAGGCGATCATCCAGGCCCTGGCCGACGACGTGCTCGACGTGCTGGCGACCGACCATGCGCCGCACACGCTGGAGGAGAAGGCCAAACCCTACGCCGCCGCGCCGAGCGGCCTGCCCTTGGTGCAGTTCGCCCTGAACGCGGCGCTGGAACTCGTCCACGAAGGCCGGCTGAGCACCGCGCAGGTGGTGCAGAAATTCGCGCATGCCCCGGCGCAGCTGTTCGACGTCGCCGACCGCGGGTTCCTGCGCGAGGGCTACGCCGCCGACCTGGTGCTGGTCGACGACACGCCCTACACCGTGCGCCGCGAGGACGTGCTCAGCAAGTGCGGCTGGTCGCCGTTCGAGGGCACGACCTTCCGCTCGCGGATCGCCGCGACTTGGGTGAACGGCGCCCTGGCCTGGGACGGCACGGCGCTGGTCGGCGCGCCTATGGGCCAGCGCCTGCAGTTCGACCGTTGATGGCGCGCGCCGCGATCCTCTCGCTGTTGCTGTTGGCCTTCGCCGGCGTCGTGCCCGCGCAGACGGCGCCATCGGGCGAATCCGCGATCGGCGGCGGCGGCGCGATTCCGGCGCGCGCCACGCGCCTGCCCGCCAGCGCCTCGCAGGGCGCCATGGTGATCGGCAACACACACCCCGCGGCAGTCGTGGAATACGCCGGGCGCACGCTGCGGGTCACGCCCTATGGCAGCTTCGTGTTCGGTATCGGACGCGACGCGACTGGCGAGGCGGTGCTGCGGATCAAGCAGCCGGCAACCGGTTGGGTCGAGCACCGCATCGCGATCACCCCACGCGACTGGCCGGTCGAGCGGATCGACGGCGTGCCGCCGGCCACCGTCGACCCGCCGAAGGCGATCGCCGAGCGCATAGAGCGTGAACAGGCCCGGGTGTCCGCCGCACGCGAGCGCGACGATGCGCGCACCGGGTTCGCAGGTGTTCGCGTGGCCGCTGCAGGGCCGCATCAGCGGCCGCTTCGGCAACCAGCGCGTGTACAACGGCACGCCGAAATCGCCGCATTCGGGCATGGACATCGCCGCCCCTGCCGGCACTCCAGTCAAGGCGCCCGCCGATGGCGTGGTCAGCTTCGCCGATGCCGGCCTCTACCTCACCGGCGGGACGCTGGTGCTCGACCACGGCCACGGGATCAGCAGCAACTTCCTGCACCTGTCGCGGATCGACGTGCGCCCCGGCGACGTGGTGCGCCAAGGCGATGTGATCGGCGCGGTCGGCGCGACCGGGCGCGCCACCGGCCCGCACCTGCACTGGGGCATGAACTGGTTCGACGTGCGGATCGACCCCTTGCTGGTGCTTGAGCGCGCGAAATAGCCGCCCGCAGCACGTCCCGCGTCCCGCGCGGCGGCGCGCTGCAGAATCTGGTGATGCGCATCACTGCGCGGCGCGGTCCCATGCCCACATCGACCAGTTGCTGGTGGTTGGGCGCAAGTAGGCCAAGTAGGCCCTGTCTCCTCCCCTTGCGCGAAGCGCAGGGGGAGGTTGGGAGGGGGTGCTCTTATCAGGCATCCCTACCAAAAGCACCCCACCCCAGCCCTCCCCTGCTACGCAAGGGAGGGAGCGATCTCAGGAATTGCGCCCACTCACCGAGGCCACCGCATCATGCGGATGCAGGCTCTCGAAGTGGGCCACGTGCACGTCCCACGCCGCCACCCGCGCATCGGCGGCGAGCACCGATGCCACCCGGCGCGCAGCGTCCTCGCAGAACATCAGGTTCGCGGCGTTGGCCTCGGCGAAGGCCTGCTCGTCCTCGCGCTTCACCGCGGTCTGCACCGGCGTGCCCAACGACGCCTCGACCGCGTCCACCAGCGCCGCCAGCGGGAGCTCGGCGAACGCGGGGCGCAACTCCACGCGCACCCGCGCGCGGCTGCGCTGCGCATGCGGGGTCGCCGCCAGTCCGCGCGGCGACGCCAGCCAGTCGCGCACCAACGCGTTCGACAGCGGCCTGGCGCCGGCAAAATCGGATTCGAAGCGCGCGGCGTTGGCCTGCCGCGACAGCGCCGCCGAGGCGGGGCAGGTGCTCGAATAGTCCACCGCGAGCCCCAGCCACAGCGACAGGTGGCCGTCGCGCAGCTCGGCTTCGACCTCGACCGGGTAACGCTTCCAGCCCGCATGCGCGCTCACCAGCGCCGGCCGCAGCAGCAGGTGTTCGTAGCGCAGGCGCAGGCGCGCGCGGGTCGCCAGGCCCTGCTGCGACGCGATGCAGGCATCCAGCAGCCGGCGCAGCCCGGGGGCGGTCAGCGGTTCGTTGGCCAGCTGGTCCTGCAGCAGCAGGTACAGGCGCGACATGTGGATGCCGCGGGCGCCGGCATCGCGCAGGTCCACCGCGACATCGACCTCGGCCGTGACCAGCAACGGGCTTGCGTCGCCGCCGGCCAACCGGATCGGCAAGGCCAGCGCCTCCATGCCGACCCAGTCCAGCGGGCGCGCCAGCGCCGCCGCCTCGTGGGCGACGTCGGGCAAGGGCTGCGGGTGTTGGGGCGTACGCGATTCCATGCCGCGATTCTACCGGCGCCGGCGTGAGCGCCCGCGCAACATTGCGTCTCAGGCGCGCGCGGCGCGCCAGGCCGCCAGCGCCACCGAGATCGCGGGCATCGGCGGCGACTTGCCGTCGGCGAAGCGCGACAGGCGCCCGCGCACGATCGCCGCATGCACCCGGCCGGGCCGGGTGCCATCGCCAGGCGGGGGCCACTGGTCCAGCAGGCCGCGTGCCCAGCCCCGCACATCGAGGTCGCCCAGCGGGGTTACCCCGGATGCGTTCAGGAGCAGCCGCTCCGCCAGGAGCGAGACCACCACGTTGCGCGCCGGTGCCGGGGCCTGGCTTTCGAACAGGTGCTGGGATACGCCCGCCAGGGCTTCGGCATACGGCTCCAGCATGAACAGGGCGGCGTCCAGGCCCGCGGGGCGTTCGCGGCTCGCACGCAGCGCAGGCAGGCAGGCCGCCAGCGTGTCCCAGGGAGCCGCGACCTTCTGCAGCAGCACGCCCAGCGGATGGCGACGCCGACCGCGCGCCCAGCCATCCAGCTCTTCCGCCCACCAGGCCAGCTTGGCGTCGCCGGGGCGCGGATCCTCCCCGCCCCATGCAGCCTGGCCCAGTTCGTCGCGCAGCGACAACCACGCCGCCGCGCGCTCACGTTCCGGCATCGGCACGAATGCCTCGGCCACCCGCCACTCGGGCCAACGCGCGCGCCACTTGTCGAGGAAGCCCTGCAACGCATCGTGGTCGCTCATGGCGCGCCCCGCCACGGTGCCGCGTCAAGCAGGTCGCGCGCGGTCGCCGCCTGCGCATCGGCGCCCCAGGCCAGCGGGTCGTCGCCCGGCAGGCGATAGCCCCACAGCGCGACGACGGAGTGCATGCCGGCGGCACGCGCGGCCACGATGTCGCGCTCGTCGTCGCCGACGTAGGCGCAATCGGCGATGCCAACGCCCACGGCTTCCGCCGCATGCAGCAACGGCAGCGGGTGGGGCTTGCGTTCCGGCAGGCTGTCGCCGCCGACCAGGACCGCGCTGCGGCTGTCCCAACCCAGCTTGGGCAGGACCTGCCGCGCCAGGTATTCGGGCTTGTTGGTGACGATGCCCCAGCGGCTCCCCGCCGCCTCGATCGCCGCCAGCAGTTCGGCCACGCCGGCGAACGGCGCGCCGTGGCGACCGAGTTCCTGTTCGTAGACATCGAGGAACTCGCGGATCATCTCGCCCGGCACTTCGCCGCCCAGCTCCGGGAACGCCGCCGCGCTCATCGCCCGCGAGCCCTTGGACACATGCGGGCGCAACGCCTCCAGCGGCATCGGCGGCCGCCCGCGGGTGGCGCGCATGCGGTTGACCGTCGCGGCCATGTCGGGTGCGCTGTCGAGCAGGGTCCCGTCGAGGTCGAACAGGACCAGGGCGGGGAAACGGAGGGCGCTCATGCCGGCTTGCGCGCGCAGGCCAGGTAGTTCACGTCGGTGCGTGCGACCAGCCGCGCGGCATTGCGCCAGGGCTCGTAGGCCAGGCCGCTGACGTCCTCGAGCACCAGGCCGGCCTCGCGCAGCCAGCCCGCGAGCTCCGACGGCTTGATGAAGTCGCGGTACTGGTGGGTGCCGCGCGGCAGCAGGCGGGCGACGTATTCGGCACCGACGATGGCCAGCGCGAACGCGGCCGGGGTGCGGTTCAGGGTCGACAGGAACAGGCGGCCGCCCGGCTTCAGCAGGGTGGCGCAGGCGCGCACGATCGCGCCGGGGTCGGGTACATGCTCCAGCATTTCCATGCAGGTGATGGCGTCGAAGCACGCCGGCATCTCCTCGGCCAGGCGTTCGACCGCGATCTCGCGGTAATCGACCTTGATGCCAGGCTGTTGCTGGGCAAGTTCCAGGCCGTGCAGCCGCGCGACCTTCAGCAGGTTCGGCGCGAGGTCGATGCCGGTGACCCGCGCACCGGCACGCGCAAGGGCCTCGCTCAGCAGGCCGCCGCCGCAGCCGACGTCCAGCACCGCCGCGTCGCGCAGCGGGGTGCGTTCCGCGACATAGGCCAGGCGTGGTGGATTCAGCGCATGCAGGGCCTTTTGCGGGCCGCTTGGGTCCCACCACCGTTGCGCCAAGTCATCGAACTTGTCGAGCTCGGCCTGCGAGAAATTGCCCGATTCGGTGTTCATGCGCTGCGCACCTGCGCGATGCGCGCGCGCCATTCGCGTGCCTTGGCGACCAGCGCGTCGGCATCCATGTCGGCCAGGCGGTAATCGGCCAGCTTGCGCACGCCGGCGATCCACACGTCCCGCACCTGGTGGCGGCCGGCCGCATACACCAGCTGGGAAACCACGTGGTGCAACGGCTGGGTCTCCAGCGCGGCCAGGTCGATGCAGGCGATGTCGGCCTGCTTGCCCGGTTCCAGGCTGCCGACCAGGTGGTCGAAGCCGATCGCCCTGGCGCCGCCGAGGGTGGCCGCGCGGAGCGCGGTGAAGGCATCCAGCGCGGCGGCGTCCTGCGCCACCGCCTTGGCCAGCAGCGCGGCCGTGCGCGTCTCGCCAACCATGTCGAGGTCGTTGTTGGACGCACAGCCATCGGTGCCGATGGCGAGGTTCACGCCGGCCCGGTCGAGCGCGCACGCCGGGCAGAATCCGGAGGCGAGCTTGAGGTTCGATTCCGGGCAATGCACCACGCTGACCCCGCGTTCGGCGCACAGGTGGATCTCGGCCTCGGTGAGCTGGGTCATGTGCACCGCGATCAGGCGGTCGTTGAACAGGCCGAGGCGGTCGATCCGGGCGATCGGGCGCTGCCCGTGCTGTTCGACCGACTGCTGCACTTCCTGCGCGGTCTCGTGCAGGTGCAGGTGGACCGGGATGTCGAGCTGGTCGGAGAGCAGGCGCACGCGCTCGAAGTTGGCGTCGCTGACCGTGTACGGCGCATGCGGGGCGAACGCGGTGGCGACCAGCGGATCGTCGCGCCACTGGTCGTGGACCTCGCCGGCGCGGTCGAAATACTCGTCGTCGGAGGCCGCCCACGCGGTCGGGAAGTCGATCACCGGCAGCCCGACCCGGGCGCGGAACCCGTGCTGCCGGTAGGTCGCGGCCTGCACATCGGGGAAGAAGTAGTTCTCGTTGCAGCAGGTGGTGCCGCCGCGCAGCATCTCGGCGATCGCCAGCGAGACGCCGTCGGCGACGAACCCGGGGCCGATCACCGCGGCCTCGATCGGCCAGATGTGCTGTTGCAGCCACACCTTGAGCGGCAGGTCGTCGGCGACGCCGCGCAACAGGCTCATGGGATTGTGGGTATGCGCGTTGACCAGCCCTGGGACCAACGCGGCATCCGGTCGCGACACGACCTGCCGCGCCTGGTAGCGCGCGCGCGCCTCTGCGGTCGGCAGCACCGCGACGATCGCGCCGCCGGAGACGGCGACGGCGTGGTCAGCGAGGACCACGCCGTGCGGGACGACCGGCACCACCCAGCCGGCTTCGATGATGAGATCGCAGGCCTGCGGGGCGAGGTCGGTCATCGCTTACTTCACGCGCGAGACGTATTCGCCGCTGCGGGTGTCGACCTTGATGACTTCGTCTTGGCCGACGAACAGCGGCACGCGCACCACCGCGCCGGTCTCCAGCGTCGCCGGCTTGCCGCCGGTGCCGGCGGTGTCGCCCTTCACGCCGGGGTCGGTCTCGACGATCTTCAGCTCGACGAAATTGGGCGGGGTGACCTGGATCGGGTTGCCGTTGAACAGCGTGACGACGCACTCCTCCTCGCCCTTGATCCACTTGGCGGCATCGCCAACGCCGGCCTTGTCGGCCTGGACCTGCTCGAAGCTTTCCTGGTTCATGAAATGCCAGTACTCGCCGTCGGTGTACAGGTACTGCATGTCGGTATCGACCACGTCCGCCGCTTCCACCGAGTCGGTCGACTTCATGGTGATTTCCTGCACGCGGCCGGTGCGGATCTGGCGATAGCGCACGCGGGTGAAGGCCTGGCCCTTGCCCGGCTTGACGTAATCGGTTTCGGTGATGATCGAAGGTTCGTTGTTGACCAGGATCTTCATCCCGTTCTTCACGTCGTTCATGCCGAGGGTGGCCATGGGTGCTCCTTGGGGCCACCCCCGCGGGCGGCATAGAATGTCGGGTTCAGGTTCGCCCCGCCCCGGCCCGTGGCGGGCCAAGCCGGAACAGGCATTGGATCGAAGCCCCGCATGATACCCGCAGCCCCCGCCCCCTTGCAGCACCCCGCGCCTCGCCGGTGGCAGGCGGCATGGCGCGAGGCCGTGCGCGACCCCCGCGAACTGCTGGCGATGCTGGGGCTCGGGGCGCTGGCCGGCAGGTTGTCCGAGGCCGCGGCACGGCAGTTCCCGCTCCGGGTACCGCGCGGGTTCATCGCGCGGATGCGCCACGGCGACCCCGCCGACCCCCTGCTGCGGCAGGTGCTGCCGGTGCTGGAGGAGGACCGCATCGTGCCGGGATTTGGCCTGGACGCGGTCGGCGACGGCGCGGCGCGGCGCGGCGGTGGCCTGATCCACAAATACCGTGGCCGCGCCCTGCTGGTGGCCACGGGCAGTTGCGCGGTGCATTGCCGCTACTGCTTCCGCCGCCACTATCCATACGCGGACGACAGCGCCGCCGCAGCCGGCTGGCAGGAGGCGGTGGCCCTGGTCGCCGCCGACCCCTCGCTGCACGAGGTGATCCTGTCCGGCGGCGACCCGCTCTCGCTGGCCGACCACAAGCTCGCCGAGCTCACGGAGGCCCTGCGCGGCATCCCGCACGTCCGCCGCCTGCGCCTGCACACCCGGCTCCCCATCGTGCTGCCCGAACGCGTGGATGCCGGCCTGCTCGCCTGGCTGCACGGCCTGCCCTGGCCGGTCACCATCGTGGTCCATGCCAACCACGCCAATGAATTCGATCCCGCCGTCGATGCCGCCATGGCCGCCCTGCGCGCCACCGGCGCCAGCCTGCTGAACCAGGCGGTCCTGCTGCGCGGGGTCAACGACAGCGTGGACGCGCTCGCCGACCTGTGCGAACGCGGCCACGCCGCGGGCGTGCTGCCGTACTACCTGCACCAACTTGACCGCGTGGCCGGCGCCGCCCACTTCGAAGTGCCCGACGGCGAGGCCCTCGCCTTGCACGCCGGGCTCGCTTCGCGCCTGCCGGGCTACCTCGTTCCACGACTGGTCCGCGAGATCGCCGGCGAGCCCGGCAAGACTCCGCTGCAGGCCGCGATCGGGCGCATCGCGCCCGCGGAATGATGTAGCCTGACCACACCCCCTCCGCACCATGGACACCCGCATCGCATGGCCATCGGCAAGGACACCGCGCTTCGACTGACCCTGGTCGACGACCAGGTCAACGAGGCAGAGGCCATCGTCAGCAGCCTGCGCAATGCCGGCATCGCCGTGCGCCCGCTGCGCCCCGAATCGCTGGACGAACTCGCCGCCATGCTGGCGCAGCAGCCGGTCGACCTCGTGCTCGCGGAACACGCCTCCCGCCTGCTGCCGTTCAACGAGGTGGCGATGGTGGTCGGCGGCAGCGGCCGCGACGTTCCCCTGCTGGCCGTGCTCGACGGGGTCACCGACGAAATCCTCGATGACGTGCAGGCGCTCGGCGCGCACGGGGTGGCCCTGCGCGGGCGCCCGCAGCAATTGCTGCGGGCCGTGCGCAACGCGTGGACCGACCTCGACGCACGGCGCTCGCAGCGGCAGCTCGAATCGCAGATGCGGGAGACCGAACGCCGCTGCGACAGCCTGATCGATTCCTCGCGCGAGCCCATTGCCTACATCCACGAAGGCATGCACATCCGCGCCAACCAGGCCTACCTCGAGATGTTCGGCTACGAAGCGTTCGAGGATGTCGAAGGCATGTCGCTACTCGACCTGGTGGCGCCGGCGCATGTCGGCGACTTCAAGCTGCTGCTCAAGCGCCTCTCGAAGGGCGAGGCGCCGCCGCCGCGCTACGAACTGACCGCCCGCGACATCGAGGGCCGCGATTTCCCCGCGGTGATGGAGTTCACCGCGGCGCAATACGAAGGCGAGCCCTGCCAGCAGGTCATCTTCCGCCGCCAGGCCGCGGGGCACGATCCGGAACTCGCCCGCCAGCTGGAAGACCTCAAGCAACGCGATGCGGCCACCGGCCTGCTCAACCGGCCCACCTTCGTCGCCTCGCTCGACGCGGCCGTGGCGGAGGCCGCGGCGCAGGGCGCGAACCATGCCCTGTTGCTGATCGAGGCCGACCACGCGAGCCAGTTGCTGGACGTGATCGGGCTGGATTCCGCCGACCAGCTGATGGCCGCGATGGGCGAGCGCCTGCAGGCAAGCGCCCCGCAAGCGATCGCGGCCCGCTTCGGCGAACGCCAGCTCGCGCTGCTCCAGCGCGACAGCGACCACGTGGCCACCACACAGCTCGCGGAGCGGATCCGGGAGGCATTCGCCGCCCACGTGCTGGCCGTTGGCAGCCATTCGCTCAACGCGACGGTGAGCATCGGCGGCGTGCAGATCGGCGAGAAGATCGCGAGTACCAGCCAGGTGCTGGCCAAGGCGAGCCAGGGCATCGTCGCCGCGGTCGGGGTCGGCGGCAACCGCGCCGAGCTGTACGACCCGGGCGCGGTGGATCGCGCGGAACTGGAGCGCATCGCGGCATGGGTGGCGCGGATCGAGCAGGCCATCCAGGAGGATGCCTTCCGCCTCGACTTCCAGCCCGTGATCGCGCTGCAGGGCGACGGCAGCGAGATGTACGAGATGTTCCTGCGCCTGCACGGCAGCGACGGCGAGCCGGTCGAAGCCGATACCTACCTGCCGATCGCCGAGGAGCATGGCCTGCTCGGCAGGATCGACCGCTGGGCAATCGCGCATGCCATCGCGCTGGCGGCCGCGCGGCAACGCGCGGGCAAGCGGACGAGGCTGATGTTGTCGGTCTCGCAGGAGGCCATCCTGGACCCGGCGATGCCGGCCTTCGCGCAAGGCTTGCTGGCCGAAGCCGGTGTCGCCGGCGAGTGCCTGGTCCTGGGCGTGCAGGAGTCGAAGGTCTTCACCAACCTGCGCGCGGTGCAGGATTTCGTCGCCTCGATGGCGGCGATGGGCGTCCGCATCGTGCTGGAGCGCTTCGGTGCCGGCCTCAACTCATTGCAGCTGCTCGCGCACATCGAGCCGGCACTGCTCAAGATCGATCCGCAATTCATGGACGACCTGTCGAAGAGTGCGCAGTCGCAGCAACAGGTCCGCGAGATCGCCCGCGAGGCCGGGGAGCGCCGCATCCAGACCATCGCCGACCGCGTCCAGGATGCCGCCAGCATGACCTTGCTGTTCTCCGCCGGGGTCGATTACGTGCAGGGCGATTTCCTGGCACCCGCCGGCCCGGACATGAACTACGACTTCAGCTGAGCCGACGCGTGCACCGGCAAGAAAAAGCCCGCCGGATGGCGGGCTTCTCGTTGGTGCTTCGCGGCTCGGGCCGGATCAGGCGACCACGCCCTGGCGGACGCGGCCACCGTCGGGCTGCGCGTTGCGCAGCGCGGCGATCCGCTCTTCCAGCGGCGGATGGCTCATCAGCAGGCGGCGCAGGCCATGGCCGACCCCGCCGCTGATCCCGAACGCGGCCACCTGCTTGGGCAGGCTGCTTTCGCCGTAGGTCCGCGACAGGCGCTCGAGCGCGGCGATCATCTTCGGCCGGCCGGCCAGCGCGGCACCGCCGGCGTCGGCGCGGAACTCGCGGTGGCGGGAGAACCACATCGCGATCATCGAGGCGAACAGGCCGAACACCATGTCCAGCACGAACACGCTGAGGTAATAGCCGATGCCGTAGCCGTCGCGGTTGCCCAGGTAGCCGTCGATCGCGCGCCCGACCAGGCGCGACAGCACGATCACGAAGGTGTTCAGCACGCCCTGCAGCAGCGCCATCGTGACCATGTCGCCATTCGCCACGTGGCTCACCTCGTGGGCGAGCACGGCCTCGGCCTCGTCGCGGTCCATCGAACGCAGCAGGCCGGTGGAGACCGCGACCAGCGCATTGTTGCGGTTGGCGCCGGTGGCGAAGGCATTGATCTCCGGCGCGTCGTAGATCGCCACTTCCGGCATGCCGATGCCCGCGGCCTCGGCCTGCCGGCGGACGGTGGCGTGCAGCCACTGCTCGACCTCGTTGCGCGGCTGCTCGATGACGTGGGCGCCGGTGGTGCGCTTGGCGATCCACTTCGACATCAGCAGGGACACGATCGAGCCGCCGAAGCCGAACAGCGCGGCCATCACCAGCAGGCCGCCGAAGCTGCGCGGGTTCACGCCGAGCAGGGACATGACGATACTGACCAGGGCCAGGACGGCCAGGTTGGTCGCCAGGAACAGGAACAGTCGCTTGAACATGGATGTACATCCCGCCGCGGAACCGGTCGCGGCTTTCCCCGGAAGTGTGGCTGCCCGTTGGTAAATTCAATCTGAAAGCCGCCGATGCCGACCTCCCCCTACCGCGGGCGCTTCGCGCCCTCCCCCACCGGCCCCTTGCACGCCGGCTCGCTGCTGGCGGCATTCGGGAGCTGGCTGCTGGCGCGCCAGGCCGGGGGCGAATGGCGGGTCCGGATCGAGGACATCGACCCCCCGCGCGAAGTGGCGGGCGCCGCGGCCGGGCAGCTGGCGACGCTGGCGGCCTTCGGCCTGCTGCCGGACGGGGCGATCGCCTACCAGCACGCGCGTGGCGCGCTGTACCGGGCGGCACTGGATCGCCTGCTGTTGCAAGGCGATGCCTTCGAATGCCATTGCAGCCGGGCCGACCTCGCCGCCACCGGCGGCATCCACCGGCGCTGCATCGCCACCGCCCCGCGCCCGGACCCGGCCATCCGCCTGCGGGTCCCGGACGGCTGCCACATCGCCTTCGACGACGCGGTGCACGGACGGGTCTCCCAGCGGGTGGACCTGGAGGTCGGCGACTTCGTGCTGCTGCGGGCGGACGGCCTCTGGGCCTACCAGCTGGCGGCGGTGGTGGACGACGCCGCGCAGGGCATCACCGACGTGGTCCGCGGCGCCGACCTGCTGGACTCGACCCCGCGCCAGATCCTGCTGCAGCATCTGCTGGGGCTGCCGGTCCCGCGGCATGCGCACCTGCCGCTGCTGCTGGGCGAGGACGGGCGGAAGCTGTCGAAGTCGGACGCCGCATTGCCGGTGGACGCGACCGACCCGGCGGGGACCCTGCACGGCCTATGGCGCTGCCTCGGGCAGGCCCCGTTGCCGGCCGCGGACCGGCGCACGCTGCCCGGCTTCCTCGCGGCGGCCACCGCGGCGTTCCAGCTGGACCGCGTGCCAACCCGGGCGATCCCGCGATCCGCCGCGATGCACAACGCAAATGTCGCCGGGGATGCCTAGAATCCGGGCATCCCTTCGCAGCCCAGGAGCAGCACATGTCTTCCAGAGTCGCCCTCGTCACCGGCGGTACCGGCGGCATCGGCACCGCCATCGTCAAGCGCCTCGCCGACATGGGCCACAAGGTCGCCACCAACTACCGCAACGAGGAGCGCGGCCGGGCGTGGCAGGCGAAGATGAAGGACGCCGGCTACGACGTGTTCCTCGCCAAGGGCGACGTCACCTCGCCGCAGGAGGCGGAGGCGATGGTGCGCGAGGTCGAGTCCGCGCTCGGCCCGATCGACATCCTCGTCAACAACGCCGGCATCACCCGCGACGGCACCTTCCACAAGATGAAGGCCGACCAGTGGACCGACGTGATCAACACCAACCTCAACTCGTGCTTCAACGTCACCCGCCCGGTCATCGAGGGCATGCGCGAGCGCAAGTGGGGCCGGGTCATCCAGATCAGTTCGATCAACGGCCTGAAGGGCCAGTACGGACAGGCCAACTACGCCGCCGCGAAGGCCGGCATGCACGGCTTCACCATTTCGCTGGCGCGCGAGAACGCGCGCAACGGCGTGACCGTCAACACCATCTCGCCGGGCTACATCGCCACCGACATGGTGATGGCGGTGCCGGAGGAAGTGCGCGCCAAGATCGTCGCCGACATCCCGACCGGCCGCCTCGGCACGCCGGAGGAGATCGCCTACGGCGTCGGCTTCCTCGCCGACGAGCAGGCGGGCTGGATCACCGGATCCAACCTCGACATCAACGGTGGCCACCACATGGGCTGGTAGCGATTCGCGAAGTCCGCTCCGCCAACGTCGCCCCACCGCCTGCTTCCACGCACCATCCGCGCCTGTCTCCAGGGACCAGGCATCCAGCGATCGGGCCGGCTTGCCGGCCCGTTTTGCTGCAGCCATGCTGCGCCGGTTGCAACTCTTGCTGCGCTGCGCCATGCTGCGGCCAGCGCCGCTAGAGTGTTTGCTCCATGACTGCGATCCGGATCATCAAGAAGTACCCGAACCGCCGCCTGTACGACACCGAGATCTCGAGCTACATCACCATCGAAGACGTGCGCCAGCTGATCGTGGATGGCGAGTCCTTCGAGGTGCGCGACGCCAAGTCCGGCGAGGACCTGACCCGCCAGGTGCTGCTGCAGATCATCGCCGAGCACGAGCAGGACGGGCAGCCGATGCTGTCCACCCAGTTGCTGAGCCAGCTGATCCGCTTCTACGGCGATTCGCTGCAGGGCTTCATGGGCAACTACCTCGAGCGTTCGATGCAGCTGTTCCTGGAGCAGCAGCAGCAGTTCCGCCAGCAGATGGGCGGCATGCTCGGGCAGACGCCGTGGACCATGCTGAACCAGCTCACCGAGCGCAACATGGAATTGTGGAAGGACTTCCAGAAGAACCTGGTCGGCGGCATGGGCAGCCCGACCGGCACCCGCGGGCACGACACCCGCAAGCCGCGCTGAGTCAGCCGGCGGCGCGGCGCGCCAGTTCGGCGCGCACGTCGTCCCAGGCCAGGCCACGCGCGCGCAACAGCACCAGCAGGTGGTAGACCAGGTCCGCGGCCTCGCCGCGGAGCGCCGCATCGTCGGCGGTCACCGCCGCAAGCGCGGTCTCGACGCCTTCCTCGCCGACCTTCTGCGCGATCCGCGCGATCCCCGCGTCGAGCAGCCGCCGGGTGTAACTGCCCTCGGGCGCATCGGCCACGCGACGGGCGACCACGCCATCGAGCGCGGCCACGCTGTCCGCCGGCGCCGTCGGGAAGCAGCTCACTGCCCCGGTATGGCAGGTTGGCCCGGCCGGGCGCGCACGCACCAGCAGCGTGTCGGCGTCGCAGTCGGCTTCGATCGCCACCAGCGCGAGCCCATGCCCGCTGGACTCGCCCTTGGTCCACAGGCGTTGCCGGCTGCGGCTGAAGAAGGTCACCCGGTCGCTCGCCAGCGTCGCCGCCAACGCGTCGTGGTCCATGTAGCCGAGCATCAGCACGCGCAGGGTGTCGGCGTCCTGCACGATCGCCGGCAGCAGGCCGTCCTGCTTGTCCCAGGCCAGCGTGGCCGGGTCGAATGGAATCGTGTCAGCCAAGGCGCACCTCGATGCCGTGGTCGTGGAGGAAGGACTTGAGGGCCGGGATCGCCACCGTGCCGGCATGGAACACGCTGGCGGCCAGCGCCGCGTCGACATCGGCCTCGGCGAAGGCGGCGAGGAAATGCGCCGGTACCCCCGCCCCGCCCGACGCCACCAGCGGCACCGCGCATGCCGCGCGCACCGCCTGCAACTGGGCGACGTCGTAGCCCGCGCGCACGCCGTCGCTGCCCATGCAGTTGAGCACCACTTCGCCGGCGCCGCGGTCCTGCACCTCGCGCACCCAGTCAAGGGTGCGTCGCGATTCGGCGCGGGTCCGCGCCGGGTCGCCGGTGAAGCTGCGCACCCGCCATTCGCCGTCGTCGTCGCGCAGCGAGTCGATGCCGACCACCACGCACTGGCTGCCGAACGCGGCGGCCAGTTCGTCCACCAGACCGGGGCGCTGCAGGGCCGGCGTGTTGACCGACACCTTGTCGGCGCCCGCATGCAGCACGGCGCGGGCGCGGGCCACGCTGTCGATGCCGCCGGCCACGCAGAACGGGATGTCCAGCAGGTCGGAGACGCGGGTGACCCAGCCGGTGTCGACACCGCGCCCTTCCGGGCTGGCGGTGATGTCGTAGAACACCAGCTCGTCGGCGCCGGCATCGCGATAGGCCAGCGCCAGCGCCTCGATCGCGCCCATGTCCACGTGGTCGCGGAAGCGCACGCCCTTCACCACGCGGCCATCGCGCACGTCCAGGCAGGGAATGATCCGCCGGCTCAGCATGACGCGGCCTCGCGCAGCGCTTCCGCGACGGTGAACCGGCCTTCCAGCAAGGCGCGCCCGAGCACGATGCCGGCGCATCCCGCCTCCGCCGCCGCGCGCACATCGGCGAGTTCGCGCACGCCGCCCGAGGCCTGCAGGGCCAGGCCAGGCCAACGCGCGGCCAGCGACGCATAGAGCACGAAGTTCGGTCCCGCGAGCATGCCGTCGCGGTCGATGTCGGTGCACAGCACGTGGCGCGCACCGGCATCCGCGTAGTCCGCCAGCAAGGCCTCCAGGGTGCCGTCGCCGGTCTCGGTCCAGCCATGCACCGGCAAGCGCCAGCTGCCGTCGTCGGCGCGGCGCGCGTCCAGCGCCAGCACGATCCGCTCGACGCCGAAGCGTCGCAGCCAGCCCGCCACCCGCGCCGGCTCGCGCACCGCCAGCGAACCGATCACCACCCGCGCCGCCCCCGCGTCGAGGATGCGCTGCACGTCGGCCTCGTCGCGCACGCCACCGCCGGTCTGCACGGCCAGTCGTCCGTCCGCGGCCAGGGCCTGCAGCAGCGGGGCCAGCGTGTAGCCGCCAGCGCGCGCGGCGTCGAGGTCGACCAGGTGCAGCACCGATGCACCGGCATCGGCATAGGCCAGCGCCAGCGCCAGCGGATCGGCGGGGTAGCGGGTCTCGCGCGCGTAATCGCCCTGCGCGAGCCGCACCACGCGGCCATCGCGCACGTCGATCGCGGGAATCGGGAGGATGCTCACGCCGGTGTCCATGCCAGGAAATTGCGCAGGAAGCGCGCGCCGACCTCGCCCGAACGTTCCGGATGGAATTGGGCGCCGGCGACATGGCCGCGCGCGACCGCCGCGCAGAACGGTTGCCCGTGGGTGCAGGTGGCGATCGCGTCGCCGCTGGCGGCGACGCCGTAGGAATGCACGAAGTACGCCTGCGCGCCGGCCTCGATGCCGGCCAGCAACGGTGAATCGCCCACCGGTTGCAACGCGTTCCAGCCCATGTGCGGCAGGCGCACGCCGGGGCCGGCCGGCAACCGCCGCACCGTTCCCGCAAGCAAGCCGAGGCCGGCGACATCGCCCTCCTCGCTGCGCTCGAACAGCACCTGCATGCCGATGCAGACGCCCAGCAGCGGCGTGCGCGACGCGCGCAGCAGAACGTCCAGGCCGGTCTCGCGCAGGATCGCCATCACCGGGCCGGCCGCGCCGACGCCGGGCAGGACCAGGCGCGAGGCCGCGGCGATGCGCGCCGGTTCGCGGCTGACCTCGGGCGCCATCCCAAGCCGGGCGAACGCCGCGCGCACCGACCCGAGGTTGGCGCCGCCGGCATCGATGATGACCAGCTCGCTCATCGCCGCCTCACAGCACGCCCTTGCTGCTGGGCAGCGCGTCGCCCTCGCGGCGCAGTGCCATCCGCAAGGCACGCGCCACCGCCTTGAAGCAGGCCTCGACCTGGTGGTGGGCGTTGTCGCCGCGCACCGCGAGGTGCAGGGTCATGCCGCCGGCCTGGCACAGCGAGTGGAAGAAGTGCGCGACCAGTTCGGTGGGCAGGTCGCCGACGCGCTCGCGCGCGAACGTGCCCTCGAACACGAAGTACGGACGCCCCGACAGGTCCAGCATGGCGGTGGCCTGCGCCTCGTCCATCGGCAGCACGAAGCCGTAGCGGGCGATCCCGCGCTTGCCGCCCAGCGCCTCGCGCAGGGCCTGGCCCAGCGCCAGCGCGCAGTCCTCGACGGTGTGGTGTTCATCGATGTGCAGGTCGCCGCTGCAACGCAGGCGCAGGCCGAAGCCGCCGTGGGTGCCGAGCTGCTCCAGCATGTGGTCGAAGAAGCCCAGCCCGGTCGCGACCTCCGGCTTCGGGGATGCGTCGAGGTCGACCTCGACCACGATGTCGGTCTCGTGGGTCCGGCGCGCCACCCGCGCGATCCGCGGCGCGTCCACCAGCGCATGCGCGATGTCGGCCCAGGACACGCCATCGCCGAACTGCGGGCTGCGCAGCTTGAAGCCGCGGATGCCGAGGTTGCCGGCGAAGGCGATGTCGGTCTCGCGGTCGCCGACCATCGCGCTGCGCGCCCAATCGATCCCGCGGTCGCGCAGCAGGTGGGTCACCAGCCCGGTCGCCGGCTTGCGGGTCGGCGCCTTGTCGGCGGGGAAACTGGTGTCGACCAGCACCTCGCGGAAGCGGATGCCCTGGCTCTCGAACACCTGCAGCATCAGCCCATGCGGGCCTTCGAACGCGTCGCGCGGGAAGGCCTCGGTGCCCAGCCCGTCCTGGTTGGTGACCATCACGAACTGCCAGCCCGCGTCGCGCAACCGCAGCATCGCGGGGATCACGCCGTCGACGAAGCGCAGCTTCGCGTAGGCATCGACCTGGAAATCCTCCGGCTCGGCGATGAGGGTGCCGTCGCGGTCGACGAACAGTACCGGTACCGGCGCGCTCATGCCGCCCTCCGCATGGCAGACAGCGCCGCAAGCACGCGATCGTCCTGCGCCGGCGTGCCGATGCTGATGCGCAGGGCATCGCCGAGCGCCGGCGTGGCGCGCATGTCGCGGACCACCACGCCCGCCGCGAGCAGCGCCTCGTAGGCGGCTTGCGCATCGTCGAACCGCGCCAACACGAAATTGCCCTGCGAGGGATACACGGCGCGCACCCCGGGCAGGCACGCCAGTGCGGCCTGCAGGCGCGCGCGCTCCGCCCGCACCTGCGCCACCCCATCCGCAACCTGCGCCAGCGACGATGGCGCCAACGCCGCGAGCGCCGCCGCGACTGCCGGTTGCGCCAGCGGATACGGCGCCTGGCAACGCTGCAGCAGGCGCACGACTTCCGGCGAGGCGAGCACGCTGCCGATCCGCGCAGCCGCGAGCGCATGCGCCTTCGACAGGGTGCGCAACAGCACGAGGTTGTCGTGCGCGTCCAGCAGCGCGGGGTCCAGCACCTCGTCGGCGAATTCGGCATAGGCGCCGTCGACCACGACCAGTGCGCGCCCGGCAAGCCGCGCGGCGAGCTCCTCGATCGCGTCGGCCGGCACCGCTTCGCCGGTGGGGTTGCCCGGATTGCAGACGAACACCAGGCCGGCACCCGAGGCTTCGGCGGCGTTCGCCATCGCACCGAGGTCGCTGCGCCAGGCCTCGCCGGTATCCAGCGCCGGGACCTCGACCACACGCGCACCGTGCAGGCGCGCGCAGACCGCGTACATCCCGAACACCGGCGGCGCGATCACGATGGCGCCGCGCCCCGGCGGGCAGAACGCGCGCAGCAGCAGGTCGATACCCTCGTCGCTGCCGCGGGTGACCAGCAGCGCCTCGGTGGGAACGCGGTAGAGCCGCGCGAGGGCGCTGCGCAGCGCCTGCGGCTGGGGATCCGGGTAGCGCCGCAGCGTGCCGTCGGGATCCGCGACGGAGGGCAGCGCCGACTCGTTCGCGTTCAGCCAGACCTCGCCCTGCACCGCATGCGAGCGCGCCGAGGCATAGCCGGCGAAATCGCGCAGGTCCTCGCGCAGCAGGCGGGACGCGGTGCTCATGCGCCGGCCGCCAGTCGCAACTGCACCGCGCGGGCGTGCGCCTGCAGGCCCTCGGCCTCGGCCAGGGTCACCGCGCACGGGCCGATCGCGCCGAGTCCGGCACGCGTCGCGTGCTGCACGGTCAGCGACTTCATGAAGCTGGACACCGACAGCCCGCTCCACGCGCGCGCCGCGCCACCGGTAGGCAGCACGTGGTTGCTGCCGCTGCAGTAGTCGCCGAGCGACTCCGGCGTCCAGTCGCCGAGGAACACCGTGCCGGCATTGCGCACGTCGTCCAGCCAGCGTTCCGGCTCGCGTACCGACAGGATCAGGTGTTCCGGCGCATAGTCGTTGCTGATCGCGATCGCCTCGGCGATGTCGCCCACGCGGATCAGCCGCGAATGCGCCAGCGCCTTGCGCGCGATGTCGGCGCGCGGCAGTGCCGCGACTTGGCGCTCGACCTCGACCGCGACCGCGTCGAGCAGGGCCGCATCGTCGCTGAGCAGGATCACCTGCGAATCCGGCCCGTGCTCGGCCTGCGACAGCAGGTCGGCGGCGACGAACACCGGGTTGGCGCGGGCGTCGGCGACGACCAGCACTTCCGACGGTCCCGCCGGCATGTCGATCGCCGGCCCGTCCGGGCGCTCCGACGCCTGCCGCTTGGCCTCGTCGACCCAGGCATTGCCCGGGCCGAACAGCTTCTCGCAACGCGGCACGCTGGCCGTGCCCAGGCTCATCGCGGCGATCGCCTGCGCCCCGCCGAGCTTGAAGATGCGCGCGTTCGGCGCGTAGGTGGCGGCGACCAGCACCGCGGGATCGGCGCTGCCGTCGCGGCGCGGCGGCGTGCACAGCACGATCTCGCCGCAGCCGGCGAGTTGCGCCGGGATCGCCAGCATCAGCGCGGTCGAAGGCAACGGCGCGCTGCCGGCCGGCACGTACAGCCCGACCGGGCTGATCGGCCGCAGCACGCGTTCGCAGCGCACGCCCGGCGCGGTGTCCAGCGCGTACGCGCGCGGCATGCCGGCGCGGTGGAAGGCGTCGATGCGCGACGCCGCCTCGTCGATCGCGGCGCGCAACGCCGGGCCCACCGCGGCCACCGCGGCAGCGCGTTCCGCGGCATCGACCTCGAACGCCTCCAGGCGCACGCTGTCGTAGTGTTCGGTCAGCACGCGCAGGGCCACATCGCCGCGCGCGGCCACGTCGGCCATGACCTCTTCCACCCGTGCCTTGACCCCCGCCGCCAGCGACCGCGTCGGCCGCGTCAGCAGCTGCGCGCGGGTCGTGTCGTCCATCGCGGACCATTCGATGCGCTTCATGCCAGCATCCTCTCGACCGGCAGCACCATCAGCCCGCGCGCACCCGCGCGCTTGAGCTCCTCCAGCCGCTGCCAGGTGACCACGCCATGGCACAGCGCCTGCATCGCGAGCATGTCCTCGCCCTCCATCGGGTAACTGGTGGGCGGTTCCGCGTCCGGCAGCAGGCGCAGCACCTGCGCGACCGCCGCGCGCGGCGCCTGGAACATCAGCAGCTTGCTGTCGCGGATGCGCATCACCCCGTCGATCCGGCGCAGCAGCATCTGCGCGGTCTCGGCCAGGGTGGGGTCGAGGTCGGCGACCGGCCCCGCCAGCACCGCCTCGCTCTGCAGCAGGTCGCACACCGGCACCAGCTGGTTCGCGGCCAGCGTCGCCCCGCTCGAGACCAGGTCGCAGACCACGTCGGCCTGCCCAAGCCGCGGCGCGATCTCCACCGACCCCGACAGCACCACGACGTCGGCCTGCACGCCCGACGCCGCCAGCCATGCGCGGGTCAGCGCCGGGTACGAGGTGGCGATCCTGCGTCCCTGCAGTTGCGCCGCGCCCTGCCAGTCCCAACCCTGCGGCACCGCCAACGACAGCCGGCAGCCGCCGAAGCCGAGCGCGCGCCACTCGCGGAAGTTGGCGCCGCGGCCATCGCCGGCGCGCTCCGCCGCCTGCTCGGCCAGCACGTTGCGGCCCACGATGCCGAGGTCGCAGAGCCCGCTGTCGATCAGGCCGGGGATGTCGTCGTCGCGCACCAGCAACAGGTCGACCGGGGCATTGTCCCCGTAGCAGAACAGCTTGTCGGGGCTTTCCCGCCACGACAGGCCGCAACTGCCCAGCAAGGCGCGGGCGGGCTCGCTGAGGCGGCCGTTCTTCTGGATGGCGATGCGCAGGCGATCGCGCACGCCGGGGGCGGCGACGGGACTCATGCCGGTGACCTCAATGGGAAGGAGTGTGCGCGGCGAGCGCGGCGGCATAGCCGCCGGCACCCTGCTCCAGGGTGCGGGCGACGCGGCCGATGGTGGTGACGCTGACGCCGGTCTTGTCGTGGATGCCGCGGTAGGGCTCGCCGGCACGCAGCAACGGCACCACCTTCCAGCGGTCGCACATCGCCTCGAGCTCGGCCGGCGTGCACAGGTCCTGCAGGAACGCGGCGACCTGGCGCGGATCGTCGAGCGCGGCCAACGCCTCCGCCAGCGCGCGGAAATCCGCGGCACTCTGGCGCTTGGGCGGGTTGTAGGGCCGGCTCTTCATCGTGATCCAATGTATTAACGTGTTAGTACATTAATCCACGGATGCGAGCTGCGTCAACCACCCCCGTAAACGCAGGACGGGCCTTGCGGCCCGTCCCCGTGCGACGCCGTGGCGCGGTCGCCTCAGCCGTTGGCCGCTGCGGTACCGGCCTGGCCGCAATACTTCTGCCGGAAGGCCAGCGCCTTGGGCTGCAGCGCCTGCAGGTGCTGGATGCGGGACTCGGCGCTGGGGTGGGTCGACGCGAATTCCGGCGGGCTCTGGCCGCCGCTCATCTGGCCCATGCGCTCCCACAGCGGCACGGCTTCGGCCGGATCGAAGCAAGCCGCAGCGGCGAGCATCAGCCCGACCTCGTCCGCCTGCGATTCGTGGGCCCGCGCGTACGGCAAGGCCGAGGTGACGCCATACGCCGACATCACGGTCTGCAGGGTGCCGGCGTCCATCCCGCTGGCGGCGCCGGCCATCTGCCCGATCTGCTCCAGCTTGCCGCGCGCCATGCGCTGCGCGCCATGGCGCATCAGCGCGTGGGCAATCTCGTGGCCCATCACCACCGCCATCCCGTCCTGGTTGCGCGCCACCGGCACCAGGCCGGTGTAGACCGCCATCTTGCCGCCCGGCAGCGCGAACGCATTGGCCTGGTCGGACTGGATCACGTTGACCTGCCACTCGAAGTTGGCGGCGAAGTTCTGCGCCTGCAGCCCCTTCTCCGCGGCGAGGTCGGCCTCGACCTCGTCCACCCGCGCGATCAGGCGCTCGGCGATCGAGCGGATCTGCCGCGCCACCTCGGAATTGGGGTCGACCGGGCGCTCCTGGCTCAGGATCTCCTGGTAGGCCTGCAGGCCCAGCGCGTTCTCGTCGGCGGCGCTCAGGTTCTTGTCGATCATCACCTGCTCGCCGGTGTAGGGATCGACGGTGCGGTTGGAGAAGTAGTAGTAGGCGGCATAGGCCGCGAACGCCACCAGCACCCAGATGCGCAGGCCGCCGCCCCCGAGTCCCCGACGGCGCGGCGCGCCCTGATTGCCGAACGGATCCTGTCGCATCGCCTGCTCCCCGCGCCTGCTGGCGCCGTCATCGTCAAAGTTGTCGAACCACCCGGAACCCGATCCGCGCGTTGGTGGCATCGGTGCCGCCGAACGCGCGCCACGCCGAGCGCACCTGCGCCGGCGCGCTGGCCCAGGAACCGCCACGGTACATCCGGTTGCGGCAGCCGGGGTTGACCCAGGCGGCGCCGGTCGCCGGTGCGCGGCGGTAGCCGACATGCCAGCAGTCGGCCACCCACTCGCTGACGTTGCCAGCGAGGTCGTGAAGACCGTATGCATTCGGCGCGAACGAGCCCACCGGCGCCGGCCCCCACCAACCGTCGCCGTAGCCCGCGAAGGCATTGCTCCAGCGCCGCCCCTGCGGGGACACGTCGGCGGTGCCGGTGACGTTCTCGCTGCCGGCCGGCGGCATCGGCGCATCGCCCCAGGGATAGCGGCCCTGCCCGCCCGCGCGCAGGGCGTACTCGAACTCGGCCTCGCTGGGCAGCCGGTAGTGCGCGCCGGTCTGCGCGGACAACCAGTCGGCGTAGGCCTCGGCGTCGCGCGCGGTGACGTGCAGGACCGGATCGTCCTCGCGCGCCGGGCGGCCGTCGTAGGCGGAGCGCCAGTCGATCCCGCTGGCGCGCACGAAGTTGCCGCTGCGGCCGTCGTACACCATCGAGTGGCCACGCGAACTGGCGCGCGGTTCGTAACCGGTCGCCTGCACGAAGCGACGGAATTCGCCGACGGTCACCTCGCGTCGCGCCATCGCGTAACCGCGGTCGAGGCGGACGTAATGCTGCGGGCGCTCGGCATCGTCGCCCTCGGGGTCGTCCTTGGCCGAGCCCATGCGGAACGCGCCATGCGGCACCACCACCAGCTCCGGCCCGCGCGAGCCGTCCTGCATGCCGTCGGTGAACACCTGGCCGGGACGGAACAACCCGTAGTGGGTGACGAGGTCGATGCGCTTGCGCAATTCGACGCTGGCCGGATCGCGCGGGTCGGCGATCCGCAGCATCTCGGCGAGCCGCTCGCGCGCCACGTCCAGGCCGCCGGCGTCGCCCAGCGCGATCAGCCCCTGGTCGCGCAGCCAGCGCACGCGCGCGCCGCGGATGGCATCGATGCGGCGCAATGCCGCGGGAATGGTGTCGGGGTCGTGGCGGACCCGGGCGGCCAGCGCCAGCTGCGCCTGCGCACGGGCGAAATCGCCGGCCTGCGCGGCCTCTTCGGCGCGCCGGATGAGTGCGCTCTCGACCGCGGCCATGCCCTGCGCCGCGCGCGCGGAACCGGGCACCAACACCAGCGCCTCGGCGAACGCCTGGTAGGCGCCGGCTTCGTCCTCGCGTCCCGGCGCACCGGGATTGCCGGCCGCCAGCAAGGCCTCGCCGCGCGTGCTCCAGTCCCAGGCGCGCTCGGCGCGGTCGACCTGGGCGAGGTAGGCCATCACTGCCGGGTCTTGCGGCCAGAGCCGTCGCAGCACCGCACCCCGTCGCTGCGCCGCGCGCAGGGCGTCCAGGTCGTCGTCGCCGGCGCGCAGCGCGTCTTCGCCCTGCGCCAGCAGCGCCGCGCGCGCTTCCTCCAGCAGGGCGGCATCCCCGGCATCGCCCGGTTGCAGGCGCTGCAACCCGAACAGGATCGGGATCGCGGCGTCGGCGGTTTCGAACAGGTCGCCGGCGGCCAGCGCCTTGCGCGCACGCTGGCGGGCGGATGCGGCCTCCGTGCGCGAAAGCTCGACCGCCGGGAGCGACCAGCTCAATACGGCGGCGATCGCATCGTCGCCGCTGATCCGCACCGTCCCGGTCGGTGTCGCGGGCGCGGCCGCGGGCGTGGGCGCCTCGCGCGGCCCGCATCCGGCGAGTCCGCAGGCGATCACGGCGATGGCGGTCCAGCCTGCGCGCAAACCTCGCTCCATGCTCCGGTGACATGCGCCGGGACGGCGCCCGGCGCGGTTAGGGTAAGCGATCCCCGCCGCGACCCGCATAATGCCGGGATGCCGCACTGGATCGACACCCCCGACGCGTTGCACGCGTCCCTCGCACGGTTGCCCGCGGTCATCGGGCTGGACACCGAATTCATCCGCGAACGCACCTACTGGCCGCAGCTGGCGCTGGTGCAGGTCGCACTTGGACCCGCCGACGACGACATCCTGCTGGTCGACCCGCTGGTCGACGGCATGCGCGAGCCACTGGCCGCGCTGCTGGCCGCGCCCACCGTGCTCAAGGTGATGCACAGCCCCAGCGAGGACCTGGTCGCCTTCCGCCACTTCTGCGGCGTGCTGCCGCAGCCCCTGTTCGATACCCAGCTGGCTGCGGCGTTGTGCGGTCTCGGCGCGGGATTGGGCTACCAGAAGCTGGTGCTGGCGGAGACCGGCATCGCGCTGGACAAGGGCGAGACGCGCTCGGACTGGCTGCGGCGGCCGCTTTCGCCGTCGCAACTGACCTATGCAGCGGACGACGTGCGCCACCTGCACGCCCTGCACGCCAGCCTGCAGGCACAGCTGGCGGCGAACGGCCGCGGCGCGTGGGAATCCGAAGACGGCGCGCGCCTGCTGGCGTCTGCGGCCAGCGACGACGGCGAGCGCTGGCCGCACCTGTCGATGCGCAGTGCGCAGTTCCTCGATGCCGCCGGCCAGGTGCGCCTGCTGCGGCTGCTGCGCTGGCGCGACGCGCAGGCCCGGCGTAGCGACAAGCCGCGCAGCTGGATCCTCGACAACGAACTCGCGGTGGCCCTGGCGCGCACCAACCCGGCCGAGCGCCGCGCCTTCGACGCCCAGCTGGATGCCGCCCCGAAGGCCCCGCGCGGGCTGCGCGACGCGCTCTGGCTGGCCTTGTCGACCCCGCTCGACGACGAAGCGGATGCGCCGCCGGCACGCGGCGACGACCGCGACAAGCGGCAATTACGCGCGATGCAGGACGCGGTGGCGGCCATCGCGGGCGAGCTCGGCATGCCGGAAGGACTGCTGGCCTCGCGCCGCCTGCTGGAAGGCCTGCAGGACGGCGGCGGCTGGACCGGCCCGCTGGCCGGCTGGCGCCGCGACCAGTTGCAGGCACGGCTGCAGCCGCTGCTCGGCGAATCCGCCCCGCCGACGCGCTAGGATCGCGCCGTCACCCCGGGGGAAACCACGCCATGCGCCACTTGCTGCTCGCCGCGCTCGCGGCGACGTCGTCCCTGCCCGCCTCGGCGGCGGATCCCCAGGTCGAGGCGATGGCCGCGACGGTCGATGCCAAGGTGCTGGCCTGGCGCCGCGACCTCCACCAGCACCCGGAACTCGGCAACCGCGAAGTGCGCACCGCACGCCAGGTCGCCGAGCACCTGCGCGTCCTCGGCTTCGACGACATCCGCACCGGCGTGGCCACCACCGGCGTCACCGCCGTGCTGCGCGGCGGCAAGCCGGGGCCACGGATCGCGTTGCGCGCCGACATGGACGCACTGCCGGTCACCGAGCGCAGCGGCCTGTCGTTCGCGTCGAAGGCGACGGCGACGTTCCGCGGCGAGGCCGTGGGCGTCATGCACGCCTGCGGCCACGATGCGCACACGGCGATCCTGATGGGCGTGGCCGAGGCGCTGGCCAAGGCGCGCGCCGACCTGCCCGGCGAGATCCTGTTCGTGTTCCAGCCGGCCGAGGAAGGCCCGCCCGACGGCGAGGCCGGCGGCGCCAGCGAGATGCTGCGGCAGGGCCTGTTCGCCGGCTTCAAGCCGCAGGCGATCTTCGGCCTGCATGTGTTCAGCACGCTCAACGCCGGCCAGGTCGGCTGGCGCAGCGGCCCGGCGATGGCGGCCTCGGACCGCTTCAACATCGTGGTGCAGGGCCGGCAGACGCACGGCTCGCGGCCGTGGGGCGGGATCGACCCGATCGTCGCCGCGGCCGACATGATCGGCACCGCGCAGACCATCGTGAGTCGTCGCCAGAACATCAGCCGGCTGCCGGTGGTGGTCAGCTTCGGCGCGATCAAGGGCGGCATCCGCTACAACATCATCCCGGATTCGGTGGAGCTGATCGGCACCATCCGCACCTTCGACGACGGCATGCGCGACGCGGTGTTCGCCGACCTCGCCAACGTCGCCGAGAAGGTCGCGGCCGCGCACGGGGCGACGGTGGTGGCGAAGATCCCGGACAAGCCGGGCAACCCGGTGACCTACAACGATCCCGCGCTGACCGAGCGGGTGGTGCCCAGCCTGCGCAGGGCGGTGGGCGAGGCCAACGTGGTGGCGATGGACCTGAACATGGGCGCCGAGGACTTCAGCTTCTACGCCCGCGAGGTGCCGGGGTTCTTCTTCTTCGTCGGTGCCACGCCACGCGGGCAGGACGCGCTGCGGGCGCCGTCCAACCACTCGCCGGCGTTCTTCCTGGACGAGGACGCGCTGAAGGTCGGCACCCGCGCGATGCTGCAGCTGGTGCTGGACCACCAGCGCGGGACCGGGGCCTGACCGGGCGCCCGGCGGGCGCTTGCTTGCCGGCCCCGGCTTCCACTAGACTTGCGCTCCCTCGTGGGGCCATAGCTCAGCTGGGAGAGCGCGTCGTTCGCAATGACGAGGTCGGGAGTTCGATCCTCCCTGGCTCCACCACGATCCGAAGGAAGCCGGCCATGCGCCGGCTTTTTTCATGCCCGCAGCCGGCTCAGTCGCGCAGGAACAGCGCGCCGACCGCCAGCGCAGTCGCGTAGGGTGGGTCTTCGTTGCGGTTGCTCAGCAGGACCACGGTCAGGCGCTGCCGCGGCCAGCGCACGATGACGTTGCGGAAGCCGATGGTTTCGCCGGAATGCCACTGGGTGTCGCCGGTGATCCGCCAGCCGAACCCGTAGTGCGCGTCGATGCCCTCCCCCGCCACCGCCACCTGCGGGGCGAACGCCAGCGCCCGCGAGGCATCCGAGAGCAGGCGGTCGTCGTACAGCGCTGCGTCCCACCGAGCCAGGTCATCGACGTTCGAATAGATCCCGCCATCGCCCAGCACCGCGCTGGTGGCGCTCTGGTCGGTGCGCACCCAGTCCTCGCCACGTCGGCTGTAACCCCAGGCGCGATGCGGCACCGCGGGGCCGCCGGCCACGTAGGCCAGGGTGTCGTGCATCGCCAGCGGCTGGAAGATGCGGCTGCGCAGGAAGGCCGGATACGCCTGCCCCGACGCGCGCTCCACCACCAAGGCCAGCAGCGCGTAGCCGCTGTTGCTGTAGCGATAGGCCGTCCCCGGCGTGAACGACGGCGGCGCGGCTTGTTCCAGCAATGCCAGCACGCCGGCATCGCGGATCTGCTGCACCCCATCCGGCGGCATCAGGTCTTCGTAATCGGCCAGGCCCGAGGTGTGGGTCAGCAGGTGGCGCAGGGTGACCCGGTCGGCGGAGGCTGGCAGCGAGGGCAGCCAGCTGCGCACGGGATCCTCGATCGAGAGCACGCCATCCTGGGCCAGCAGCAGGATCGCCGCCGCGGTGAACTGCTTGCTGACCGAGGCCAGCCGGTAGTTGGTGCCCGGGCCAGCCTCGATCCCGGTCTCCAGGTCCGAGCGGCCGTAGCCGCGGTCGACCAGCGCGCGTCCATCCTGCAGCACCAGCAGGCTCGCGCCCGGCACGTCGCCGTCGTAGCGCTGCATCAGGGCATCGATCCGGGCCTCTCGCTGGGTGTCGGGTGCGGTCACGGGCACATCGTAGAGGGTGTCGGGGCTCGGTTCCGGGCGGAACGTGTAGTGCCACCACTCCATCGGGTAGTTGCGGAAGCCCTCCGCGGCCATCGCGTCGCGCAATTGCCCGCGGTTTGCGCGCTGGACTGCATCGACGTCGGAAGCATCGGTGTTCGCGCGGCTGCCGAAGTAATCGAAGTCGGTGCCCATGTCGAGCGCGCGGCACTCCGCGCCTGACGCATCGCATTGCAAGAGGGTGAGGTCCACCGTCGCGCCGCGGCTGTGGCCCGACACCGGGGCGATGTACTCACCCACCAGCGCGGCCTTGGGCAGGGTCGGGTAATGGGTCGCCTTGGTGCGTTGATCCGCGGGATCGCTGGCCCAGCGCATGAAATGCGCCACCGCGCGCGCGGGCCGGTAGCAGTCGTACACCCGCAGCCGCTGGTGGCGCTGGCGCAGCCGGGCCTCCACCCGCGCCAGCGCCTCGGCCGCCTCGCGCTTGAGCCAGCAGCGTGGCGCGAGGTAGCCGTCCACCGGTGCGCCGACGAAGTTGTCGCGCCCGAAATACTTGATGTCCTGCGACAGGTCGGGCACGAGGCTGCGCAGGTCCACCAGCCCGGCTTCCTCCATCGTTCGGGCTGGCGACAGGGTCGGCTCGGGGCTCGGCGCGACCGTGCTGCAGCCGATGACGGCCAGCAGTGCGGCGGACAGGGCGAGGCCACGCCTAGTCACAACCGCCCACCCGGGTGAAGGCCAGGTGTTCGTAGTCCGAACTGAAGTCGCCCTCCGGGTTGCGCTTGGCCATGCGCAGGCTGCGTGCGTCGCCGCTGCCGCTGAAGTCCAGCCAGGCGTCCTCGTCCACCGCTTCGTCGTCCCAGTGCAGGAAATGCCGGCCAGCGAGCAGGCTGATGCGGCCGTGCATCCGCGGCGACTTCGACGCGCGCCACTCGACCCCGTCGCCGGCCGCGCAGATGCGCACCTCGCCGAACCACGGGTCGCGCCAGGTGCCGAGCCACCCGTGCATCTGCGCCGCGGACACCGGGACGCGCGTGGCGATGTCGGGCAGCGCCGGCCTGGTGGAGGCGACGGCCGTCGGGGCAACGGGACGCGCGAGGTCGTCGGCATAGCCGTCCACGCCCAGCGAGGCGTCCGGCGCGGTGAACAGCTTGAGCAGCACCTCGCCGAGCACGGTGCGGGCATTGCCGCCCTCGCCATTGATCATGAACACGAAGCCCGAGCGACGATCCGGCAGCAGCAGCATCATCGAGTACATGCCGCCCAAGGTGCCGGTGTGCGACACGGTCCATTCGCCATCGGCATCGGCGACCCGGAAGCCGTAGGCATAGGCGTAGTAATGGGTGTCGTCCCAGCGCTTGCGCAAGGCGGAAATCGGCATCGGCGTGCGCGCCTTCCACATTTCGGCACGCTGCACCGGGCCCAGCCAGGCCAGCTGGGATGCATCGGGCGCCAACCAGTTGCGCATCCACGCCAGCATGTCGTCGAGCGTGCAGCGGATGCCGCCCGCCGGTGCGGAGGCGATCTCCGGGACGAGGTCGGCATCCGCGCGGGTCAGCACGTTGCGCCCGTCGACCCGCGCATGCGGCTGCGCCACGCTGCCGGCATCGGCCAGGCGGAAGGTACCGACCCGGCATCCGGCCAGGCCCAGCGGCGCGAACAGTTCGCGACGGACAAGCTCCTCGTACGACGCCCCGCCCGCTGCGGCCGCCACCTGCCCGGCGACCACGTACAGCAGGTTGTCGTAGGCGTAGCCGGCGCGGAACCCGTAGGCCGGCGGGATGTGGCGCAGGCCGCGGACGATGTCGTCGCGGGTGAATAGGTTGGGTTCGGGCCACAGCATCAGGTCGCCGCCGCCCTCCGGCAGGCCGCTGTTGTGCACCAGCAGGTCGCGCACCGTCATGTTGCGGGTGACCCACGGGTCGTGCATCGCGAACGCCGGCAGGTGCTTCACCACCGGGTCGTCCCAATCGAGCTTGCCCTGCTGGACCAGGCGCGCCAGGACGGCGGCGGTCATCGCCTTGCTGTTCGATGCGATCTTGAACAGCGTCGCGCCGGTCACCGGCTGGCCACTGCCGGCCACCGTCTCGCCATGGCCGCGGGCGTACACCACCTTGCCATCGGCGACCACGCCGACCGCGATGCCGGGCAACTGGTAGCGCGCGATGGTCGCGCGCACCGCCGCATCGATCGCCTCGGGGCTGGGCGTGGCGGGTGGGGTCCGGGCAACTGCAGCGGCAGGCAGCGCCAGCGCCAGCAGCAGCAAGGCAAGGAACCAGCGAGGAGCCGAGGTCATGCAGTCGTCCAGTCGGTCGCGAAGCACTCACCGGCGATCATCGCATCGAAGTCCTGCCGCCGGCGGACCAGCGCGTAGCGGCCGCCGTCGACCATGACCTCCGCCGGCAACGGGCGCGAGTTGTAGTTGGAGGCCATCGATGCCCCGTAGGCGCCGGCCCCGAGGATGGCGACGAGGTCGCCGGCCTCGCAGCGCGGCAAGCTGCGGTCGATGGCGAAGGTGTCGCCGGTCTCGCACACCGGGCCGACCACGTCGTAGGCCAGCCGCTCGCGGCCGCTGTCGACCAGCGGGACGATGTCGTGCCAGGCGTCGTAGAGGCTCGGCCGCAGCAGGTCGTTCATCGCCGCGTCCAGCACCAGGAACCGTCGCGACGCGCCCTCCTTCACCAGCAGCACCCGCGACAGCAGCACGCCGGCTTCCGCCACCAGCCAGCGGCCCGGCTCCACCAGCAACCTGCCATCGAACCCCGCCAGCGCCTCGCGGATCGCGGCCACGTAGTCGACGGCGGCGGGCGCGTGCTCGCCTTCGCGGTAGCGCACGCCCAACCCGCCACCGACGTCGATGCAGGAAAGCCGATGGCCGGCCGCCGCGAGGTCGCGCCACGCCCCGGCCATCCGCGCCAGCGCCTCGCGGACCGGCGCGAGGTCCAGCAGTTGCGAGCCGATGTGCATGTGCAGCCCATCCAGGTGTACGTCCGGCCAGGTGGCGCCGGCATCGAACCAGGCATGCGCCTCGGCGATCGACACCCCGAACTTGTTCTCCGCGCGTCCGGTGGAGATCTTCGCGTGGGTCCGCGCATCGACGTCCGGGTTGATCCGGACCGAGGCATGCGCGCACACGCCGAGCGCGCGTGCACGCGCCTGCAGCAGGTCGAGTTCCGGCCGCGACTCCAGGTTGAAGCGCGCGATCCCGGCCTGCAGCGCGGCATCGATCTCGCCCGCGGACTTGCCGACCCCGGAGAACACGATCCGGTCCGCCGGGATCCCGGCGGCCAGTGCCCGCCGCAACTCGCCACCGGACACGATGTCGGCGCCGATCCCCTCGCCCGCCAGCAAGGCCAGCAGCGCGCGGTTGCCGTTGGCCTTGACCGCGTAGCAGATCCCCGCATCCAGCCCGGCCAGCGCGGACTGCAGGGCGCGCGCCCGCGCCAGGATCGCCGGCGTCGAATACACGTACAGCGGCGTGCCCTCGCGTTGCGCCAGCGCCGCCAGGTCGACGCCAGCCAGGGTCCGCATGTCGGGGGCATCCGTTTGCATGTTCGTACCAAAAAAAGCGGCGGCCCGACCACCGGACCGCCCCAGGGGAAATGCTCCGGGCCGTCGCCGGCCCGGTGGTCACGGTGCCGTCAGAAGTTCCAGGTCATCACCAGCTGCGCATAGCGTGGCGACTGCCAGCGGGTGCCGGTGTTCCAGGTCGGACGCACCTGGCCAGGTTGGGCTTCGTAACGCTGGCTGACGTTGATCACGCGCTGCTGGTCCAGCAAGTTGAAGACCGACAGGCGCAGCTTCAGGTCGACCTCGGGCACCGGCAGGGTCCAGGTCACGTTCGCGCCCAGGTTGTAGGTCCAGGGCAGGCGACCGCCCCAGCCACGTCCCGCGTACTCGTAGACGCGGTTGGCGACGGGGACCGTCGAGCAATTGGGCAGGCCCGCGGGCGGGATGCAGTGCCAGAACGAACCGCCACCGGAACCGATGGAGGTCACGCTGCCCGCAGCCAGCGAGTCGTTCGGCCAGGTCACGCCGAACGCATTGATCGGACCGCCGGACTGGGCGACGAGGGTCGCGCCGAAGGACCACATGTCGTTGAGTTCGTAGCTGCCCCGCAGCTTGATCTGGTGGGTACGGTCGTTGAAGAGCGGGCCGTAGTCCTGGTTGTTCGCCGGGTGGTCCCAGTGCTGGACCATGCCGGTGTCGCCGTAGTTGGTGTCCGAGTTCACCGGCCCCTCGTGGTTGCCCTCGGACCGCGACCACAGGTAGGAGGCATTGAACGCCCACTTCCCGTCCCAGGCGCGGTCGACCTGGAACTCCACGGCCGTGTAGGTCCGCTTCGGCGCCGAGTAGCCCACGATCTGGTTGGTCGTCGAGGTCATGTAGCCTTCCTTCGACGTATCGATGGTGACCCACCCGTCCTGCGCACATCCGAGCGCCGTCGTGCCCCACAGCGTGAGCTTGTCGCCGGGGTTGGCGATCGGGAACAGGGTGCCATGGCGGACGCCGCACAACGCATTGATGCGGACGTCGTCCATCGCGTTCGGCATGCGCCGGTACGTGGCATTGACGCCCCACGACCAGGCCTGGTTGATCATGGTCTGGAAGCCGAGGATCGCCTCGTCCTGGTAGACCGCGTCGAGGTCGCGATCCACGCTCTGGCGGAGGTCGCGCACGCTGAGGTTGAACTGGTCGTCCACCGGCCCGATCTGCGCGCCGACGATGGGCTCCATGTAGGGCGCGCCGGTCACCGGATTGGTCGCCGCGCGCCAGCCATCGAGGACGTAGAACGTGCGTTCGTCGAGCAGGCCGCCGGCGAAGTTGTAGCTGACGATGCTCGGCACCGGCTGGTAGTAGCGCCCGAGGTTGCCGAACAGCTTCGTGCTGCCATCGCCCTTCACGTCCCACGAGAAGCCGAGGCGCGGCGACACCAGCTTGTCCAGCTCGATGAACGTCCCGCCCGCGGCGGTCTTGTTGAGGAAGTTGTCCACGCGCACGCCGACGTTGAGCAGCAAGCTCGGCGTTACGTTCCAGACGTCCTCGAGGTACCAGGCGCTCGCCTCGATGTCGAACACGCCACCATCGGCCCGTTCGCGCGCCATCAGGAAGGCATTGACGCCGATCGGCAACGGCGTGCCGTTGTCGAGCACCTGGGTGGCGCTGGTGCGGCCATAGGCCGTGTACTGCTTGCCGCTGCCCGGGTAGAACGTGACCCGGTCCGTCGTCATCAACTCGTGGTCCCAGCCGAAGCGCAGCAGGTGGTCGCCGAGCGTCCACTCGAAGTCGAGGCGCTTGGCCTTGCGCTCGTCCTCGTGGCTCACCACGTTCGAACCGGGGTGGCAGCCCAGCACCGGGCTGCCCATCGCCCGATAGACCGATCCGTAGGAGGCATTGTTGTAGGTGACCCAGTCGCACAGGCCGTCGGCCGGCGAGCGGGTGAACGCACTGGAACGGTTGATGCCGTACATCGCCCGCGCCGTGAAGTTCTCGCCGAAGTGGCCTGTGTAGGTGATCGAGCCGCTCTTGCCGCCGCCAGAGGAGGTCGACTCGCTCGGCGCCGCGCTTCCCACCGTTCCGGTGTCGAAGTTGTAGGCATAGACCTTGGTCAGCGAGTCGCCCGCATCGGAGAACGCCAGCAGCTCCAGCAGGTGGTCGTCGTTGACCTGCCAGTCCAGCTTGCCGCCCCAGAAGCCGTTGCTCGAGTCGCGCACGCTCAGGCTGCTGCCGGAGGCGTTGGTGAAGCGCGACGGATTTTCGCGCCACTCGTACATCGCGAACAGGAACAGCTTGTCCTTGATCAGCGGGCCCGATCCCCACACGTTGGCCTTGTTGAAGCTTTGGCGATCCTGGCTGCTGCGGACGTTCACCGACCCGTCCGCGTAGTAGTGGTCGTCGGCCTCCGCCCGCCATGCCGATGGTTCGAATGTGGTTTGGATCCCACCCTTGAATTCATTGCTGCCCCGCCGGGTGACGGCGTTGATCACGCCGCCGGTGCTGCGCCCGAACTCGACTGAATAGCCACCGGTCTTGACCTGGAACTCGTCGTAGAACGCGAAGGGTGCCGTCGAGAAGCCCTGGCGACGATAGAAGTCGGTGACGTTCAGGCCATTGATGAAGATCGAGTTCTCGGCCACCGACGAACCACCGAAGGAAATGCCGCCGAACGACGAATTGCCGCCGATCACGCCGGGGGCCAGCAGGGCGACCGAGCCCAGCGTCTGGTCCACGGGGATGCGCGCGATCTCCTCGCGGGTCACGTTGGTGGCGGTCTCGGTGGAATAGACGTCGACCCGGTTGATCACCGCCGAACCGACCACTTCCACCGCGGCGAGGTTGGTCACGCTGCCGTCGCCACCGAGGTTGACGTTGGTGGTGCCCCCCAGCGACACCACCACCACGTGCGCGCTGCCCACGTCCTGCCCGCCGCGACGCACCTGCAGCCGGTAATCGCCGACCGGCAACTGGGCCAGCCGATAGCCACCATCGCCACCGGCGGTCACCGTGCGCGTGGCCCCGGTCGCGACATTGGTGACCACGATCTCGTCGCCGCTGGTGGCCCGTCCGGCGACCGCGCCGGTGGCGCTCTGCGCCAGCGCGGGCGCGATGGCCAGGGTGGACAGGCAGAGACCCGTCGCGAACGCGAGGGCGGTTTTGCGCAGGTGGCGACGACGACTCATGGGTTCACTCCGGACGAGGCACGACGGAAGGGCCGCCGACGGACACCGACGGCGATGCGGATGGGCGGAAAGCGGAAGTGGCCGCCTGGCCGAACCAGGACGGATGCAGGCGCGATGCATGCAGGCACGGCGCGGAGGCGTGGCGGGGACGCCGCGGGCGTCGCGCGCCGATCCAACCGGCCAGCATGCCGATGACCCCGAAGGCGCGTAGCGTGGTTTCCAACAGGACGTCCCCCAGACGATCCGCGTTTCCCGGCTTGTGTATCACGCAGTCGCGAGGTGGTCAATAATTTATTCTTGTCGTATAACGCAATGGCATCACGTATTCATTGAAAGCCTGAATACCCGGCCCGACAGCGGCATGGCAAGCTGGGACATGGGGAGGAACATGCGCACTCAACAAAGCGGTCCACGTCGGTTCGGCAAGGTCGGCTGGCTGGCCTTCGCCCTGGCGATCGCCCTCGGCGGCCCGCACGCGGCCGCGCGCGACCAGAGCGGCGGCAGCGCGTGGCAAGTACCACCCAGCGGCGTGATCGGGGTGCAGGAGGCGTACCTCGATGCCGAATTCTGGGTCGCGCGCACCGCGGACGCGGACACGGTGCTCATGGATCGCGCCGCGATCGACGCGCGCAACGCGCGCCTGCTGCGCGAAGACGCATCGATGCACGACATCGCCGCACTGCCGGCGACCCTGCCCCGGGCCCAGGTCGCCGCGTGGATCGAGGATCTCGCGTCGCCGCCGACCCGGGCACTGTGGGACGAAGCCGGCAAGCCCATCCCCGCGGACACGCTGGCGGGCTTCGCCGGCAATCGCGCGATGGCCGCGATCCCGGACCAGCAGCCGACCCGCTACGGCATGGCGGTGCGCCGGGCGGCGCTGCGCGCCTTCCCGACCACGTTGCGGGTGTTCAGCAGCCAGGGCGAGACCGACATCGACCGCTTCCAGGAGAGCGCCCTGTTCCCTGGCGATCCACTGGTCGTCGTGCACGCGAGCGCCGATGGCAAGTGGCGGTTCGTGGTCAGCCCGCGCTACGCAGCATGGGTGGAGGCCGAGGCCATCGCCGAGGGCGACCGCGCCACCGTGCTCGCCCATGCGACGCGCGCGCCCTACCGCGTGGTCACCGGCGCCAAGCCGCGCACCGTGTTCACCCGCGAGGAACCGCGCCTATCCGAACTGCAGCTGGACATGGGCACCCGCATCCCGCTGGCGCCGGCCGCGCCCGATGCGCCGGTCAATGGCCAGCATCCGTACGCGGCATGGATCCTCGACCTGCCGGTGCGTGATGCCGATGGGCGACTCGGCTTCGCGCCCGCGCTGATGCCGCGGATTGCGGACACCGCCGGCGACTACCTCCCGCTGACCCGCGCCAACCTGCTGCGGCAGGCGTTCAAGTTTCTCGGCGAGCGCTACGGCTGGGGCCACAGTTACAACGGCCGCGACTGCAGCGGCTTCGTGTCCGAGGTCTACCGCAGCATGGGCGTGCAACTGCCGCGCAACACCAGCGACCAGGCGGTCAGCCCGGTGTTCGCGCGCACGCGCTTCGAACCCACGGCATCGCGTGCGGAGCGCATGGCCGCGGTCGCCGCGCTGGATGTCGGCGACCTGATCTACATCCCGGGGCACGTGATGATGTTCGCCGGCCGCATCGACGGCATGCCCTACGTCATCCACGATACCAGCGGCGGCAGCTACCTCGACTCCAGCGGGGAACTGCGTTCGATGCGACTCAACGGCGTGTCGCTCACGCCGCTGCTGCCGCTGCGCTTCGGCAAGGACCACGACTACGTCGACCGCATCACGAATATTGTCCGGGTAACCACGCCACCATGAAGATCCGCGATATCCGCTTCGGCATGCTGCGCGTGCCGCTGAAGACGCCGTTCAAGACCGCCCTGCGCACCGTGGAGCAGGTCGAGGACGTGGTGGTGATGGTGCATACCGACACCGGCCACGTGGGCTACGGCAGCGCGCCCGCGACCGCCGTGATCACCGGCGACACCCACGGCTCGATCATGGAGGCGGTGCGCCACTACATCGCGCCGCGACTGGTCGGCCTGGAGATCGCCAACCTCAACCGGATCACCCACCTCATCCAGGGGGCGATGGAGAAGAACACCAGCGCCAAGGCGGCGGTGGAGATCGCGGTGCACGACCTCTGGGGCCAGTTGTACGGCGCGCCGCTGTACAAGCTGCTCGGCGGCGGCGACCCGGTGATCACCACCGACATCACGATCAGCGTCGACTACATCGACAAGATGGTCGCGGACTCGCTAGCGGCGGTGGACCGCGGCTTCGAGTCGTTGAAGATCAAGGTGGGCAAGGACATCGGCCTGGACATCGAGCGCACCAAGGCGATCCATGCCGCGGTCGAGGGCCGCGCGCTGCTGCGCCTGGACGCCAACCAGGGCTGGACCGCCAAGCAGGCGGTGTTCGCCCTGCAGACGCTGGAGGACGCGGGGGTCAAGCTGGAGCTGGTGGAACAGCCGGTCAAGGCGCACGACCTCGCCGGCCTGCGCTACGTTACCGAGCGCGTGCACACCCCGGTGATGGCGGACGAGAGCGTGTTCGGCCCGCGCGAGGTGATCGAGCTGATCCGCATGCGCGCCGCCGACATCGTCAACATCAAGCTGATGAAGACCGGCGGCATCTCCAACGCGGTGCGGCTGGCGGACATCTGCGGCATGTACGGCGTCGACTGCATGATCGGCTGCATGCTGGAATCCAGCATCGGCGTGGCCGCCGCGGTCCACCTGGCGGTCGCGAAGTCCGACGTGATCAGCAAGGTCGACCTCGACGGTCCCTCGCTCTGCCGCCATGACCCGGTTGCCGGCGGCGTGCTGTTCAACGAATCGGAGATCACCATCACCGATGCGCCGGGCCTCGGCATCCGCGCCATCGACGGGCTCGCGCCCGCTGCCGAACTGGCGGCCTGAGGCAGGCGCGAGATGACCGCGCTGGTGAGGATCCGCGCCGAGCGCGACCGGATGTCGGCGATCGAGCGACGCATCGCCGACTTCATCCTCGAGAACGCACAGCTGCTGCGCGACTATTCGTCGCAACAACTCGCCAACGCGCTGGGGATCAGTCAGTCCAGCGTGGTGAAGTTCTGCCAGAAGCTCGGCTTCAAGGGCTACCCGGACCTCAAGCTCTCGATCAGCGAAGCGGTGGTCCGTGCCGACAGCGGGCCCGCCGCCAGCGGCGATGCCCATGCGGCGGAAGCACCCGCCCTGCGCTACGGCCTGTGGGCGCGCAAGTCCGAGGCCGAGGAAGCCACGCGGCTGATCAATCCCGCCGACACCCTGGACGCGGTGGCGCGCGCGATCGGCCAGGCCGGCACGCGCTACGCGTTCGGCACCGGCGACGATGCCCTGCCCGCACGCGCGTTTGCGCAGCAGTTGGGCTTGCTGGGCCTGCGCACGGTGCATGAAGCCGACCCCGCGCACATGGCCGCCCACCTCGGCGCGACTCGCCCCGGCGACGTGCTCCTGCTGTTCTCCGAACACGGCAGCCAGCCGGCGCTGGCCCAGCTGCAGCGCCAGTTCCGTGCCCAAGGGGGCGGCCCCATCGTCACCGTGACCCGGCACAGCGCCAACCCGCTGCGCGCCCATGCCGACCACGCGCTGCTGGTATCGGCGCACGATGACCGCGCTTACGTCGCCCCGCTGCTGTACCGCGCCGCGCAGCAACACCTGCTCGACCGCCTCTACATCCGCCTGTGCGAAGCCGACGAGGCGTGCCGCGAGCGCCTGCAGGACGCGCTGGAGCGCATCGCCGCGCTGCATGCGACATGAGATCCGGCAACCTGCCGGACCGCATCGCCGCTTTTCCCCTAGCATTCCCGCCATCCCTTCCCGGAACTTGCGCATGACGATCCGCCGGACCGCTCCCCTGCTCCTGTCGCTGGTCCTGGCGACCGCGTGCAGCCACCGACTGCCCGCGTCCACCGATGCCGCGCCGTGGGCCGAAGCCGGCCAACTGGTGCTGGTCACCACCGCCGACTGGGATGCGACCGGCGGCGAGTTGCGCCGCTTCGAGCGCGCGGGCGACGGCTGGCGACAGGTCGGCGATGCCGCGCCGATCACCGTGGGCCGCACCGGCACCGCCTGGGGCATCGGCCTGCATGCCGCGCGCAGCGACGGCCCGGTCAAGCGCGAGGGCGACGGCAAGGCGCCCGCGGGCGTGTTCGCGATCGGCACCGCCTTCGGCTATGCCGCGGGCGTGCGCACCGGCCTGCCCTACCGGGCGATGACCGCGAACGACTGGTGCATCGACGTGCCGGCCTCGCCGATGTACAACCGGATCGTCGACCGCAGCGTCGCCAAGGCCGCGGGGCTCGACCAGTCCACCGAACCGATGCGCCGCGACCTGCATGCCGACGGCGACCAACGCTACCGCGAGGGCTTCGTGATCGAACACAACCGCGACGGCGCCGTGGCGAACGGCGGCAGCTGCATCTTCGCCCACCTGTGGAAGGCGCCGGGCGAGGCGACCGCCGGCTGCACGGCGATGGCCCCCGACGCCATGGCGCCGCTGCTGGCCTGGCTGGACGCGCGCCGGCACCCGGTGTTCGTGACCCTGCCGCGCGCGCAGTACGAAGCGCTCAAGGGCGCCTGGCGGCTGCCCGACATCGACCGTGCGGAGGCCACCCGATGAGCCAGACCGCGCGGGTGATGGCCGGCCTGGTGGCCGGCGTGGTGGTCGGCATCCTGCTGGCCTGGCAGGCGCCGGCGCTCGGCGTGCAGGTCGCCGACCTGGTGCAGCCGTTCGGCAAGCTCTGGCTCAACGCCTTGCAGATGACCGTGGTACCGCTGGTGCTGGCGCTGGTGATCGTCGGCGTGAACCAGGCCAGCGACGCCGCGCAGTCCGGGCGCGTGGCGCGCCGCGCGATCCTGACCTTCGTGGTCCTGCTGACCGCGGCGGCGGCGATGACCGCGGTGCTCGCGCCGATGGCACTCTCGCTGTTGCAGCCCGACCCGGCGGTGGCCGCGGCGTTGCGCGGGCACGAGGCCGAACTCCCCGCCGCGACCGGCGGCTGGGCGGATGCGCTGCTGGCGATCGTGCCGAGCAACGCGGTCGCCGCGGCTGCGGCCGGCGCGATGCTGCCGCTGGTCACCTTCGCCCTGTTCTTCGGCTTCGCCCTGACCCGGATCGAGGCCGCGCAGCGCACCCAGGTGGTCGGTTTCTTCAAGGCCGTCAGCGAGGCGATGATCGTGATCGTGCGCTGGGTGCTGTGGGCGGCGCCGGTCGGCATCTTCGCGCTGGTGCTGTCGCTGACCGCGCGTGCGGGCCTGGGCGTGCTGCAGGCGCTGGGCATCTACGTGCTGCTGGAATGCGCGCTCTACCTGCTGGCGACGGTGTTGCTGGTCGCGGTGGCGGTGGTCGTTGGTCGGCAGCGGCTGGCGCATTTCATGGCCGGGCTCGCGCCGGTGCAGGCGGTCGCCGCCAGCACCCAGTCCTCGCTGGCGACGCTGCCGGCGATGCTCGACAGCGCCGAGCGCCGGCTCGGCTTCCCGCAGCGCGTGTCCGGGCTGGTGCTGCCGATGGCGGTCTCGCTGTTCCGCATCACCTCGCCGATCCAGTACCTGGCCACCGCCAGCTTCATCGCCTGGGCGCTCGGCGTGGACCTCACCGCCGCGCAGCTCGCCACCGGCGTGGCCTTGTCGGTGCTGGTCAGCATGGGCTCGGTGGGCCTGCCCGGGCAGGCAATCTTCCTCGCCACCAACCTGCCGGTGACCCAGGCCATGGGCCTGCCGATCGCACCGCTGCCGGTGCTGATGGCGGTGGATGCGATCCCGGACGTGCTGGCGACGGTCGGCAATGTCACCGGCGACATGACCGCGAACGCGCTGGTCGCGTCGCGGGAACGCGGGGATCCCGGCACGCTTCGCGAGGGCTGATCAGCCCAGCAGGCCCCGTTCCAGCGCCAGCTTGTGCAAGGCCAGGTCGTTGTTGACGCCGAGCTTGGCGCGCAGCGAGGCGCGGTGCAGGTACACCGTCTTGTCGCTGATACCCATCTCGATGGCCGCCTGTTTGGGGGGTTCCCCCCGCGCCAGACGCAGGAACACTTCCTGCTCGCGCTCGCTCAACGCCTCCAGCCCGGCACGCGGCGCGGCCGGCTGCTGCAGGTCGCTGCTGAGATAGGGCTGACCTGCGGCGACGGCGCGCAGCGCGGCCACCAACTCGTCGGATGCCGCGCCCTTGGTCACGTAGCCAGTCACGCCGCGTCGCAGCGCCTCCGAAATCCAGGGCTCGTGGTCGTGCATGCTCAACACCAGGATGGCCATGTCCGGTAGCGCCTCGCGGAGCTCCGGTACCAGCGACAACCCGCCTCCCGGCAGCGACAGATCCAGCACCAGCACGTCCGGATGCTGCAACAGCACGGCCTCGCGCGTGTCTGCGATGGCGCTGCATTCGGCCACGATCCCGAAACCTGGCTCCTGCTCGATGAGGGCGCGGAAACCGGCGCGAACGATGGCGTGGTCGTCGGCCATGACGATGCGGATCATCGGCGCAGGGTAACAGCGCAGCAGATGGTGCCAACTGGAATTTTTCCAGTCGCCGTTGCCCGTCCGGCCGCGGCTACCATGTGACCGATGCAACACATGCTTCCCGCCTGGGCCAGGTGGCCATTGGCCGTGGCCCTCTATGCCGCAGGCCATTACCTGCTGGTGCTGCCCGCGAATCTGTACTGGCATCCGCCCGCAGGTTGGCGCTTCCTGTGGCTGCTGTTCACACCACCACGGCTCTGGCCGGCCCTGCTGGTTGCCGAGTGGGCGATCTACCTGCCGGATAGCTTGCAGATGTTTACCGGCCATGGCGGCTGGATGACCGCGCTGACCCTCGCCCGCATGATCGGCCTGATGAGTGGTCCGTGGTGGTTGCGACATTCTCGCCAGCCGCTGTTGCTGGACGATGCCTCGTCGATGCAGCGATTGCTCCTGGCCATCGCCGCATCGGCGCTGGGGAATGCCGTGTTCAACACATGGCGTCCGTTCGATGGCGAAGTGCCGGAATCCAGCCTGGAACTCTTCCTGCAAATCGCCCTCGGCGACATCAACGGCACGCTGATGCTGGCGCCACTCGGATTGCTGCTATTGCGAAACCGCTCCGAAGCCGCACAGACACAACGTTGGAAGCGCGACATCCCGCTGGTCCTGCTGCCCGCCCTGCTGCTGTATGCCAGCACTCTGGATCTGCTAGGAGCTTCGGTGTATTTCTTCGCGACGAGCCTGTGCGCCCTGCCTGTCCTGTATTTCGCCCTGCGAACCGGCTGGCGCGGCGTGGCCATCGCCCTGCCGCTGGCCAATATCGCCGTGGCCTCCGCCAGCATCCTGACCGGCAATACTGCGGCGGCCGTTCAGGTCCAGTTGTTCCTGTCCATCATCGGCATGTCCGGGTTGTTGCTTGGCGCCTCGGTGGACGAACTCACTGCGCGCAACGATGCACTGGTTGCGGGCAATGTCCGTCTGGATCGCCTCTCCGATGAACTGCGTAGCGCCGCTCGCCGCAACCTGTCCATATCCGAAGACCTCCGCCGCCGGCTCGCCTTGGAACTGCATGACGAACTCGGGCAAAACCTCACTGCCCTGCAAACCCGCATCAAGCTGGCCGAACGCAAGGCCGGCGATCCCGAGGCTTTCGCGCCCCTGCGCGAGATCCTCGACCACATGCGGAGGCGCGTATCCGGCCTGATGAACAGCCTGCGCCCCGCCGGTCTTGATGCCTTCGGATTGGCTCGGTCGTTACAGCAGGGCAGCATCCGCGACCTGATGGAAACCAGCGGCATGGCCTATCGACTGCATATCGAAGACGGCGACGGCCTGCTGGAACGACTGGACGACGACACCCAGACCGCGATCTACCGCATCGTGCAGGAAGCGGCCACCAATGCGGTGCGCCATGCAGATGCCTGCAATCTTCTTGTTCGCCTGCGAGCGCGTAGCATCGGCAGCAGTATCCGCATCGGGCTGAGCATCGAAGACGATGGGCGTGGTATCGACCCGGCATCGCTACGGCTGCGCAACGGCGGCATGGGGCTGCAGGGGATCCGCGACCGGGTGTTGTTGCTGGGTGGGCGGTTGCGCATTCGCAGCGGTGCACGTGGGATGCGATTGGTCGTGGCGTTCCGGACGCCTGCAAGTTAGACAATACATGGAATACAGACCAGCGGGCTGCTGGAAAAATTCTTATGTGAAGTTTCGTAACGTTGTCGCACCCTGATCGCATGCGACTTGGCTGCTGAACAGCCTAGCCTTCAGGGGGAACGAATGGACGATTCGATTCTATTGGCCGTGGTGACTGGCTTTAGCGCAGTGCTGGGAAGCCTTATCACAGGCTCGATCACATACTGGACCGCAACCAATCAGCGGGTTGCGGCTGAAAACAAGCGCCGATTGAAGCGCGCATATCACGATATCGCGGCATTCCATCGGCTCGAGGAACGCTACGCCTCGTCACTCGCAGCCACGGATGCTCCTACCGCCGCCGCCTGGAAGCGAGACATCCGAAAACGGCTGCGGGATGAGGGGTTCGACTCACCCAGCGAGAAGGCAACCGCACAGCTCGCTGAGCGAAGCATCAACGATCTCGTCTAGGAGCCGCACATGCCCCTGCTCAATGCACTCATGGTTGCAGTCGTCGCGGCCTCTGCCGTCTGGGTTTATCTGGACGCCACCAAGCACAAGATCGGAAAAATCCCCGGCGGGAAAGGCTTGTTCAACATGTCAGCCGGCGCATGGGGCATCGTCACTCTGATGCTCTGGATCATCGGTTTTTCATCCTACTTGTTGAAGCGCAAGAGCCTCGCCGAGCAGGCCAAGATCCACCCCATTGAAGTTGGAGGACGGGGAATCAAGACTGCAATCCTGGCCGTGGCAGGCGGATTTTGGTTTCTTGCCGCCGTGGCGAATACGTTGACAAGTCAGGCCGATGGGTCACGCAATTCGGGTGCCGGCAGCATAAGGAGTTGGTTCGATACAGCCGCATCGACAATTTCGACGAGCGAGTGGGAGTTGAGCGAGACGACTTCCGGCATTGACGGGAAAACGTTGGCCGCCACTCGTGTTTATCCATTCGACAGCCGCAATACGCAATTCCACGTCGAAATTACTTGCAACCCGCAATCCAGAAAGACAGGGATGACAATCCAATCCATCGTCGGAAGCATGGAATCGCCAACAGAACAAAGTGCATTTTCCGCACTGCATCTGGAGAATGGCTCGATGCCAGTCGCACGGGTGAAATTCAAGGACGGGAATGTCTTCAGCACTCCGCTTTACACCTATTTCGCACTGGGAGAGTACGCAAACAAGGCGGTATTCATCGCCTCGTCGATGCTTGGCGAGGCGCTTCCCATGCTGCTCGAAATCGGCAATGGAACAGGCACATATGAACTGGCTATTGATCGTTCCGGCGAGGTCGAGAAAGTACTGGCGGCCTGCGGACAGGATGAAGCGTCCTTGGCACGCGCTGAAATGGATCAGAAAACAGCACGACAGGTCGAACAAATCGCCGCTCAGCAAGAACAGCTTGCCGAGCTCAAGGACATGGCCATCACGGCAATCAAGCAGTCTTGCCGCCAGTTCGGCTCACCATCGGAGTTCGGCCTCACAAATCCTGGCTACTTCGAGAGCCTCGCGAAGTTCGAGGAAGATATCGCTAGATTGCCGGAAGGGATCAGGGCAGAAATCAGCCTTGATTGCGCCAGAATCGCGCCTGACGAGCTTTCGTCGTTTCAAACCGAGTTCGATGCCGAGTATTCGTACTACGAAAGAACCGGGGGCTCCTGTACTCGAGATCAGTTTCTTTCCTATGCAAGATCGCTGAATTCTGGCATCTCGAGCATGCAGGCTCGGCAATGTGGCGAGTACAGCAGAAGCGCAAATGATCAAGCACTGCATGACGCCGTTTCGGCAGCTGACAGTGCAGCAGAAAATCCTGAGCAGTAGTGGTGAACTCGTTGGTACAGGAGGATACGACAGTGGCATTTTGCCGAAACTGCGGAAACAGAATCGATGAAGCTGCGCGTTACTGCCAGCACTGCGGGGGCCAGCAAGTCACCACCAAGCACAGCACTGCAATACCTGTCGTCCATCCCACCGCAAAGGACCCGGCAGTCGCCGTGCTGTTGAGCTTCGTGTGGTCGGGCGCAGGACAGGTCTATGCCGGTGCAACTTCACGAGGCATCTGGATGATCGTGATTGGCGCGATTCTGTTCTTGTGGTTGCTCGGATCGGCCGGGGCAGCCTTCATCTTCGCCTTTCCATTCTGGATCTGGTCGATGTTTGACGCACGCACCCAAACCATCAAGCAGAACCAGCGAGCGTCCTCGCCATCCGCCGCGCATCCTTGAGCAACAAGATCAGATGCCGCTCGCCCATCGGCAGCGGCTCGAAACCGAAGCGCCGATAGAACGCATCCGCCTCGCCATCCAGCGGTTGCGTCAGCATCGCGCGGATGCCTGCGTGTTCGGCAACGGCGATGGCACGATGGATGGCGTCCTGCAACAGACTGAACCCCAGACCACGCCGCTGGTAGTCCAGATCGACCGCAAGCCTCGCCAGGATGACCAGCGGTATCGGGTATTGCCCCATTCCCTTGCGCACCCTCTCAGGCGCATCGAGCGTGTCGATCTGGCCGACGGTCAGGCTGTAGTAGCCGACAACACGCGGGCCATCGCAGGAAACGAATGTGCGCGCCGAACCGCTTCCTTGCGCCTGATGCGCATGGCGCAGCAACCATTCGGTGAGGGTCGGCTTGCCGCAATCGAACACCTCCACCCGATGCGAGGCATCGAGCGGTTGAGGTGCCGTCAATCTCACTTTTCGGCCCAGACCGGACGGCGAGAGAACAGGTCCTTCAGTCCCGCGTTTTCGGATTCCGGGCGATCCAGCAGGTCCAGGATCGCCTGGTACTGGCTGCCGGACACCATGAACAGGCGCTGGTCGAGCAAGGTCTGCTCGGCCGCCTGATAGGCAGCGTCCAGGATGAAATCGGTCAGCGACTTGTGCGCGACGTCGGCCGCACGGCGCAGCACGGCTTCCTGTGCGGGGGTCGTGCGCAGCCCGAGGCGGGCTGAACGGGCCGCGGTGGCAGGCAACATGGCGGCGACTCCTGTTAGCGTACAATGGCGCACATGTTAGCACAAATGACGTACAAGCCATTGCGATCGACCCCCATCGACCAATCGGTTCCACCCGCAACCACCGCTTGACAGCCTTCGCTGCGCTGCAGCAGAGTCGGCCCATGTCCCGCATGACCACCACCACGACCATCACCGGTACCGGTACCACGCCGGTGCGGTCGGTCATGCCTGGATAACCTCCCAAGACCACCGCCCCGCACTCGACAGAGCGACGGGGCGACGATCCCCTCCCTGCCGGACGCGAGGCCCCACCCCGGAGCCCCGATGAACGCCGTACCCGTGCAGGACGCCGCAGACCCCTCCCGACACCCCGCCGACGTGCGCTGCCGCGCGCACAAGTTCGGCGGCAGCTCGCTGGCCGATGCCGCGCGCATCCGCCGGGTCGCCGAGCTGATGCTCGACGCGCCGGAGCCGGTGCAAGTGGTGGTGGCCTCGGCGATGCAGGGCGTGACCGACGCGCTCATCGCGCTGGCCGAGGCCGCGGCCAACGGCGCCGATTGGCGGCCCGGGCTGGACGCGCTGCGGCTGCGTCATCGCGAGGCCGCGCAGGCGCTGCTGGGCGACGACCCGGCGATGGACGCCTGGCTGGACGCGCAAGGCGCGCAGCTCGCCGAACTGCTGTCCGCCGTCGGCCTGCTCCGGCAGCCGGGGCGCGCCGCGCTGGAACGCATCCAGGGCATGGGCGAGGTGCTGTCGTCGCGCCTGCTGCAGGCGCACCTGCGCCAGCGCGGCGGCGACTACGCCTGGCTGGACGCACGCGAGGTCCTGCGCGTGCGCCACGGCGAGCTTGGGGCGATCGTCGACTGGGACGCCAGCGCCGCGCGCCTGGCGGACTGGCGACGCGCCCATCCGCAAGCGCGGGTAGTGGCCACCGGCTTCGTCGCCGGCGATGCGGACGGCCTGCCGACCGTGCTCGGCCGCAACGGCAGCGACTTTTCCGGCGCGATCTTCGCGGCCCTGTTCGAGGCCGGCGAGCTGCACATCTGGACCGACGTCGACGGCGTGCTGTCGGCCGATCCGCGGCTGGTGCCGGAGGCGGTCCCGCTGCCCGCGATGAGCTACCAGGAAGCCTGCGAGCTCGCCTATTTCGGCGCCAAGGTCATCCATCCGCAGACGATGACCCCGGCGATCGCGCGCGGCCTGCCGATCCTGATCCGCAACACGTTCAACCCCGGCTTCCCCGGCACCCGCATCGATGCCGAGGGCGATGCCGGCGGCCCGGTGAAGGGACTCACCCTCAACACCGGCCTGGCCCTGGTCAGCCTGGAGGGCGCCGGCCTGATCGGCGTGCCCGGCACCGCCGAGCGGGTATTTGCCGCGCTGCACGCGGCGCGGGTGTCGGTGGTGATGATTTCGCAGGGCAGCTCCGAACATTCGATCTGCTCGGTGGTGCGCGAGCTCGATGCCGATGCCGCCCGCGACGTGCTGCTGGACGCGTTCTCGCGCGAATTGCGCAGCGGGCAGGTCCAGGGCGTGCAGGTGGTGCCGGGCATCAGCGTGCTGGCCGCGGTGGGCGACGGCATGGCCGGCACGCCCGGCGTCGCGGCGCGGCTGTTCGACGCGCTGGCGCGGGCACGGGTGAACATCCGCGCGATCGCGCAGGGCGCCTCCGAGCGCAACATCTCGGTGGCGATCGCCGCCGCCGACCAGGCCCGCGCCCTGCGCGCGGCGCACGCGGCGTTCTGGCTGTCGCCGCAGACCATCGCGCTGGCGGTGATCGGCCCCGGCAAGGTCGGCGCCGCCCTGCTCGACCAGTTGCAGGAGGCGCTGCCGCGCCTGCGCCGCGATGCCAATATCGACCTGCGCCTGCGCGCCCTCGCGACCAGCGGGCGGATGTGGCTGTGCGAGCACCGCGACGCCGCCGAGTGGCGCACGCGCATGCAGGACGCGCCGGTCGCGACCGACCTCGCCGCGCTCGGCGCGCACCTGCTGGACAGCCACCTGCCGCATGCGGTGGTGGTCGATTGCAGCGCCAGCGACGCGGTCGCCGCGCACTATTCGGACTGGCTGGCCGCCGGCATCCACGTGATCACGCCGAACAAGCAGGCGGGCGCGGGCCCGCTGGCGCGCTACGAGGCGATCCGTGCCGCGCGCGCGCGCGGTGGCGCCCGCTTCCGCTACGAAGCGACGGTCGGGGCCGGCCTGCCGGTGATCTCCACCCTGCGCGACCTGCTCGACACCGGCGACGACCTGGTTGCGGTGGACGGCATCCTGTCCGGTACCCTTGCCTGGCTGTTCAACAAGTTCGACGGCAGCCGGCCGTTCTCCGAACTGGTGCGCGAGGCCCATGCGCTGGGCTACACCGAGCCCGACCCGCGCGACGACCTGTCCGGGACCGACGTCGCCCGCAAGCTGGTGATCCTGGCGCGCGAGGCCGGCTTGCCGGTGTCGCTCGCCGACGTGGAGGTGGAGAGCCTGGTGCCGGACGCGTTGCGCGATGCCGACCGCGACGGCTTCATGGCCGGCCTGCCGGCGATGGATGCGCCGATGCAGGCGCGGCTCGAGGCCGCGCGCGCGAACGGCTGCGTGCTGCGCTACGTGGCCCGCCTGCAGCGGGACGGCAGCGCCGGGGTTGCGCTGCGCGAATTGCCCGCCGACCATGCCTTTGCCCACCTGCGCCTGACGGACAACTGCGTGCAATTCACCACCCGCCGCTATCGCGACAACCCGCTGATCGTGCAGGGTCCGGGCGCCGGGCCGGAGGTCACCGCGGCCGGCGTGTTCTCCGACCTGCTGCGGCTGTGCGCCGCGCTGGGCGCGCGCCTGTGAGCGGCGACATGGCCAGCGCCTTCTCGCCGGGATCGGTCGGCAACGTGGGCGTCGGCTTCGACATCCTCGGCCATGCCATCGCCGGGATCGGCGACATCGCCCACGTGCGCCGCATCGACGAGCCGGTGGTGCGCATCGCCGCGATCCGCGGCACGGTCACCGACCTGCCGCTGCAACCCGAGCGCAACACCGCAGGCATGGCGCTGATCTCGCTGCGCCAGGTCGCCGGCGTGCCGTTCGGCTTCGAACTGAGCCTGGAGAAAGGCATTCCGCTGGGCTCCGGGCTGGGCGGCTCGGCGGCGTCCTGCGTGGCCGCGCTGGTTGCGGCGAACGCCCTGCTGGATGCGCCGCTCACACCGGAGGCGCTGTATCCCTGCGCGCTTGCCGGCGAAGTCGTGGCCAGCGGCGGCATCCACGGCGACAACGTGGGGCCGATGCTGCTCGGCGGGCTGGTGCTCGCCACCGCATCGCGGGTGACCCGGGTGCAGGTGCCCGCGGCGTGGCATGCCGCCGTCGTGCATCCGCACGCCGTGCTGGAAACCCGACGCGCGCGTGCCGCGCTGCAAGGCGATTACGCGTTGAAGGAGTTCGTCGCCCAGAGCGCCAACCTCGCGCAGGTCCTGCTGGGCTGCGAACGCGGCGATGCCGACCTGGTCCGAGCCGGCCTGCGTGACGTGCTGGTGGAACCGCGGCGCGCACCCTTGATCGCGGGCTTCGCCGCGGTCCAGCAGGCCGCGCTGGACACCGGCGCGATGGGCGCCAGCATTTCCGGCGCCGGACCCAGTGTGTTCGCCTGGTGCGAAACCGAGGCGCAGGCGCGCATCGCCGCGGAGGCGATGGCCGCGGCCTTCGCCGATGCCGGCTTCGGCAGCGATCGCCACCTCACCCCGATCGCCGCCCCCGCCGCAGGCCTGCTGCCATGAAGGCCCGCAGCACGCGTGGCGGCGCGCCGGCGACCACCGTCGCCGACGCCATCGCCGCCGGGCTCGCGCCCGATGGCGGCCTGTACATGCCGGACGACTGGCCGCGTCGCGCACCCGCCGAGTTCGACGACGACGCCAGCCTGCCCGCGGTCGCCACCCGCCTGCTTGCGCCGTTCTTCGCCGACGGCCCGCTGGCGGCGGCCCTGCCCGGCATCTGCAGCGATGCCCTGGCGATCGCCCCGCCCCTGCAGCCGTTCGGCGCCCCCGGCGACCACGTGCTCGAGCTGTTCCATGGCCCGACCGCGGCGTTCAAGGATTACGGCGCGGCCTTCCTCGCCGGTTGCCTGGCGGCACTCCCGCGCGGCGACACGCCGTTGACGATCGTGGTGGCCACCTCGGGCGACACCGGCGCCGCGGTCGCCGCCGCCTTCCACGGGCGTCCGGGCTTCCGCGTGGCGATCCTGTATCCGGACGGACGCGTGTCCCCGCGCCAGGCCCACCAGCTGGGCTGCTTTGGCGACAACATCCGCGCGTTCCGCGTCGACGGCAGCTTCGACGACTGCCAGCACATCGCGAAAGCCCTGCTCTCCGATGCCGCCTATCGCGCCGAGGTGCCGCTGGGTTCCGCCAACAGCATCAGCCTGGGCCGCTTGTTACCGCAGGCCGCGTATTACGCGCACGCCGCGTTGCGCCATTGGCGCGCGACCGGCCGCGCGCTGGGCTTCGTGGTGCCCACCGGCAACCTCGGCAATGCGCTGGCCTGCCTGCTCGCAAGGCGCATGGGGATGCCGATCGGCGGCATCGTGCTCGCCAGCAATGCCAACGACGTGCTGCCCGCGTTCTTCGCCGGCGGCGACTACACGCCGCGACCCAGCATCGCCACCCTCGCGAACGCGATGGACGTCGGCGCGCCGAGCAATTTCGAACGCCTGCAATGGCTGTATCCCGACGCGGGCGAACTGCGCAGCGTGCTGCGGGCCGAGGCGGTCGACGACGATGCGATCCGCGCCGCGGTGGTGCGCACGCAGGCGCGTCGGGGCTACGTGGCCTGCCCGCATACCGCCTGCGCCGCCGAGGTCCTCGACCACCTCCGCGCACGCGGCGAACCGGGCGACTGGGCGGTGGTGGCCACCGCGCATCCGGCCAAGTTCCCCGAAGTGGTGGAGCCGCTGCTGGGCCACCCGGTCGCCACCCCGCCCGCGCTGGCGGCGATGCTGGCGCGGCCCAGCCACGCGGAGGCCATGGCGAACGACGCCGACGCGCTGCGCGACCGCCTGCGGATGTGGTGAAGCAGGCCGGGCGATCTGCGAAAATGTCATCGGCGATTCGCCAGATCGTTCGTCGGATTGGCCGAGTCGCGGCGCTGCTGCGATAATCGCGGGCTTGTGGCCCCGTAGCTCAGCTGGATAGAGCGGTCCCCTCCTAAGGGACAGGTCGTGCGTTCGAATCGCGCCGGGGTCGCCACCTCGCCACCGTATCCCGCGCCTCGCGCCCGCCGCGTCGCGCCCAACGCCCGGAGCCGTCCATGTCCCATCCCGTCCTCACCGCACTCGGCCTGCAGGCCGTCGAATCCGGCACTTACCTCGGCAATGGCGAATGGTCGAAGACCCATGACGCCGGCGTGCTGGAGCCGGTCAACCCGACCACCGGCGAGGTGCTGGGCCGCGTGCATGCGTCGAGCAAGGCCGACTACGACCTCCTCGTCGAGCGCGCCCAGGCCGCGTTCAAGGTGTGGCGCACGACCCCGGCCCCGCGCCGCGGCGAGGCGATCCGCCTGTGCGCCGATGCGCTGCGCGCGCACAAGGACGCGCTGGGTTCGCTGGTCGCGCTGGAGATGGGCAAGTCGAAGCCGGAAGGCGACGGCGAAGTGCAGGAAATGATCGACATCGGCGAGTTCGCCGTCGGCCTGTCGCGCCAGTTGTACGGCCTGACCATGCACTCCGAGCGCCCCGGCCACCGCATGTACGAGCAGTGGCACCCGATCGGCCTGGTCGGGATCATCAGCGCATTCAACTTCCCGGTCGCGGTCTGGGCCTGGAACAGCTTCGTCGCGGCGGTGTGCGGCGACATCAGCATCTGGAAGCCGTCGCCGAAGACCCCGCTGTCGGCCATCGCCTCGATGAAGATCTGCAACGAAGCGCTGAAGAAGGCCGGCTTCCCGGACATCTTCTTCCTGTTCAACGACGCCGGCACCGAGCTGGCATCGGAGTTCGTGGACGACAAGCGCATCCCGCTGGTCAGCTTCACCGGCAGCACCAAGGTCGGGCGCATGGTCGGCGAGCGTTGCGCGCGCCGCATGGGCCGCTCGCTGCTGGAACTGGGCGGCAACAACGCGATCATCGTCGACGAGACCGCGGACCTGAAGCTGGCGATCCCGGCGATCGTGTTCGGCGCGGTGGGCACCGCCGGCCAGCGCTGCACCACCACCCGCCGCCTGATCGTGCACGAATCGATCTACGCCGACGTGCTGGCCAAGCTGGTCACCGCCTACAAGCAGGTGGAGAAGAAGATCGGCGACCCCACCGACCCGGCCAACCTGATGGGCCCGCTCAACAGCAAGGACGGCGTGGACGCCTACCTCGACGCCATCGCCCAGGCCAAGGCCGCGGGCGGCACGGTGGAGACCGGCGGCGAAGCGATCGACCGCCCGGGCAACTTCGTGCTGCCGGCGATCGTGACCGGCCTCGGCAACGACGCCGCGATCGTCCAGCACGAGACCTTCGCGCCGATCCTGTACGTCATGAAGTACAAGGAACTGGACGAGGCCATCGAGATGCAGAACGCGGTCCCGCAGGGCCTGAGCTCGTCGATCTTCACCACCAACCTCAAGCGCGCCGAGGCCTTCCTGGCCGCCAGCGGCAGCGACTGCGGCATCGCCAACGTCAACATCGGCACCAGCGGCGCGGAGATCGGCGGCGCCTTCGGTGGCGAAAAGGAGACCGGCGGCGGCCGCGAGTCGGGCTCGGATGCGTGGAAGGCCTACATGCGCCGGCAAACGAATACCATCAACTATTCCGACGCGCTGCCGCTGGCCCAGGGCATCAAGTTCGACCTCTGAGGAACGCCGATGAACGCCACCCTCCGCCAGACCAGCAGCCTCGCCGTGGTCAGCCTCGTCGCCGGCATCCTCGGCTGGACCCTGCTGCCATTCCTGGGCAGCGTGGCGGCGGTGGTCACCGGGCACATGGCGCGCAGCGAGATCCGCCGCGCGCCGGAGCGCCTGGAGGGCGACGGCCTGGCGATCGCCGGCCTGGTGCTGGGCTACCTGTCGATCGCGATGGCGGTGCTGCTGGTGTTCGCGATCTTCCTGTTCTTCGGTGGGCTGGCCGCGTTCCTCGCCTTCGCCGGCCGCTGACGCCTTGTACGGACTCGCGCGCCCGCTGCTGTTCGCCCTGGACGCCGAGCGCGCGCACGGCCTGGGGCTGGCATCGCTGGAGGCCGCCTACCGCAGCGGCCTGAACCCGCTGGTCGGCGCGGCGCCGAAGCCGTTGCCGACCAAGGCGTTGGGCCTTGCCTTCCCGAACCCGGTGGGACTGGCGGCGGGGCTGGACAAGAACGGCGCGCACATCGACGCGCTGCTCGCGCTGGGCTTCGGCTTCGTCGAGGTCGGCACGGTCACCCCGCGCCCGCAACCGGGCAACCCGAAACCGCGCATGTTCCGCCTGCCGCGGCAGGAGGCGGTGATCAACCGGCTCGGCTTCAACAACGACGGCGTCGACGCCCTGGTGCGCAACGTCGAGCGCGCGCGCCGGCGCAACGGCCTGCTGGGCATCAACATCGGCAGGAACAAGGACACGCCCAACGAGTCCGCCGAGGACGACTACCTGCACTGCCTGCGCAAGGTGTATCCGCTGGCCGACTACGTCACCGTCAACATCTCCTCGCCCAACACCGCCGGCCTGCGCGAGCTGCAGGAGGAACAGGCGCTGCGCCGGCTGGTGTCGGTGCTGCGCGAGGCGCAGGAGGCGCTGGCGGGCGTGCACGGCAAGCGCGTGCCGATGCTGGTCAAGATCGCCCCGGACCTGTCCGAGAGCGACATCGATGCCGCCGGCCGGGTGCTCGGCGACCTGCAGGTGGATGGCGTGATCGCGACCAACACCACCATCGCCCGCGAAGGCGTGGAGGGCGCACGCCATGCCGAGGAAGTGGGCGGCCTGTCCGGCGCGCCGCTGATGGCGAAGTCGACCTCGGTGCTGCGCATGCTGCGCACGCGCCTGCCGGAGGCGATCCCGCTGGTCGGGGTGGGCGGCATCCTGCACGGCGCCGACGCCGCGACCAAGCAGGCCGCGGGCGCCACCCTGGTGCAGCTCTACACCGGCCTGGTCTACCGCGGCCCGGCACTGGTCGGCGAATGCGTCGAGGCCCTGCGCCGGCGCAAGGAAGCCCCCAGCCGCGGCACCATCCCGCCGGTCTGAGCCGATGCCGGGCACGGGCTACCGCATCGTCGAACGCGCGCGGCTCGACGCCCGCAACACCTTCGGCGTGGCCGCGACCGCGCCGCTGCTGGTGGAAGCGACCGACGCCGCCGCCCTGCCCGAGCTGTTCGGCTACGCGATGCTGCGCGAGGGCCCGGTGCTGGTCCTCGGCGGCGGCAGCAACCTGCTGTTCGCGGGAGATCCCACGGGCGTGGTGCTGTCGCTGGCGACGCGCGGGATCGCACTGCTCGCCGACGACGGCCGCGACGCCGTGGTCCGCGCCGACGCCGGCGTGGGCTGGCACGACCTGGTGCTGTGGACGCTGGGCCACGGCCTGTGCGGCCTGGAGAACCTCGCGCTGATCCCGGGCACGGTGGGCGCCGCGCCGATCCAGAACATCGGCGCCTACGGCGTCGAGGTGCGAGACTGCATCCATGCGGTCGAGGCCTACGATCGCGAGCACGGCCGCTTCATCCGCCTTGATGCCGCCGACTGCGGCTTCGCCTACCGCGACTCGCGCTTCAAGCAGGCGCCGGACGCGCACGTGGTCACCGCGGTCGAATTCGCGCTGTCGCGCACGTTCGAGCCGCGCCTGGGCTATGCCGGCATCGACGAGGAATTGCAGGCGATGGGGATCGATGGCGCGCCGCGCGCCAGCCAGGTCGCCGAAGCGGTGATCCGCATCCGCCGCCGCAAGCTGCCGGACCCGGCCGTGCTCGGCAATGCCGGCAGCTTCTTCAAGAATCCGATCGTCCCGGCCCCGCAGGCCGAGGCGCTGGCCGGCGCGCATCCCGGCATGCCGCTGTTCCGTGGCGCCGGCGACGACACCCGCAAGCTGTCCGCGGCCTGGCTGATCGACCAGTGCGGCTGGAAGGGCCAGCGCGACGGCGACGCCGGGGTGGCCGCCTCGCACGCGCTGGTGCTGGTCAACCATGGCCATGCGAGCGGCGCCCAGCTGCTCGGCCTGGCGCGGCGGATCGCCGCCTCGGTGCAGGCTCGCTTCGGCGTGGCCATCGAACCCGAACCGCGCATCGTCGGCGACGCGTGGTGAGCGCCGGCCCCGCGGCCAACCTGCAGTTGCGCGCCGCGGGCCTGATGCTGGCCAGCACCGTCGCGTTCGGGCTGATGGCGATCTGCATCCGCCTGGCCTCGCGGACCGAGCCGGTCGCCGAGATCGCGTTCTTCCGCAACCTGTTCGGCCTGCTCGCCCTGCTGCCGCTGCTGCTGTGGCCGGCGATGCGCGCGGGCGCGCCGGGCGCGCACCTGCGCGGCGTGCTGCGCACCACCCAGCTGCGCCGCTATTTCATCCGCTGCCTGATCGGCGTGGTCAGCATGTGGATGGGCTTCTGGGCGATCGCCCACCTGCCCCTCGCCCAAGCCGTGTCGCTGGCCTATTCCTCGCCGATCTTCGTCACCGTCGCCGCGGTGCTGCTGCTCGGCGAACGGGTGCGGCTGCGGCGCTGGTTGGCGGTCATCGCCGGATTCATCGGTGTGCTGGTGATCGTGCGGCCGTGGTCGCATGCCTTCACCGCGGCGTCGCTGGTCGCGGTGGCCGCGGCGGTGATCACCGCCATCGTTGCGATCCAGATCAAGCAGCTCTCGCGCGAAGACGGCTCGGACACCATCGTGCTGTGGACCTACCTGTTCTGGGTGCCGATGTCGCTGCCCGCGGCGCTGTGGTTCTGGCATCCCCCGCAGGGCATGGCCTGGCTGTGGCTGGTGCTGTCGGGCGTGCTCGGCACCTTCGGCCAGTTGCTGTGGACGCGGGCGCTCAAGCTCGGCGAGGTCTCGGCGCTGACCCCGATCAGCTTCGTGCAACTGGTGATCGTCACCCTCGCCGGCTGGCTGTGGTTCGACGAGGCCATCGACCGCTGGACGATGGTCGGCGCCGGCATCATCTTCGCCGCCACCGCCTACATCGCCCACCGAGAGGCGATGCTGGCCCGGCAGCACCGCAGCAACGCGCCCAGCGAGGCGGTGGAGCCGGGGACCTGAGGCCCTGCCGGTCGGCACGGGCGGATCGCCGTCGCGCGTGCTATCCCTGCGCCAGTCCCGACCTGGATGCCGCCATGCGCCCCGCCCTCCTGCTCGCCGCCCTGCTCTCGTTGCCGGCCACGACCTACGCCCAATCCGCGCCGCCGACGCCCGACCACCCGGTCGCCACCAGCGCGCCCGCCGCGGCGGAGGCCGACGTCGAGAGCATCGACGCCATCCTCGGTGCGCTGTATGCCGTCATCTCGGGGCCGGTCGGCCAGGCGCGCGACTGGAACCGGCTGCGTTCGCTGTTCATCCCGGGCGCGCGGATGATGCCGATCGGCGAGCGCGCCGACGGCAGCGTCGGCATCCGCCTGCTGGCAGTGAACGACTATGTCGCCCTGTCCGGCCCGCTGCTGGTCGAACGCGGCTTCCGCGAACGCGAGCTGGCCCGGCGTACCGAACGCTTCGGCCACCTCGCGCAGGTGTTCAGCACCTACGAGGGCACGGTCGCCGCGGGCGGCGCGCCGATCCGCGGCATCAACAGCATCCAGCTGATGCACGACGGGCGCCGCTGGTGGATCGTGTCGCTCGCATGGGCGCCGGAAACCGCCTCGCAGCCGTTGCCGCAGGCCTACCTGCCCGCCGACGCCGCCACCCGCTGAGCCGCCGCGGCGCGCGCTTCCTCGCGTTCGGTCTGCTCGATGTCGCGGCGCTTCGCCGCGCGCGCCTCGTCGAGCGATCCGGGGTCCGCCCGCAACAAGGGCAGCACGAAGCGCTGGCGGATCGCGTCCGCCTCGCGGGTCGCGTCCCGCGCGCGCAGGGCGCCCTCCAGTTGCCAGGCCGCATCGACCGTCCGCGCGTCCGCAGCGCCGAAGGCGGCGGCACGCAGGTCCAGCAGGGTCCGCCAGGATGCGACCTCCAGCGCGCCATCGCCGAGGTCGGCGGCGTCCTGGGCACGGATGTCGTAGCCCATGTGCACCTGCGGATGCTTGTCGCCGAGCACCTCCCGGGCCAGCGGCAGGACCCGCGCCAGCAGGTCCAGCGAGGCCCGCGACTGTCCGGCCTGATGCAGGGTGGCGGCCAGGTTGAGTTCGATGAACAGGGTGTCCGGATGGCGTGCGCCGAGCAGCCGCAGGCGCGCGTCCACCACCTCGCGCTGCAGCGCGATGGCCGCATCGAAGCGCTGCATCCGCGCATGCACGGTGGCCAGGTTCAGGCGGGCGCGCAGGGTCTGCGGATGGGCCGCCCCCAGCACGCGCATGCGGGCCTCCAGCACCGACTGGGCGATCGGCAGGGCTTCCTCCAGCTGGCCGCTGTCGGTCAGCATCGAGGCGAGGTTGCCGCGTTCGCCCAGGGTGTGCGGATGCTCGGCGCCGAGCCGTCGGGTCTGGATCCGCACCAGCCCGCGCTGCAGCGTGACCGCGCCAACCTTGTCGCCGGTCATGATCCGCATCACCGCCAGGTTGTGCAGCGACGACAGCGTGTCGGCGTGCGCCTCGCCCAGCACCTGCGTGCGCAACGGCACCAGCCCTTCCAGCAGGCGCCTTCCCGCTTCGGGCTCGCCCATCCGGCCGAGCAGGATCGCGAGGTTGTTGGTGATGTCCATCGTCGCCGGGTCGCGTTCGCCGCGCAGCTCCAGCGCATCCGCGCGCAGTCGCTCGAGCGAGGCGCGCGCGCGCGCGCGATCGCCCAGCGCGGCCACCGCATCGGCTTCGAGCAGGCGCAGGCGCAGCCGCAACGGATCGGCCGGCGCCAGCTGGGCGCCTGCCGCCAGGGTCGCCTGCGCCAGGGCCAGCGCGGACTTGGCATCCGCCGCCTCCAGCAACGCAGAGGCCTGCTGCTGGCGCGCTCGCAGGGTCGCGGGATCGCGCGGGCCGAGCGAGCGCGTGCGCGCCTCGGCGACGCGTGCGAACTCGGCGGCGGCCTCGGCGGGCAAGCCCAAGGCCTGGCGAACGCGCGCCACCGACTCGCGGAGATCCGCCGCCAGCAGCGGTTGGCCCGCGAAATCGCGGTCGATCGCACGCCCCGCACCGGCCAGGATGTCGTGGTCGACCAACCCGCGCGCGACGTCGGCCGGGCTGGCATGCGCCAGCCCCTGCTCGAACCCGGCCAGGTCGCCGGGCTTGGCCGCCGCCACCTGGCGGCGCAGCGCGTCCGCCATGCCCACGCCCATCGATTCGATGTCGATGCCCTCCAACATCGACTGCTGGAACGCCGCGACCTGCTCCAGTTGCGCGCTGCGCTGCTCGGCCACCGCACGCTGGGTGCGCGCCTGCAACAGGCCGTAGACGGACAGGCCCAACCCGCCGAGCAGGGCCAGCAAGGCGACGCTCGCGGCGAGCATGCCCGCGCGGTGGCGTTGCGCGAACTTGCGCAGCAGGTAACGGCGGGTGGCCGGCACGGCCTGCAACGGACGCGCATCCAGGAAACGCTGCAGGTCGTCCGCCAGCGCCGCCGCGGATGCGTAGCGCGCGTTGCGGTCGTGGCGCATGGCCTTGGCCACCACCCAGTCCAGTTCGCCGCGCAGGGTCCGGCGCATCCGCGCCAACGGCTGGCCCAGCGCATGCGCCAGGCGCCCGGCCTCGTCCGGCGGCAAGGTCGCCAGTTGCTCGGACGGCAGGCGCAGCGTGCGCGCCTGGTCGGTGACCGTCTCGCCGGCCGACAGCGGCCGATGTCCGATCAGCAGTTCGCTGAGGACCACGCCGAGCGCGTACACGTCGCTGCGGGTATCCACCAGCGCTTGGTCGCCGGCGGCCTGCTCGGGGCTCATGTAGGCCGGCGTGCCGGCGACCTCGCGGCCCTCGGTCAGGCTGCTGGCGGTGGCGATGCCGAAGTCGATGATCCGCGGCAGCGCGCGCCCGTCGACCTCGTCGACCAGCAGGTTGGCCGGCTTGAGGTCGCGATGGATCACGCCCTTCTGGTGCGCGTGCTGCACGCCTTCGCAGATCCGCACCAGTAATGCGATGCGTTGCGGCAGCGGCACCGCGTGCGCCTCGCAAAAGCGCGTGACGGGGCTGCCCTCGATGAACTCCATCGCGAAGAACGGATGGCCTTCGGCGGTGGTGCCGGCATCGTAGACCTGGGCGATCGCCGGATGTCGCATCTGCGCGAGCAACTGGCGTTCGACCTCGAAGTAGGCCAGGTGCCGCGCATCGAGCGTCTGCGCGCGCAAGACCTTGAGCGCCACCGTCCTGCGCACGGGTTCGAGCTGCTCGGCGCGGTAGACCTCGCCCATCCCGCCCTGCCCGACCAGGGCATCGATGCGGTAACGACCGATGCGCATGCCCGGCGCCAGCAACGCGGCGGCGCCATCGCCATCCGGGCCCACGGCACGCGTGCGCGTCTCGAGCAGTGCGGTCCGTTCCTGGTCGTCCTGCCGGTCCTGTCCCATGCGCCCCCCTTGGCCGGATTCTACGTGCCCACCATCGCGCCACGCGCTATACACTGGCCCCGGTAGTCCGCGAGCGCCCATGGAATCCCCGTACGACACCACCCAACGCACGCTGCACAGCCCCGGCCCGCTGCGGCCAGCGCGGCGCTCGGCCTGCGTGGTCGTGATCCATGGCGAGGGCCTGGGGCGGCGCGCGGACATCGGCGACGCGCCGGTGTTGGTCGGCCGCTCGAGCGAAGCCGACCTGGTCATCGCCCACCAGAGCGTGTCGCGCGCCCATTGCCGCATCTGGCGGACCGATGACGCCTACCGCATCGCCGACCTCGGGGCGACCAACACCACCCGCCTGAACGACGCCAAGCTGCACGGCGAACGCGAGCTGGTCGACGGCGACCAAGTCACGGTCGGCGAGAGCATCCTCAAGTTCATCAGCCAGGACAGCGTGGAGGCGAGCTACCACGAGGAGATCTACCAGCTCGCCACCCACGACGCGCTCACCGAGTTGTGCAACCGCCGGCATTTCGCCGAACTGGCGGACAAGGAGATCGCGCGCGCGATTCGCCACGGGCGTCCGTTGTCGCTGTGCATCCTGGACGTCGACCTGTTCAAGCCAATCAACGACCGCCATGGCCACATCCGGGGCGACGAGGTCCTGCGCCAGGTCGCCGCGGTCCTGCGCCGGCATGCGCGCAACGACGACGTCGCCGCGCGGATCGGCGGCGAAGAGTTCGCGCTGTTGCTGCCCGAGTGCACGGCCGCCGATGCGGCCCTGCTTGCGGACCGCCTGCGCGAGGCGGTCGCAGGCACCCTGTTCGCGCCGGGCGGCGAGGCGCAACGGATCACCGTGAGCATCGGCGTGGCCGCGCTGGCGCCGCAGCGCGACACCCGCCCGGCCCTGATGGCCGCGGCGGACGCCGCCCTTTACCGCGCCAAGAGCGAAGGCCGCAACCGCGTGCGCGTCAGCGACTGACCGCCGTCTCCCGCCAGGGTCGCAATCCGCGGAACACCAGCAGGTAGCAGGTGACCGCCCACGCGCTGGCGGCGCACCATCCCGCGAGGATGTCCGAGGGATAGTGCACGCCGAGGTAAATGCGCGACATGCCCACCAGCACCACGAACGCCACCGCGGCGACGCCGACCGGAAGCCGCCAGCGCGTGCGCCAGGCCAGCAGCACCGCCACCCAGGCCAGGGTCATCGAACCCATCGCGTGGCCGCTCGGGAAGCTGTAGGTCGCCTCCGGCGCGATCGACGCCCACAGCGACGGACGCTCCCGCGCGAACCACTGCTTGGTCGCGAGGTTGAGCAGCGCCGAGCCTCCCAGCGCGAGGCCGGCGAACAACCCCTCCCGCTTCCAGCGCTTCAGCCCCAGCCAGGCGACCAGCGCCAGGTCGACGGGCACCACGCCCCATTCGTAGCCTAGGGCGGAGACCGCCACGAACAAGCGATCGAAGCCGTGCGTGGCCAGATCGCGCGCGAACAGCAGCAGCGGCGCATCGAATGCGAACGCTTCGCCTTCATGCAGCTCCGCGGCCAGTGCGCCGAAGCCCCATAGCGGCAGCAGCAGGCCCGCGAACAGCAGCAGGAGCCGTCGCCAGCGTTCGCGCAGGAACCCCAGGCCGAAGCGCGCGTCCTCGCGGAGCGCGGCGGCGGCCTCCGCAGGCTCATGCGGTAGGCGGTGCCCCGAATTTCCGTTCGACATAGGCGTCGATCAACCCGATGAATTCGCTGGCGATGTTCGCACCACGCAGGGTGACGGACCTTTCACCATCGATGAACACCGGCGCGGCCGGCGCCTCGCCCGTCCCCGGCAGGCTGATCCCGATGTTGGCGTGGCGCGATTCGCCGGGCCCGTTCACCACGCAGCCCATCACCGCCAGGGTCAGGTTCTCGGCGCCCGGGCGGGTGATCTTCCACTCCGGCATCTTGGCGCGGACATGCTCCTGCACCACCTTCGCGAGTTCCTGGAAGAACTCCGAGGTGGTGCGGCCACAGCCCGGGCAAGCGGTGACCATCGGGGTGAAGGCGCGCAGGCCCATGGTCTGCAGCAGCTCCTGCGCCACCACCACTTCCTGCGTGCGTGGCGCGCCGGGCTCCGGCGTGAGCGAGACGCGGATGGTGTCGCCGATGCCTTCCTGCAGCAGCACGGCCAGCGCGGCGCTGGAAGCCACGATGCCCTTGCTGCCGATGCCGGCCTCGGTGAGGCCGAGGTGCAGCGCGAAATCGCTGCGCGCGGCGAGGTCGCGGTACACCGCCACCAGCTCCTGCACGCCGCTCACCTTGGCGCTCAACACGATCCGCTCCCGCGGCAGGCCCAGCTCGACCGCGCGTTCGGCGGAATCCAGCGCGGAGCGGATCAGCGCCTCGCGCAGCACCCGGCTGGCGTCCCACGGCACCGCGCGTTCGTGGTTCTCGTCCATGAGGCGCGCAGCCAGGGCCTGGTCCAGCGAGCCCCAGTTGGCCCCGATCCGCACCGGCTTGCCGTGGCGGATGGCGAACTCGATGAGTTGCGCGAACTGGGTGTCCTTCTTCTTGCCGAAGCCGACGTTGCCGGGGTTGATCCGGTACTTGGCCAGTGCCTCGGCGCAGGCCGGCTCGGCGGCCAGCAGCTGGTGCCCGTTGTAGTGGAAGTCGCCGATCAGCGGCACCGACACGCCCATCATCGCCAGCTTGTCGCGGATGCGCGGGATCGCCGCGGCCGATTCCGGGTTGTTGACGGTCAGGCGCACCAGCTCCGAGCCGGCGCGCCAGAGCTCGGCGACCTGCTTCACGCTGGCGGCGATGTCGGCGGTGTCGGTATTGGTCATCGACTGCACCACCACCGGCGCGGCGCCGCCGACCATGACCCCGCCGATGGCGACCTGGCGGGTGGCGCGGCGCGGCGCGGAGCCGAAGCGCCCCTGGTCGTCGGCGGGGGATGGATCGGCGGGAATGGACGCGTTGCTCATGGCGCGTAGTTTAGTCTGCGCACATGCCAGAGCCGTCATCCGCGCACGTCCTCAGCCCCAGCCAGCTGAACACGCTGGCGCGCGACCTGCTGGAGGGCAGCTTCCCGCTGGTGCTGGTGGAGGGCGAAATCGGCAACCTGTCGCGGCCGGCCTCCGGGCACCTCTACTTCACCCTCAAGGACGCCCGCGCGCAGGTGCGCTGCGCCCTGTTCCGGCCGAAGAGCCAGTGGCTCTCGTTCGTACCGCGCGAGGGGCTGAAGGTGGTCGCCCGTGGCCGGCTGACCCTGTACGAGGCGCGCGGCGACTACCAGCTGGTCTGCGATGGCCTGGAGGACGCCGGCGAGGGCGCGCTGCGCCGGGCCTTCGAGCAACTCAAGGCCAGGCTGGAGGGCGAAGGCCTGTTCGATGCCGCGCGCAAGCGCCCCCTGCCCGCCCACGTGCGCCGCCTCGGCGTGCTGACCTCGCCCTCCGGCGCGGTGGTCCGCGACATCCTCAGCGTGCTCCGGCGCCGTTTCCCACTGGTCGAGGTGGATGTGCTGCCGGTCCCGGTGCAGGGCGACGGCGCGGCGGCCCAGCTCCGCGCGATGCTGCAACGGGCCGCCGACAGCGGCCGCTACGACGTGCTGGTGCTGGCCCGCGGCGGCGGATCGCTGGAAGACCTGTGGGCGTTCAACGACGAGGCGCTGGCGCGCGCGATCGCGACCTCGCCGGTGCCGGTGGTGTCCGCAGTCGGCCACGAGACCGATTTCACCCTCGCCGACTTCGCCGCCGACCTGCGCACACCCACGCCCTCCGCCGCCGCCGAGTTGCTGGTCCCCGACCGCGCCCACCTGGCCGCGCGGCTGCAGGCGCTGCACCGACAACTCGACGGCATCGTCGCGCAGGCCGCGCGCCAGCGCGCGCAGCGCGTCGACCACGCCTTCCTGCGGCTGCAGGCCTTGCGGCCGCAAGCGCGGCTGGCCGCACTGCGGCAACGCGCGATGCAGGCCCGCCTGCGCCTGGACAGTGCGCTGCGGCATCGCATGCAGGGCGAACGCGCGCGCCTCGGCCATGCCGAGGCCGTGCTGCGCGCCACCCACCCGCGGCGGCGCATCGAGCGCCTGCGCGAACGCCTGCTCGCGCTCCGCGGGCAGCCGCAGACACTGCTCGCCCACCAGCTGCGCCACCACGCGTTGCAGTTGCGCGGGCTGGCCAGGTCGCTACACGCGATCAGCCCGCTGGCGACGGTGGCGCGCGGCTACGCGATCCTGCAGGACGCGCAAGGCCGCGTGGTCCGTGGCATCGACGCGGTCGCCGCCGGCGATCGCCTGCAGGCGCGCCTGCATGACGGCCGCCTCGACCTGCGCGTGGAAGGCAAGGAGCCCGAGGCATGACATCGACCCTGAAGCGCAAGCGCTGGCCCTACTACCTCGCCAACCGCCCGGTGCAGGCGGACACCGCGCTGGAGGTCGTCGACAAGTTCAGCGGCGAGCGCGTGGCGCGCTGCGCATTCGCGGACGCGGAGGCGATCGACGCCGCCATCGCCGCGGCCCACGGTGCGCGGGCCGCGATGGCCGCCTTCCCGCCGGATGCGCGCCGCGCCGTGCTGGAACACTGCGTCGCCCGTTTCCGGGCCCGCAGCGAGGAACTCGCGCTGGCGCTGTGCATCGAGGCCGGCAAACCGATCCGCGACGCCCGCGGCGAAGTGACCCGGCTGATCGACACCTTCCGCATCGCTGCCGACGAGTCGGTGCGGATCGGCGGCGAAGTGCTGGAGCTCGCGATCTCGCCGCGCACCCGCGGCTACCGCGGCATGACCAGGCGCGTGCCGATCGGCGCCTGCAGCTTCATCACCCCGTTCAACTTCCCGCTCAACCTGGTCGCGCACAAGGTCGCCCCGGCGATCGCCGCGGGCTGCCCGTTCGTGCTCAAGCCCGCCGCGAAGACCCCGCTGGGCGCGCTGATCATCGGCGAAGTGCTGGCCGAAACCGACCTGCCGGCCGGTGCGTTCTCGATCCTGCCCTGCAGCAACGAGGACGCCGCGGCGCTCGCCGAGGACGAACGCATCGCATTGCTGAGCTTCACCGGGGGGCTGGTGGGCTGGGACCTCAAGGCCCGCGCCGGGCGCAAGAAGGTGACCCTGGAACTCGGCGGCAACGCCGCCTGCATCGTGGATGCCGATCCGGGCCGGCCGTTGGCCGAGGTGGTCGAGCGCCTGGTGTTCGGCGCCTACTACCAGAGCGGGCAGAGCTGCATCAGCGTGCAGCGGATCCTGGTCCATCGCGACCACCACGACGCGCTGGCGAAGCAGCTCGCGGCCGCGGTCAGGAAGCTCAAGGCCGGCGACCCGCGCGACGAGGCCACCTTCATCGGCCCGGTGATCGACGAAGACGCGGCCAAGCGCATCGATGGCTGGATCGATGCCGCGATCGCCGGTGGCGCGACCGCGCTGGTTCGCGGCAAGCGTCGCGGCAACATGCTCCCCGCCGCCCTGCTGCGCGACGTACCGCGCGACGCCGACCTGCAGCGCAAGGAAGCGTTCGGGCCGGTCGCCTGCCTGGAGGCCTTCGACGATTTCGACGATGCGCTGGCGCGGGTCAACGACAGCGACTTCGGCCTGCAGGCCGGCGTGTTCACCGGCAGCATCGCCCATGCGATGCGCGCCTGGGACCGGCTCGAGGTCGGCGGCGTGGTGGTCGGCGACGTGCCGAGCTTCCGCGTCGACAACATGCCCTACGGCGGGGTCAAGCACTCCGGCCTCGGCCGGGAAGGCGTGCGCTGGGCGATCCACGACATGACCGAGGAGCGCCTGTTGGTGCTGCGCGACTGAGGCGCAACCCCGTTCGCCAGGCTGGTGCGTTCACCGAGGCGTCCACGCCACGGGAGACACCCATGCAACGCCAGTTCCTCGCCGCCGCCATCCTCGTCGCGCTCGCCGCCTGCAGCACCACCGCGCCACCCGAGGCGGCGGACGCCGACGCGTCCGCGTCCATCGCCGTCGGCGCCTCGCCCGCGCCCCCGCCTCCCCCGGTCGCCGCCGCGGAAGCCGCCACGCTGGACACGGTGTCCGTCGCCGCGCCGCGGATGGCCGCGCGCATGGTCGCGCCGATGCCGACCGCGCCAGCCGGATTCGCACCGGTCGAGAACACCGAACGCTACGAACATCGCGACGACAACCCGGTGCGCCGGACCAGGGAGCAGCCGGTCTCCACCTTCTCGATCGACGTCGACACCGGCAGCTACGCCAACGTGCGGCGGATGCTGCGGCAAGGCGTGCGCCCGCCGGCGGACGCGGTGCGCGCCGAGGAATTCCTGAACTACTTCGACTACGCGCATCCGGCGCCGGCCACCCGCGAACAACCGTTCCGGGTGACCACCGAACTCGCGCCCGCGCCGTGGAATGCGAAGCGCCAGCTGCTGATGATCGGCATCAAGGGCTACGACGTGCCCAAGGCGACCCTGCCGCCCGCCAACCTGGTGCTGCTGATCGACACCTCCGGCTCGATGGACGCACCCGGCAAGCTGCCGCTGCTCAAGCAGGCGTTCGCCCAACTGGTCCCGCACCTGCGCGCGCAGGACCGCGTCTCCATCGTGGTCTATGCCGGCTCGGCCGGGCTGGTGCTGCCACCGACGCCGGGCGATCGCCACGGCGAGATCCTCGCCGCGCTGGCACAGCTTGAAGCCGGCGGCAGCACCAATGGCGGCGAAGGCATCCAGCTGGCGTATGCGATGGCGAAGCAGTCGTTCGTCAAGGGTGGCGTGAACCGGGTGATCCTGGCCACGGACGGCGATTTCAACGTCGGCATCAGCAACCAGCAGGCGTTGGAGACCCTGGTCGGCGACCAGCGCGCGTCCGGGGTGGCGCTGAGCACGCTCGGCTTCGGCGACGGCAACTACAACGATGCGATGGCCGAGCGCCTGGCCGACGTCGGCGACGGCAACCATGCCTACATCGACAGCCTGCAGGAAGCGCGCAAGGTGCTGGTCGAGGAAATGCAGGCGACCCTGCTGACCATCGCCCGCGACGTGAAGGTCCAGGTCGAGTTCAACCCGGCGCAGGTCGCCGAGTACCGCCTGATCGGCTACGAGAACCGCGCGCTCAGGAACGAGGATTTCGCCAAAGACAAGGTCGATGCGGGCGACATCGGCGCCGGCCACCAGGTGACCGCGCTGTACGAGCTCACCCCGGTCGGCAGCGGCGCGGACCGGCTGCCGCCGCTGCGCTATGCCGGCACGCCCGCTTCGCCCACGCAAGTGCGACGCGACGCGCGCGGCGAGGAGATCGCGCACCTGCGGCTGCGCTACAAGTTGCCGCAGGGCAGCGCCAGCCGGCTGGTCGAGGCACCGATCCGCCGCGACCAGTTGCAGGCCGCGCCGGGCGAATCGCTGCGCTTCGCGGCCGCGGTCGCCGGCTTCGCCGATGCGCTGCGCGGCGGCATGCGGATGGACGGCTGGTCGCTGGACGCGATCGCGGCGCTGGCGCGCGGGGCGCGCGGCGAAGACCGCGGGGGCCAGCGCGCCGAGTTCGTGCAACTGGTGGACGCGGTGCGCGGGATGCAGGCCACGCCGACCACCGCGGTGGCGGACTAGCGCGCCAGGGGCTCCGGGCGCCCGTACAGGAAGCCTTGCGCATACGTGCATTGCAGGTCCAGCAGGTGCGCCCGCTGGGCCTCGCTTTCCACGCCTTCGGCGATGATCTCGATGCCGAGGCTGTCTGCCAGCGCGATGATCGCGCGCACCACCGCGAGGCTTTCGCTACGGGCTTCGCCGCCCAGGTCGGACACGAAGCTGCGGTCGATCTTCAGCGCGGCGATCGGGAACCGGTGGAGGTAGGACAGGGCGGAGAAGCCGGTGCCGAAATCGTCGAGCTGGGCGAGCACGCCGCGCTCGCGCAGCAGGCCCAGGGTGCGGCTCACCCGCGGGGCGTCCTCGAGCAAGGCGACTTCGGTGATCTCGATGCGCAGGCGGGATGGCGCGACCCCGGCCTCGTCGAGCAATGACAGCAACCGCTGCCCGAACCCCGGCGCGCGGAAGTGCCGCGGCGAGACGTTGATCGCGACGTAACCGTCCTCGAGTCCATGCGCCATGCAGGCGATCACCCGCGCGTAGACCAGCCAGTCGACCTGCTCGATCAACCCGCTGTCCTCGCCGACGTCGAGGAATTCGTCCGGCGCCAGCAAGCCGCGGGTCTCGTGGCGCCAACGCAGCAGGGCCTCATGGCCGACCACCGCGCCGTCGCGCATCCGCACGATCGGCTGGAAGTGCGGCTCGAACGCATCCGCGTTGATCGCGCGCCGCAGGTCCGCCTCCAGGTCCAGTGCCCGCACCACCTGCGCGCGCATCTGTTCGTCGAACAGCATGCAGCGGTCGCGACCCTCGCCCTTCGCCCGGTACATCGCGGCATCGGCGTCGCGCAGCATGTCCTCGCCGCTGCCGTAACGCGGGTGCCACATCGCGATGCCGATGCTGGCGGTGGGGAACAGTTCGCGGCCGGCGATCCAGACCGGCGCGCCAAGCGCGGCCAGCACCCGCCGCCCGAGGTCCTCCGCCATCGACGGACCATCGAGGCGCTCGGCGAGGATGGCGAACTCGTCGCCACCGAGGCGGGCCACCATGTCGCTCGCCCGCACCGTGCCCACGATCCTGCGCGCCGCCTCGACCAGCAACTCGTCGCCGACCACATGGCCCACGCTGTCGTTGATCAGCTTGAAGCGGTCGAGGTCCAGGAACAGCACGGCGAAGCAGGCTTCGCCGTCACCGCGCGCGGCCGCCACCGCATGCCCCAGGCGTTCCAGCAAGCGGGCGCGGTTGGGCAAGCCGGTCAATGCATCGTGGCTTGCCTGGTACGTCAGCTTGCGCTCGGCGCGCATGCGCTCGCCGATCTGCTCCATGAGTTCCGCATTGGCCTCGGCCAGTTCGCGGGTGCGTTCGCTGACGCGCTGCTCCAGCCCGGCATGCGCCTGCACCAGGCGATCCTGGGCCTGCTTGCGCGCCAGTCCGTTGGCGATGTGGAAGGCGACGAAGGTCAACAGCTCCTGGTCGCGCCCGCTGAAGCTGATCTCGGCGGCATAGCTCTGCACGGCCAGCACGCCGACGACCCGGTCGCCGCGGTGCAGCGGCACCCCCAACCAGCAATGCGCCAGCGCGCCCCGGCTCTGCACGCGGCCGGATGCCTCAAGCGCGCGGATCCGCGCGCGGTCGGCGAGCAGAGGCTTGCCGCTGCGCAGGACGTACTCGGTGAGCCCCTTGCCGACCTCGCGCGCCTCGCGCAGGGTGTCCCGCTCGTCGACCGAATACGGGAACTCCAGCATCGTGCCGTCGTCGCTCAGCATCGCAATGTAGAAGTTGCGCGCGTAGAGCAGCCCGCCGACGACCTTGTGGATCTCGGCGTAGAACTGCTCCAGCGTGGCGCTCGCGATCGAGAGTTCGGCAATCCGGAACAGCGCGCGCTGCACCTCCTGCGCCCGCTGCCGCTCGAGCACTTCCGCCTGCAGGTCCAGGTTGGCCTGCTTGAGTTCGCGCGTTCGCGCCTCGACCCGCTGTTCCAGCCGCTCGCGCGCGGTGTGACGGTCGAGTGCGGCCAGGATGTGCTGCGCCACGTAGGCCAGCAGCGCCCGGTCGTCGTCGGAATACACCGACGGGCGTTCATAGCTTTGGACCACGATGCCGCCGACCACGCGCCCCTCGCGCAGCATCGGCACGCCCAGCCAATCGGCGCTGTCGGGCCCGTTTTCGCGGTCCCAGGGGATGCCGCTTTGCTCGCGTAGCAGGGTCGAGGGCCCCATCATCGGCTCGCCCCGGCGCAGCAGCGTGAGGGTCAGGCTGTTCTCGCCCTCCGCCACCGGGATGTCGGCATCGGGGTCGTTGACATAGGGATCGTGCTGGTCGACGAAGTACAGGAACCGGACCGCCTCGTGTTCGCCTTCGTAGAGCGCGATGTAGCAGTTCTCCGCGTACATCAGTTCGCCAATGATGGCGTGGATCCGCCGCAACATGTCCTGGGTGTCCAGGTCGCCGGCCGAGACGTCCGCGATTTCGTAGAGCGCCTGTTGCAGGCGTTCCGACCGCTGCAGAGCCTGGATGCGCCGTTCCGCTGCCTCCAGTTGCGCCCGCAGCTGCGCACGCTCGACCGCGTCGCGATCTTCGGACGTCCCAGGGGTGTTGCTCGGCGCTGGCACGGCTTCCACCCCGTTCATGCACGTGAGCATACTGCGGACCACGCGGTCCGGCGCAGGAACCGGCAACCCCGCCGCAGTCGTTCGCGCGTTGGCCTTGGGCATGGCCGTTCGATCCGCAGCCCAGCGCATGTCGCCCTTCCCCGCCCCGCCCCGCGGCCTTAGGCTGGCGGGCGTGGACCCGGCGGATGCCAGCGACGAAGACCTGATGCGCGCCTACGCGGCGGGCGATGCCGTCGCCTTCGAGGTCCTCTACGCCCGCCACCGCCTGAAGTTGTACCGCTACCTGCTGCGCCGCTTGCGCGACAATGCCCTCGCCGACGAACTGTTTCAGGACGTCTGGCAACGGGTGATCGCCGCACGCGCCGGTTGGACCCCGGAAGCCGGCTTCGCCACCTGGCTGTACACCATCGCCCACCACCGGCTGGGCGATCACTGGCGCGCGCTCAAGCATCGCCCGCCGCCGCCCGAGGACGCCGACCTGCGCACCGCCCGCCTTGCCGATCCCGACACGCCGGAGCGCGTATTGTCCGAGTTCGAGCGCCGGCGCGAGCTGCAGCTGGCGCTGGACGACCTGCCCGTGGAACAACGCGAGGTCCTGCTGTTGCGGCTGGAACAGGAACTGACGCTGGAGGAGATCGGCGACGTGACCGGGGTCGGGCGCGAGACGGTGAAGTCGCGCCTGCGCTACGCGATGGACAAGCTCCGCGCGAGGCTGCCGGCATGATCCGCCAGCCGCGCCCGCCGCTGGATGCCGAGGAACAGGCCGTTGCGGCCGGCCTGCCGCGCCTGCATGGCCGAACCGAGCCCGGCCCGGCACTGGATGCGCGCATCCTCGGCGCGGCCCGGGCCGCGATCGCGACTCCGGCCCCAGCCCCGAAACGCCCCCCGGTGCGGCAACGGCGCTGGATCCTGCCCACCAGCGTCGCGGCCACGGTCGCGATCGCGGCCGGCCTGACCTGGCAGCTGCGCCCGCCGGCGACCCAGCCGGCGTCCGCGCCCGCCGCGGCGTCCGCACCGGCTGCCGACGCCGACGGCGCGATGCACGTGCGCATGATCGAGCGTCCGATGGTCGCGCCACCGCCTCCGCCGCCCCCGCTGGCCGACGTCGCGCCGGCCCGCCGTGCCGCCCCCGCGCCC
>NZ_JAPEVV010000009.1:0-166368 GCF_028201335.1 Thermomonas mangrovi
TTCGGTGAGCTGGTGGTACATGAGGGATCTTCTCTTGCCGGAGTGATCGCCTTCAGTCTGCCAGCTCACCGCCTCCTTCTCAGGCGTCGCAGGTGTTGCACTTACTTTGTTAACTTGCGCGGCCTAACAATTCGTTCAAGCCGAGCCCGCTTCGCGGCCTCGGCGCTGGCGCTAAGATTGTTCCAACGCCGCGCCCGGTCAGCGGGCCGGCTTAACTCAGGCGTTAGCTGGGACCAGAGTCGGGTTCAACACTTTGAGTTCAGTGACAAAGCCCAGGATCAAGGGCACTTCCTGCGTTGTGAATTCTTGCCAAGAGCAGTTGCCTCCTTCTCTCGCTAGAGCGGCTTGCCGGCCCGGACCAAGCGCCACCAGAATTGGCTCTGGTTGCAACCGGACAAAGAGCGATCAACGGCTGGTCTCCCAGCTAACAATTCGTTCAAGCCGAGCCCGCTTCGCGGTCTCGGCAAAGCGGTAACATGATGCTTTGCCGCCGCCCGCTCAGCGGGCCGGCTTAACTCAGGCGTTAGGTCTGCTCAATCGGTCGCACGCGCGCACGGCCAGCACCAACTCAACCCACGTTAGGAATCAAGCATGGCGCGTATCCAAGTAAAGCTCGAGTGCACCTGTGGCAGTACCCAGTTCATCATGCCCACCAATCCCAAGCCCACGGATCTCATTCAGTGTAGGCGCTGTGGTGAACAGGGCGTGCTTGGTGACGTCATGGCACAAGCCATCGCGAGTGTTTCATCCCACGTAGTGGCGGCGTCCAGCGCTAACCAGGTTCCGTCTGAAGAACCGCAGGGCTAACAATTCGTTCAAGCCGAGTCCGCTTTGCGGCCTCGGCGCTGGCGCTAAGATTGTCCCAACGCCGCGGCCACTGGTCGGCTAGCCTAGAATCTTGCGTTCGAAACGCGGAACATTTCCATGCAAATCCGCCTCGCATGTGAGGACGACCTTGAGGGGATCACGCATCTCTACGCCTGCTTGCGTCCGGAAGATCCGAAACTTGACATAATCCAGGCGACAGCCCTGTTCTTGAACGTGATTCGGAGTGAGGTAACCAGCCTATTCGTTGCGGAAGTCGACGGACAGCTTGCTTCGACTTGCATGCTGGCGCTCATCCCGAACGTCGCAAGCGGCGGATGCCACATCGGCGTGATCGAACATGTGATCACCCTTCCGGACCACCGTGGGAAAGGCATCGCAACGAAGACCATCGATGCTGCCTTGACCTTCGCCTGGGACAAGCGGTGCTGCAAGGTATTCTTGCTGTCTGGCGCGACTCGTACCGAAGCTCATCGGATTTACGAATCACTCGGATTCAATGGCGACGTGGAACGCGGATTCGTGATCAAGGCGCCAGCCCCCTGACAGTTCGCCAACGACCGGTCAACGTTGCGCAGCTCGGCGCGATGGCCAAGAACAGAGGATCGCGCCCGACGCCGGTCTGTACGGGTTGTCTAGCGCGTGGCCCGTAAGTGCAGCCAGCACGATTGCCTGCACCACTTCCAGTTGCGCGCATCGAGCTGACCGTTGCAGCACTTCCACCATGTCGATGACTCGGATCCGACAAGGCGTCGCCTTGGCAACCCATGCTTCCAGGATCGCTGAAGGGATCGGACGCCGCTGCAAAACTTTCGTTGCAGAGGATTGCTCCGCCGAAATTCGAACCGAGTCCCTCACGGTCGGTCGCGGCCGCCTGGCCTGCAAGGCGATCTGCCGGAGTGGCGAGCGAGCGGCTCAGGCTTCTCCTTGAAAGGCTGGCTTTGTCGGAGACCGGTTTGCGCCGTGGCATCGACATCGTGGATCGTCGGCGGCGAAACTGGCGCTCTACAATGCTTGCACTAAGCGACTTGGCTGGCCCTCGATCTTGTCCTTGGATCCACACGCGATGCCCCATCAACGCAGTGAAGTGCACCCCAGGCCACTCGAGTTCCTCGTCCTCGCCGAGGAACTGGCGATCACGCGACTCGACGCCGGCGCTCCAATCCCGGATCGGATCCTTGCAGCGGGCGGCTTTTGCTCGATCTCCAGAACGAATGATGAACTGTCGATCGTGTGCGAAGCCGGATTGGCAGCTGGCATGGGAACAACTGAGCGGGGCTGGCGCGCGATCAAACTCGTCGGGCCATTTGCGTTCAACCAGACCGGAATCCTCTCCTCATGCCTCGACCCCTTGGCCCGGTCAGGTATAGGCATCTTCGCGGTCAGCACGTACGACACGGACTACATCCTCGTGAAGTCGTGCTGCCTGGATGCTGCGGTGTCGTCGCTGCAGGCGGCTGGCCACCGGCGCGTCTGACCAAGACGCCATTCCAGGCCTAGAATCGCCGTCCGGGCAGCTCCTCGCGGGCCAATGCACACCTCTTGCTCCGCCAGCCCAAGAGAATCGCAATGCGCGATGCCGACAAGCACTATTTTCCGATTACCACGCTGCTCGTCGACCCCGGCGAGCCCCTGCCGGACTTCCGGGTAGGCGGGGGCTTGGCGCGCTTTCGCGGTGGACCATTGCTGGTGAACCTCTACAGCGCGCACTGCCCGCCCTGCGTACGCGAGATTCCGGTACTCAATGCCTTCCTGCGCGATGCCCAGGCCGTGCATGTCGTCGCGATCTCGGTCGATGACGTCGAGGAATCTGCCCACCTCGCGCCCCGGCTCGGCCTCGCATGGCCCATCGTGGCCCCCGGGGAGGATTACGCCTACCGCGAACTCGGGATCGAGGGGATCCCGGCATTCTTGTGCTCGATGCGCATGGCCGGCTGCTCGCGAGCACGTATGCGAACCAGGTGGCCGACGCAACGGGCGAGGTCACCCTTGCCGGCCTGCGGGCCTGGATCCGGCACTTCCTGCCGCCCTCGACCTTGCGGAAGGCTCAGCCCGGCGAAGGCATGTCGGCGATGCGCCAGAGGTAGAAACTCGCGTAGGTGCGATAGGGCCCCCATCGCTCGCCTCGCTCTGCGAGCGATTTCGGCGTCGGCATGGCATCGAGCCCGTCGACGCGCTGCGCGCCCTTGCGGATCCCGAGGTCGTCGATCGGCAGTACATCCGGTCGCCCCAATCGGAACATCAGCATCATTTCGACGGTCCACCGCCCGATCCCGCGGGTGGGAACCAGCGCGTCGATGATCGCGACGTCCTGCATGGTCGCCATCCGCCGCCGGTCCGGGATCTCACCGGCGGCTTCTCGCCGTACCAGGTCGCGCAAGGCAAGCGCCTTGTTCCCGGAGACGCCGCAGGCACGCAAGGCGACGTCATCGATCGTGCCCAGCGTGCCTGCATGCAACCGGTCCGAGCCGATCGCCGCCTCGACGCGGCCCACGATGGTCGCGGCAGCCTTGCCGCTCAGCTGTTGGTACAGGATCGCCCGCGCCAGCGCATCGACCGGATCGAAGGATTTGCGCCAGCGCGCGTCAGCTTCGATCGGCCCGATCCTGCGCATCCAGGCGCCGAGCGCACGGTCGCGCTTGCGCAGGTACGCGAAGGCTGCGTCGACATCGAATCCCCTGCGGTAGCGCGGCATGCCCCCACCCTCGAACGATGAACCTGCCCCGAAATGCGGACGCCGCGACAAGCGCGGCGTCCGGTCATGCATTACTGGCGCGATGGGTTACTTCTTCAGGGGCCAGTACACGTCGAACTCGCCGTTCTCGGTGAACGCGCTGGCGACGCCCGACTTGTAGCTCTCGTAGGCGCGGCCGGTGACGTCGTAGCCGTTGGTCGCCGACCAGGCCCGCAGCGCGTTGCGCGCCTTCTCCAGTTCAGCCATGTAGCCCGTGTACGACGCCATCGCCACCTTCGCCGGCTCGCTGCGCTCGTACTTCACGGGCCCCTGCAGGGCGACATTGCCGATGGCGCTGCCGTCCTTCTTGCGCACGACCTGGGCGACGTCGAAGTTGTAGGTCTCGCGGCCGAGATCGGTGGTCACGATGCGCACCGGACCCACCGCCTCGAGGCCGTTGGCGTCCATCACGCGCTTGATCCACTCGCTGTTGGCGCCGATCGAGGACTGGATCGCGGTGTTCGCGCGATCGATGTTGCCGGCGGTGACGAACAGCACGTCCTCGGCGGGACGGTCGATGACCTTGAAGCCGACCAGCTTGCTGCCGGACACGCCGTAGTCCTCGTTCGGGATCGACGCCAGCATGCCGACGATGCGCGACAGGCCGAGCTTCATGTCGTCGCCGACGTGGCGCGCCACGTACAGGCCCGAGTAGCGGCCGAGGAGGTCCCAGCCATACGAGACATCGTACGTCTGGGTGATTTCGACGTTGCGGTTGTTGCGGCCGGTGGGCTTGAACTCGAAGGCGGTGCGCTTGTCGCTGCCGCGCTCGATGTTCTCGATCTTGTAGGCCACCTTTTCGCGCGGGACGCTCTCGGTGATTTCCCACGACCCCTTCCCGAGCTGCTCCTTGGTCGAGGCATAGTCGAGCCGCGCGCCGACGCCGGACTGCGGGCCGGACAAGGTCAGTTGAACGGCCGGGTCGCGCAGGACCAACGGATTCCAGTCCTTGAAGCGGCGCAGGCTGTTCAACGAATCGAACACGATGGTCAGCTTGCGGTTGGTCTCGACCTTTTCGACCAGATGGCGCTCGGACGGCAGCACCAAGGCGACCACCAGGTACAGGCCCACGACGATCGCGAGGGAAATCAGGATCTCGAGCAAACGAGTCATTCAGGAATCTCCGGGAAATGCCGCTCGCGGTCGATGGCCGCGCAGACCTGCCATCGTATCAAACCGTCCGGGGCGAGGGGGAGTGGCCCCGTGCCTGCCCGCAATCCGTCACTCCCGAGCGCCTGCCGCGCTGCAGCGCGGCGGGCCGGGCATCCTGTCCCGGTCAGACCAGTTGCAGCTCGAAGGCCTTCAGCACCGCCCGGGTCCGGTCGCGGACACCCAACTTCGACAGGATGTTGGAGACGTGGTTCTTGATGGTGCCCTCCGCCACGCCCAGCGAATTGGCGATCTCCTTGTTGGAGAAGCCGGAGGCCATCAGCCGCAGGATCTCGGTCTCGCGGTCGGTGAGCGGGTCCGGGCGATCCAAGCTGACGAACTCGTTGCGCATGTGCTCCAGGCCCGACAGCAGCCGCTGGGTCACTGCGGGCTGCACCAGCGACCCGCCCTGCGCCACCGCCTGGATCGCGTCCACCAGTTGTTCCAGCGACACGTCCTTCAGCAGGTAGCCCTTGGCCCCGGCCTTGATCCCGGCCAGCACGAGCTGGTCGTCGTCGAAGGTGGTCAGGATGATGGTCGGCGGCAGCACGCCGGCGCGGCCGAGCGCCTGCAGGGCCTCCAGCCCGGACATCACCGGCATCCGCATGTCCATCAACACCACGTCGGGCCGGACCTGGGGGATCGCCTCGAGCGCCTGCCGGCCGTCGGCGGCTTCCGCCACCACCTCGATGCCGTCGGCCAGCGCGAGTAGCGAGCGGATGCCCTGGCGCACCAGGGTTTGGTCGTCGACCAGGAAGACACGGATCATGCAGCCACTCCTTCGGGGAGCCCCGCCTCGGCGACCACGCCGATCGGCAGGGACATGTTGAGTTGGAATCCTTCGTCGCGCCGCGACACCACTTCAAGCCAGCCGCCGTGCTGGCGCAGGCGCTCGCGCATGCCCTGCAGCCCGTTGCCCGGCACCAGCAGGTCGGTGCCGCGGCCATCGTCGCGGATGCGCAGGTCGGCGCGACCGCCCTCGATCCGCGCCTGCAGCCACAGGTTGCGGGCACCCGAATGACGCACCGCATTGGTGATCGCCTCCTGCGCGCAGCGCAGCAGCACATGCGCGCGCTCCGGGTCGTCGACCGTGAGCGGCGCCTGCAGGTCCATGTGGATGGCGAGGTTCGGCACGTTCTCGGCCAGCGGCCGCAGGGCGGCGGCGAGGTCGATCGACCCGCCCTCCCGGAGCTGGCTGACCGCCTCGCGCACGTCGGTCAGCAGCAGCCTCGCCAAGGTGTGGGCCTGCTGGACGTGCTCCTTGACCCGCCCCTCGGAGAGGTGCCCCGCGACTTCCAGGTTGAGGCTGAGCGCCGTCAGGTGGTGGCCCAGCAGGTCGTGCAGCTCCCGCGAGATGCGGGTGCGCTCGTTGACCCGCGCGCTTTCCGCGAGCAGGGCGCGGGTCGCCCGCAACTCCGCATTGAGCCGGCGCTGCTCCTCCCGGGCTTGCGACTGCTGCAGCGCAACAAGGCTGGTGATGAACACGAAGCCGGAAAAGCCGGCGTAGAGCATCGACTGCATCAGCGCGTCGAACAGCGGGAAATCCAGCCAGCGCATGAACACCGGTGCCACCGCCAGCTGGCTGGCCAGCAACCACACCACCCCCAGCGACAGGGGGAGCAACCACGGCAGCACGCAGGCGGCCACCATCAGCAGCACGCTGCCCAGGCCGGAGCCGTTGAAATAGCTGACCGCCAACGCGGCCAAGGTCAGCAGCACGAGCAGCACGTAGTCGGCCGGGCTGCGCCGGCGCACCCCCAGGCTGCGGGTTAGCCAGGCGTAGGCGATCCCGAAACCGAAATACGCCACCCAGCCCTGCCAGGGCATCGGCGGCAGGATCACTTCCTCCTCTGCGCCGCTGCCCAATTGCGGTCCGAGCCACGAGTAGAGCAACGGCAGCCCCACGATCGCCCACGTGAACAGGCCCGCGTAACGCAGCAGTCGGGTGTGGGACAGGCGGTTCAGCATGGCGTCTTATACCCTGCCCCGCACCCCGCCTGCGTGCACCGAAGGTCATGGCCGCGCCCCGGCACTGCGTGCGATAATCGCGCCGGTCCCGCCACCGGCGGGCGCCCTGCTCGCCCTGCCGGAGCCATAGGTAATGTCGATCGCCATCCGCGACGTGCGCGAGCACGAGCTGGATTCCGTCCTCGCCCTGAACAACGCCGCGGGACCCGCGATCCTCCCCCTCGACGCCGCACGCGTGCGCCGCCTGTTCGAGGCGGCCGAGTACTTCCGCGTGGCCGAGCGCGATGGCTCGCTGGCCGGTTTCCTGATCGGCTTCGGCTCCGATGCCGCGCACGACAGCAGCAACTTCGCCTGGTTCCGCCAGCGCTACCCGCATTTCTTCTACATCGACCGCGTGGTCGTGGCCAGCCGCCGCCGCGGCGGCGGCGTGGGCCGCGCGCTCTACGCCGACGTGCAGAGCTACGCGGAGTTGCGCTATCCGCAACTCGCCTGCGAGGTCTTCCTGCAGCAGGGCACCGACCACGCCCTGCTGTTCCATGGCAGCTTCGGCTTCCGCGAAGTGGGCCAGCACGTCATGCCCGAGCACGGGGTGCGCGCGGCGATGCTGATGAAGGCCCTGTGCAGCTACGCCTGGGTCCGCGAGACCTATGGCGACGGCCTGCCGGATGCGGCGTGGCTGCAACAGCCGCGCCACGTCGCCGGGCCGGTGCTGCAGACCGGGACCGGCGCGTGAGCCTCGCGATGGACTACGCGCAGGCGGGTGAGCTGAAGTTCGGCCAGGTCGGCATCGCCAACCTGCGGGTGCGCACCCTCGATGTCGCCCAGCTGGCGGCGGAGATGCGCGATCGCGTCCAGCGCGCGCCCAACCTGTTCGATCGCACCGCGGTGGTCCTCGACTTCGGCGGCCTCAGCGCGGCGCCCTCGCTCGCCGACGCACGCGCCCTGGTCGACGGGCTGCGCGCGGCCGGCGTGCTGCCGGTGGCGCTGGCCTACGGCACCCGCGAGATCGACGCGCTCTCCCGCGAACTCGGGCTGCCGCTGCTGGCCAAGTTCCGCGCGCAGTACGAGCGCGCCGATGCCGCGCCGGCCACGACTCCGCCGCAACCCGCGCCATCGCGCGCGCCCGAGCCCGCGCCACCGGCGAAGCCCGCGCAGGCAGCGGCCGGCCCGGGGCTGATGCAGTCGGCGCCGGTGCGTTCCGGCCAGCAGGTCTACGCGGAGAACCGCGACCTGACCGTGCTCTCCGCGGTCGGCGCGGGCGCCGAGGTCATCGCCGACGGCAGCATCCACATCTACGGCGCGTTGCGCGGCCGCGCCCTCGCCGGCGCGCAGGGCAACGAGGACGCCCGCATCTTCTGCCGCGAGTTCCACGCGGAGCTGGTCGCGGTGGCCGGCCACTACAAGGTCCTGGAAGACATCCCGAAGGAGCTGCGCGGCAAGCCCGTGCAGGTCTGGCTGGAAAAGGGACAACTCAAGCTCGCGGCGCTCGACTGAGCCGCCCCATCATCCAACGGAGGAAGCCAACTTGGCCGAAATCATCGTAGTCACCTCGGGCAAGGGCGGCGTGGGCAAGACCACGACCAGCGCCAGCATCGCCACCGGGCTCGCGCGCCGCGGCAAGAAGGTCGCGGTCATCGACTTCGACGTCGGCCTGCGCAACCTCGACCTGATCATGGGCTGCGAACGCCGCGTGGTGTACGACTTCGTCAACGTGATCCACGGCGAAGCGTCGCTGAAGCAGGCGCTGATCAAGGACAAGCGCTTCGACAACCTGTACGTGCTGGCCGCCTCGCAGACCCGCGACAAGGACGCGCTGACCAAGGAAGGCGTGGAGAAGGTCCTGAAGGACCTCGCCGACGACGGCTTCGACTTCATCGTCTGCGACAGCCCGGCCGGCATCGAGAAGGGCGCGTTCCTCGCGATGTACTTCGCCGACAAGGCGATCGTGGTGGTCAACCCCGAGGTGTCCTCGGTGCGCGACTCCGACCGCATCCTCGGCCTGCTGGCCAGCAAGACCCACCGCGCCGAGCAGGGCACCGGCGACGTCGCCGCCTACCTGCTGCTGACCCGCTACAGTCCGCAGCGCGTCGAGAACGGCGAGATGCTTTCGATCGCCGACGTCGAGGAAGTGCTGGGATTGAAGACGCTCGGCGTGGTGCCCGAGTCCGGCGACGTGCTGAACGCGTCCAACAAGGGCGAGCCGGTGATCATGGACGGCGAGTCCAATGCCGGCCAGGCCTACGACGACGCGGTGGCGCGCCTGCTCGGCGAGGACCGGCCGATGCGCTTCACCACGATCGAGAAGAAGGGCTTCTTCAGCAAGCTGTTCGGGGGCTGACGCATGTCCATCTTCGACTTCCTCAAGCCCAAGAAGAACACCGCGCAGACCGCGAAGAACCGCCTGCAGATCATCATCGCGCAGGAACGCAGCTCGCAGGGCGCGCCCGACTACCTGCCGCTCCTGCGCCGCGAGATCCTCGAGGTCATCCGCAAGTACGTCGCGGTCGACGTCGACGCGGTCAAGGTGGACGTGGTCAAGGATGGCGAGCACGACGTGCTGGACATCTCGGTCGCGCTGCCGGAAGGCCGCGCCGGCGGCTGAGCCGCAACGGTGGGTGACGTGCTGACCCTGGGCGGCATCGCCTTCGACGATGCCGCGGCGCTGCTGCGCAGCTACGGCCTGGCCCTGCAACGGGTGGCCGATGACGCCCCGATCCCCGGCAGCTACTGGGGCGACTGCGAGGCCGGGATCATCGGCACCACCGTGTACGCGCGCGACGACACGCCGGTGCACTCGTTGCTGCACGAGGCCTGCCACCTGATCGTGCTGCCGCCCGAACGGCGCGAATGGGTGCACACCGATGCCACCGATTCGGTCGCCGAAGAAGATGCCGTCTGCGTGCTGCAGGCACTGCTGGGCGACGCACTGCCCGGGGTCGGCCGCGACCGCGTGCTCGCCGACATGGACGCCTGGGGCTACACCTTCCGCCTCGGCAGCGCGCGCGACTACGTGGAACGCGACGCCGACGCGGCCTGGGCCTGGCTGCGCGCGCATGGCCTGGTCGACGGCCAGGGCCGCCTGGTGCCGCCACCGGCGTGACCGGCGCGACTTGCGACCCCCCGGGCCGCGGTCTAGCCTTGCGCTTCCCGCGCCGCCCGGCGCCGACGAGGATCGCACCATGACGTTCCGTCCCGCCCTGCTGGCTGCCGCCGTGGCCATGACGCTCGGGCTCGCCGCCTGCAAGCAGGCGCCCACGCCCGCCAACACGGGCGCGGCGCCGCCGCCCGCCGGCGAAACCGCGGACCAGTTCGTCGCCCGGGTGAACAAGGAATTCCGCAGCCTCAGCGCCGAGCTCAATTCCGCGCAGTGGCTGTCGAGCACCTACATCAACAGCGACAGCGAGACCATCGCCGCCAAGACCAACGAGCGCTGGCTGACCCAGCTCAACGGGTGGATCGAGCAGTCGCGGCGCTTCGACGGCCAGCAGCTGTCGCCGGACACCGCGCGGGCGATCAAGCTGCTGAAGCTGATGACCGCGATGCCGGCCCCGCGCGATCCCGTCAAGCTCGCCGAACTCACCCGGATCGCCACCCGCATGGAAGGCATGTACGGGGCCGGCAGCTACTGCACGGGCGAGGGCGAGGCGAAGGTCTGCCGCGACATCGGCCAGTTGAGCGACGTGCTGGCCAAGAGCCGCGACTACGACGCACAGCTGGACGCCTGGCAGGGCTGGCACAGCATCAGCGTGCCGATGCGCAAGGACTACACGCGCTTCGTCGAACTGGTGAATGAGGGCGCCAAGGGCATGGGCTTCGCCGATGCCGGCGAAATGTGGCGTTCCGGTTACGACATGAGCCCGGCCGAACTGGCCGCCGAGACCGACCGCCTCTGGGACCAGGTCAAGCCGCTCTACGAACAGCTGCACTGCTACGCGCGCGGCCGCCTCGACGCCGAGTACGGAAAGGACAAGGGCGAGGTCGCCGGCGGCATGCTGCCCGCGCACCTCATGGGTAATCTCTGGCAACAGGACTGGGGCAACCTCTGGGACATGCTGCAGCCCTACCCGGGCGCCGGCAGCCTGGACGTGAACGGCGCGCTGAACGCGATCGCCCAGGCCGACCTCGCCAGCGCGCGGGCGCGCGCGACCGGTGGCGACGGCAGCGCGGCGCAACGCGCGTTCATGGTCGAGCGCGCCGCGGCGCTCGACACCGCCAAGAAGATGACCGAGCGCGCGCAGGACTTCTACGTGTCGCTGGGCATGCCCAAGCTGCCGGCGAGTTACTGGGAGAAGTCGCAGTTCGTGAAGCCGCTGGACCGCGACGTGGTCTGCCACGCCAGCGCCTGGGACATGAACATGGAAGGCGACGTGCGCACCAAGATGTGCATCACGCCGACCGAGGAAGAGCTCACCACGATCTACCACGAGCTCGGCCACATCTATTACGACCTGGCCTACAACAAGCAGCCGCCGCTGTTCCAGAACGGCGCCCACGACGGCTTCCACGAGGCGATCGGCGACACCATCGTGCTGGCAATGACCCCGTCCTACCTGCATTCGGTGGGCCTGGTCGGCGCGCAGCAGCAGAGCGACGAGGCGCTGATCAACGCCCAGATGCGCATGGCGCTGGCGAAGGTCGCGTTCCTGCCGTTCGGCCTGATGATCGACCGCTGGCGCTGGGGCGTGTTCGACGGATCGATCAAGCCCGACCAGTACAACAAGGCCTGGTGGGACCTGAAGGCGAAGTACCAGGGCGTGGCGCCGGCTACCGCGCGCGGCGAGGACTTCTTCGACCCGGGCGCGAAGTACCACGTCCCGGGCAACACGCCGTACACGCGCTACTTCCTCTCCCACGTGCTGCAGTTCCAGTTCTACAAGGCGCTGTGCGACGCCGCGGGCCACAAGGGGCCGTTGTACGAATGCAGCTTCTACGGCAACAAGGAAGCCGGCGAGAAGTACTGGGCGATGCTGTCGAAGGGCGCCAGCCAGCCGTGGCAGCAGACGATGAAGGAACTGACCGGCGGCGAGAAGATGGATGCGTCGGCGGTGCTGGAGTACTTCGCGCCCTTGCAGGGCTGGCTGAAGCAGCAGAACGCCAACCAGTCCTGCGGCTGGACCGCGCCGTCGGCCTGACCGACGCCCTGCGTTTCACCCGCAAGCAAGGCGAGGCCGGCGCAAGCCGGCCTCGTCGCATCCGCCGACCATGGCGAAAGTCACTTGTCCCCGCGGATGCGCGACGGCAGCCTGTGCAGCCTTCCCTCGCCCCCCAAACGCCATGTCTTCACGCCTGTTCCGCCGCATCGCCGGCATCGCCCTGTTGGCCGCCCTGTCCTCGCCCGCCGCTGCGCAATCCAGCTCCGGCAACATCACCGGCGAAGCCAAGGTCGGCGACACCGTGACCATCACCGGCGTCGACACCGGCTTCCGCCGCGAACTCAAGATCGACAAGGACGGCAAGTACCAGGTCCGCCGCGTGCCCACCGGCGATTACCAGGTCGTGCGCGTCCACAAGGACGGCACCATCGATCCGGTGCAATCCATCGTGGTCCGCCCCGGCGGCACCGCCCGCGTGATGGAGAGCGGCAAGGACGAGGCCAAGGACCTGTTCAACGGTTCCTGACGCGCCCGGCTGGGTCCATTCGCGCCATACTGGGTGGATGGATTCCGCGCACGACCTCGCCCCGCAACCCGCCGCCACCGCCACCGCGCTGCCCGCGCGCTATTACGTCGATGCCGGGATGGCCGCGCTCGACCGCCGCGCGATCTTCGACCGCGGCTGGCAACTGGTCGCGCACGTCTCGCAACTGCAGGCCGCCGGCGACCACGTGGTCGCAGACTTCGCCGGCCTGCCGATCCTCGCGGTGCGCGGTGCCGACGATGCGATCCGCGTCTTCCACAACGTGTGCCGGCATCGCGCTGGCCCGCTCGCGCAGTGCGACGGCCTCGCCGCGAAGTCGCTGCGTTGCCGCTACCACGGCTGGACCTACACGCTGGAAGGCCAGCTGCGTTCCGCACCGGAAATGAAGGATGCCGAGGCCTTCGACGTCGCCGCCATCCGCCTGCCGCAACTGGCGGTGCGCGTCTGGCAGGGACTGGTCTTCGCCGCGGTCGACGAACCCAACGCGGCCGACTTCGACGACGTCGTCGCCGGCATCGACGCACGCCTCGGCCCCGACCGCGGGCTGGCAGGCTACGGCGGCCACCATCGCGTCGCCTACGACATCGGCTGCAACTGGAAGGTGTACGTCGACAACTACCTCGAGGGCTACCACGTCCCCTTCGTGCACCCCGGCCTGAACCGGCTGCTCGACTACCGCAGCTACCGCACCGAGCTGGCGCGCTGGCATTCGCTGCAGTGGAGCCCGCTGGAGAGCGATCCCGCGCTGTACGGCAGCGGCGACGCGCTGTACTACTGGCTGTGGCCGAACACCATGCTCAACATCCTGCCCGGCCGCCTGCAGACCAACACGGTGATCCCGCTGGGCGTGGACCGTTGCCGCGTGCTGTTCGACAGCTATTACGCCGATGCCGCCGACGACGGGCGGCGCGACGCCGACATCGCCTTCAGCGACGAGGTCCAGCACGAGGACCTCGGCATCTGCGAGGACGTGCAGCGCGGCTTCGCCTCCGGCAGCTACGTGCCGGGCAGGCTGAACCCCCTGCGCGAAACCGGCGTGCACCATTTCCACGAACTGTTGCGCGCCGCCTACCGCGACGCCACCGGTCCCGCCGCCTGACCCGCCCACCACGCGCCACCCGAGGAACGCCCATGACCAATCCCCTCGGCGTCAGCGACCGCGCAGCGCCTGGCGCAGCCGGCAAGCCACTGGGCCTGTGGATGGCGACTGCGCTGGTGGTGGGCAGCATGATCGGCAGCGGCGTCTTCATGCTGCCGGCCGCCCTCGCGCCTTACGGGGCCGCCAGCCTGACCGGCTGGGCCATCGCGCTGTGTGGCGCCCTGCTGCTGGCCGCGACCTTCGCCAAGCTCGCCGTGCATTGGCCGTGCACGGGCGGGCCCTACGCCTACGTGCGCCGCTCGTTCGGGGATGCGGCCGGTTTCGGCATCGCCTGGAGCTACTGGATCTCGATCTGGTCCGGCATGGCCGCGATCGCGGTGGCGTTCGCCGGCAGCATCGGCGCGATCTTCCCGGTCCTGACCGCGACACCGGTGCGTGCCGCGGCCTGCGCCCTGCTGGCGCTGTGGACCTGCTCCGTGGTCAACCTCATCGGGCTGCGCCAGGCCGGGCGGCTGCAGGTGCTGGTGACTGCGTTGAAGTTGCTGCCCTTGCTGCTGTTCGGCATCGTCGCGTTGTGGTTCGTCGATGCAGGGAACTACGTGCCGTTCAACCCCAGCGGCAAGACCCTGCCGCAGGTCGCGCAGGTCACGGTGATCCTGACCATGTGGGCGCTGTGCGGGCTGGAGGTCGCCACCGTGCCGGCGGGCGCGATCCGCGACCCGGAGCGCACCATCCCGCGCGCCACCCTGCTCGGCACCCTGCTGGCGGGCATCGCCACCATCCTCGCCTGCACGGTGGTGATCGGACTGGTGCCCACCGAGGTCCTGCAGGACTCGGGCGCGCCGATGGCGGACGCCGCCAGCCGGATCTGGGGCCCGGGCGCAGCGCTCGGGATCGCGGCACTGGCCGCGGTCTCCACCTTCGGCGCGATCAATGGCTGGATGATGGTCTGCGGCCAGGTCTCGCTGGCAGCGGCCGGCGACGGCCTGTTCCCGCGCCGGTTCGCGCGGCTCGACCGCAATGGCACGCCGGCCTTCGGCATCCTGGTCGGCAGCGTGCTCGCCACCCTGCTGGTGATCGCCAGCTACAGCCGCTCGCTGGTGGAGTTGTTCACCTTCATCCTGCTGATCTCCACCTCCGCCATCCTGCTGCCCTATGCCGCCAGCAGCGCGGCCTGGCTGCGCAGCGGCGGTCGCAACGGCGGCCGTGCCGTCGCGCTGCTGGCCCTGCTCTACAGCCTGTTTGCATTGTCCGGCGCGGGCGCCGAAGCGCTGGGCTGGGGCGCGGTCCTGCTGCTGGCAGGCGCGCCGGTCTACCTCTGGATGAAGCGGCGACCGGCACCGGCCTCCGGGGTATAATTCCGCCGCACGGAGGGAGAAGCGCGCGGGCCGCCAGGCCTTGGCGCGCTGCCGAAGGCGCAACCGCCCGGAATCGCTCAGGCCGAAGACCGCCGTGTGACCACACTCTGGAGAGACCGGCCCGCGATGGATGCGGCACCGGCGCCGAAGGGGCAAGAAGCCGCGCGGACCCCCTCCCCGCCCACGCGCTTCCAAACTCTCAGGCAAAAGGACAGAGCGGGCATCCCCTTTCACGCGCGACGTGCCCTGCACCGATGCGCTTCCGGATGCCGCCATGACCTCTCGCACGCCGCTCGCCTCGCTCGAGCACCACGACGCCTTCATCGCACGCCACATCGGCCCGAACGATGCCGAGGTCGCGCACATGCTGCAGGCCGTCGGCCACGATTCGCTGGAGGCGCTGACCGACGCCATCGTCCCCGCCAGCATCAAGTCGGCCGCGCCGCTGGCCCTGCCTGAGGCGGTGAGCGAGGTCGAGGCGCTGGCGAAGATCCGCGCGATCGCCGGCAAGAACCGGGTGTTCCGCAGCTTCATCGGCCAGGGCTACTACGGCACCCACACGCCCAACGTCATCCTCCGCAACATCCTCGAGAACCCGGCCTGGTACACCGCGTACACGCCGTACCAGGCGGAGATCTCGCAGGGCCGGATGGAGGCGCTGATCAACTTCCAGACCATGTGCGCCGAGCTGACGGGCATGGAGATCGCCAACGCCTCGCTGCTGGACGAGGCCACGGCGGCGGCCGAGGCGATGACCCTGGCCAAGCGCTCGGCCAAGTCCCGTTCCAATCGCTTCGTGGTCGCCGGCGACACCCACCCGCAGACCATCGAACTGCTGCAGACCCGCGCCGAGCCGCTGGGCATCCAGGTCGACGTGGTGCGCGGCACCGATGCCTTCCACGCCGCGATCGCCGCCGGCGATTACTTCGGCGTGCTGGTACAGTACCCGGCCTCGAGCGGCTGGATCGACGACTGGTCGAAGGATGCCGATGCCATCCATGCGCACCAGGCGCTGCTGGTGGTCGCCACCGACCTGCTCGCGCTGGCCCTGCTCAAGCCGCCGGGCGAGATGGGCGCCGACATCGTGGTCGGCAACACCCAGCGCTTCGGCGTGCCGTTCGGCTTCGGCGGCCCGCATGCCGCGTTCATGGCCTGCAAGGACGCGTTCAAGCGCTCGATGCCGGGCCGCCTGATCGGCGTCTCGGTCGATGCCGAGGGCCAGCCGGCCTATCGCCTCACCCTGCAGACCCGCGAGCAGCACATCCGCCGCGAGAAGGCCACCTCCAACATCTGCACGGCGCAGGTGCTGCTGGCGGTGATGGCCTCGATGTACGCGGTCTACCACGGCCCCGAGGGCCTCGCGCGGATCGCCGCGCGGGTCGCGCGCTACACCGCCGTGCTCGCCGCCGGCCTGCGCACGCTGGGCCACGCCAGCGTGCATGCCACCGCCTTCGACACCCTGTGCATCGACGCCGGCGAGCGCAACGCCGCGATCGCCGCGCGCGCGCGCGACCTCGGCGCCAACCTGCGCGTGCGCGGCAACGGCTCGCTGTGCGTGTCGCTGGACGAGACCACCACGCGCGCCGACCTCGCCCTGCTGTGGCGGATCTTCGGCGGCGACGACGCCGCCCTGCCCGACATCGACGCGCTCGACGCCAGTGCGCCGGACCTGGTGCCGGCCCACCTGCGCCGCACCAGCGCGTTCCTGACCCACCCGGTGTTCAACACCCACCACAGCGAGCACGAACTGCTGCGCTACATGCGCTCGCTGGCGGACAAGGACCTGGCGATGGATCGCACCATGATCCCGCTGGGCAGCTGCACGATGAAGCTCAACGCCACCGCGGAGATGATCCCGGTGACCTGGCCGGAATTCGCCAACATCCACCCGCTGGCGCCGGCCGACCAGGTGCAGGGTTACCAGGAACTGATCGCGGGGCTGGAGGCGATGCTGGTCGAATGCACCGGCTACGACGCGGTCAGCCTGCAGCCCAATTCCGGCGCGCAGGGCGAGTACGCCGGCCTGCTGGCGATCCGCGCCTACCACCGCGCCCGCGGCGAGGGCCACCGCGACATCTGCCTGATCCCGGAATCCGCGCACGGCACCAACCCGGCCAGCGCGCAGATGTGTGGCATGCAGGTGGTGGTGACCAAGTGCGACGGCAACGGCAACGTGGACGTCGAGGACATCCGCCGCAACGCGGAGAAGTACAGCGACCGCCTCGCCGCGATCATGATCACCTACCCCTCGACGCACGGCGTGTTCGAGGAGGACGTGGTCGCGATCTGCGACATCGTGCATGCGCACGGCGGGCAGGTGTACACCGACGGCGCCAACATGAACGCGCTGGTCGGCGTGGCCAAGCCCGGCAAGTGGGGCTCGGACGTCAGCCACCTCAACCTGCACAAGACCTTCTGCATCCCGCACGGCGGCGGCGGCCCGGGCGTCGGCCCCTGCGCGGTGAAGGCGCACCTGGCGCCCTACCTGCCCAAGGCCTTCGGCGGGGACGGCATCCGCACCGAAGGCACCGGCGGCGGCGCGATGGTCTCCGCGGCGAGCTTCGGCAGCGCCAGCATCCTGCCGATCAGCTGGATGTACATCGCGATGATGGGCGCCTCCGGCCTGCGCAAGGCCACCCAGGTCGCGCTGCTCAACGCCAACTACATCGCCACCCGCCTCGCGCCGCACTACGAGACCCTGTACACCGGCCGCAACGGCCTGGTCGCGCACGAGTGCATCCTCGACCTGCGCCCGCTGAAGGACGCCACCGGGATCAGCGCCGAGGACGTGGCCAAGCGCCTGATCGACTTCGGCTTCCATGCGCCGACGCTGAGCTTCCCGGTCGCCGGCACCCTGATGGTGGAGCCGACCGAGTCTGAATCGCTGCACGAGCTCGACCGCTTCATCGACGCGATGATCCAGATCCGCGAGGAGATCCGGATGGTCGAGCGCGGCGAGCTCGACCGCGAGGACAACCCGCTCAAGCACGCCCCGCACACCGCGACGCAGGCTGCGGCGACCGAGTGGACGCATGGCTACGGCCGCGAACTGGCGGTGTTCCCGCTGGCCACGCTCAGGCAGCAGAAGTACTGGCCGCCGGTGGCGCGCGTCGACAACGTCTACGGCGACAAGAACGTGTTCTGCGCCTGCGTGCCGATCGGCGACTTCAAGGGCGAGCCCGAGGCCTTCAGCGAGCCGAACGTCGGCTGACCGCCGGCGCCGCCTCGCCGACTCCGCGGCGCACCGCCCACCTGCCGCGCCCCGCGCGGCCGGCGCGGCGGCCGCTGCCTGGACCGGATCGCCAAACCCACCCCCGAGCGGCTACAGTGCGGGGGTGATGCCCGTCCGCGGCCGCTCCTGGGGAGGTGGTGGCCGCACCCGCGAAGGATTGCAGCCCGGCATCCCATCCTGACCACCCTTGGGGAGATGTCCATGCCTGTCCGCACCACGCCCGCCACCCATCGCCTGTGCGCCGCCCTGCTGGCCGCGCTCGCCGCCCCCGCGTTGCCCGCCATGGCCCAGGAGGCCGGGTCGAAGGACGCCAAGCCCACGGTCAAGACCCTCGACCAGGTCACCGTCACCGGTTCGCGCATCAAGCGCGTCGAGATCGAGCAGGCGCTGCCGATCACCTCGATCACCAAGCAGGAGATCGATGCCCAGGGCATCACCTCCGCCGAGCAGTTGCTGATGTACCTCAACATCGCCAGCAACGGATCCGACAACCTCGCCAGCAACGCCGGCATCGTGCAGGACACCCTGCGCGGCGACAACGGCGTGTCGGGTGCCAACCTCCGCGGCCAGGGCTCCGACGCCACGCTGGTGCTGCTCAACGGGCGCCGCGTCGCCACCCATGGCCTGAAGGGCCGCGCGGTCGACCTCAACTCCATCCCGTTCGCCGCGATCGAGCGCGTCGAGGTGCTGCGCGACGGCGCGTCGGCGATCTACGGCACCGACGCGATCGGCGGCGTGATCAACTTCATCACCAAGCGCGACTACCAGGGCGCACAGGTCACCGGCTTCGTCGACGTCACCGAGGCAGGCGGCGGCAACGTCTACCGCAGCAGCCTGCTGTTCGGCCACGGCGACCTCGACAAGGATGGCTGGAATGCGTTCGGCACGGTGAGCGTCAAGCGCAACACCATCCTGCGCGGCGACGACCGCGATTTCTCGAATTCTTTCCAGCCGGAACGCGGGCTGTCGCCGGATACCCGCGGTACGCCGTTCGCGACGGTGTTCAGCCTCGGCACCAGCGGCGTGGGTTCGACCAGCCTGCTGAAGGGCGGCGTGTTCGAGCCCGGCAATGCCACCCGCCTCACCGCGGTCAACATCTACAACCTGCCGGGCGCCGAGGGCTGCGAGGCCGCCGGACCGAACATGGGTCCCTACGCCTACCGCTCCTGGAACTCGCTGAGCTCCAAGTACGCCTGCGCCTGGGACTACCCGGCGGCCGCGGTGATCCAGCAGCCGGTGGACAGCGTGGACTTCATCGGCCGCGCCACCTTCCGCATCGGCGAGCAGCACGAGGCCTACGTCGAGCTGACCGGTTCCAAGGTCAAGGTCGCCAAGACCTTCGAGCCCAACCAGATTTCCTCCAGCACCAGCACCGCCGCGACGTCGCTCGGCCCGACCACCTGGTATCCGCTCAACGCGACCACCAAGGCCACCTACGACAAGGTCTACAACGCGTTAGCCGCCTACTTCGGCGCCGGCCAGCTCAACTACGGCGCGCCGATCGCCTACCGCTGGCGCTGCATGGCCTGCGGCCCGCGCCAGATCGAGACCACCACGGACTCCTACCGCTTCGTCGCCGGCATCGGCGGCATGCTCGGCGACTGGACCTACGACGTCGGCCTGTCGCGCGCGTCGAGCAAGTCGGAGTCGATCCTCGGCACCGGCTTCCATTACACCGATGCGCTCAAGGCGGCGCTCGGCAGCGGCCTGATCAACCCGTTCCTGGCCCCGGGACAGGCCCAGTCGGCCGAGGCGATGGCCGCGCTGGATGCCGCGTCCGCGGCGGGCGTGAAGCTCTACGGCGGCGAATCCATCGTTACCGAGCTGGATGCCTCGGTCTCGGGCGAACTCGGCTTCTTCACCCTGCCGGGCGGCAGCATCGCAATGGCGGCCGGCATCGACCTGCGCCGCGAGGAATACAAGTTCGACGGCGACCAGCGCACCGACAAGCGCGCGGTGTTCAATGCCCCGTTCGACGACGCCAACGCGCTCGGCGACGTCAGCCGCGACATCAAGGCCGCCTACGTCGAGTTCAACCTGCCGGTGTTCAAGAACTTCGACCTGAACCTGGCCGGCCGCTACGACGATTACAGCGGCTTCGGCTCGACCACCAACCCGAAGGTGTCGTTCCGCTACAAGCCGTTCGACTCGCTGCTGTTCCGCGGCGCCTACAGCACCGGCTTCAAGGTCCCGAACTTCAACCAGCTGTACAACGGGATCAGCGAAGTGCAGTACACCGGCCAGGACCTCGCCGACCCGGCCACCTGCCCCAGCGGCAAGGCCAACCCGAGCGTCGCCGGTTGCGAGATCATCCGCCCGGTCGAGCTGTTCGGCGGCAACCCGCAGCTGGCGCCGGAGGAGTCGACCCAGAAGAGCTTCGGCCTGGTCTACTCGCCGATGGACCGCTTCAACATCGCCCTGGACTGGTGGGAAATCGAGCGCACCAACACCATCCGCGCCGCCGCGCGCGACGTGCTGATCACCTACTACGACGAGTTCGAGGCGAACTGGATCCGCGATGCCAGCGGCGAGGTGGTGGCGATCGACCGCCGCTACATCAACTCGGGCGGCAGCCTCACCCGCGGCATCGAGCTCGACGCCAACTTCAATGGCGAGCTGGCGGGTGGCCGTTGGAACATCAACCTCAACGGCAGCTACTTGAACATGTTCAAGACCAAGGCGCTGGAGACCCTGCCCTACAGCAGCAACCTGATCGGCAAGTACGTGCGCTACTACAACCTGCCGATCCGCTGGAAGCACACGCTCAGCTTCAACTGGACCCGCGAGGCCTGGTCGCACACCTTCACCCAGATCCACCGCGACGGCTACTACGACGAGCCGGCCGCCAGCTTCCCGAGCTACATCCCGGACGGCTGGAACCCGCGCGTCGAGGGCTACACGACCTACAACTACAACGTGACCTGGACCGGGATCGAGCGGCTGAAGCTGGGCTTCGGCATCAAGAACCTGTTCAACCAGGATCCGCCGTTCACCGCGCACCAGAACGACTTCGCGGCCGGCGCCGGCTGGGAGCCGCGCATCGCCGACCCGCGCGGCCGTGCCTACACCTTCCTGGTCGAGTACGACCTCTGGTGACAGCGGGCTCCCGCGCAAGACCAACAGGCCCCGCATCGCGGGGCCTGTTCGTTATGGTGGGTCTCGTATCCAGGCGGCGCCGGTCAGCGGCCCTGCCGCTGCAACCAGGCGTCGACCTGCGGGAACCGCTTTGCACGCAGCTTGATCCGGGTTTCGATGCCGGCGGCCACGGTCTCGGTGTCGCGGCGCGAGGTCGGCGCGATGTGCGCCTCGGCGAAGCTGCGGATCTTGCCGACCATCGCCGGATCCACGCTGCCGGCGGCGAGCCCCGGGTAGTAACGGGCGCGCGAGGTGGAGTCGACCAGCTGGTCGACCTGGGCACGGTGCGCGACGGCGAACGCGAAGGCCATCTCCGGGTGTTCGTCGGCCACGCGCGCGATCATATCCGCGGCATTGGTCGCGCCGGGTTCGTCGGTCAGTGCCATCTCCAGCGCGCGCTGCGCCAGTGCCGGGTCCTTCGCCGATGCGAGCAGGCCGTAGTACTGGTCGCGCAGGAGCGAGGTGGTTTCCTTGCGCGCGAGCGCATGCAGGCGGTCCCAGGTGGCGGCGTCCGCGTTGCGCGCGACGATGCCGAGCACGGTGCGCCGCAGGTCGGCCGGCAGCGAGGCGGGATCGGCCTCGAACGCGGCGAAGCGCCGGCGCGCCTCGGCCACCACCTTGTCGTCGCCCAGCGTGCTGAGGATGCCGATCAGGCTGGTGCGCAGCTGCTTGGTGGTGGCGGAGTCGCCGGCACGGGACTCCCAGCCGAGTTGCTCGAACTTCGGCGACAGGCGAGTGCGCGCATAGGCGCGGAACGCGGGCTGGCGAGCATTGCCCTGGTAGAGGTCGTCGATGCCGCCCAACGTGCCGGCCACCAGCTGCCAGAGGTTGGGCGAGCCATCCAGCGGCACCTTGGTGGTCAGGTCGAGCATGTCGGATTCCGGCTGCAGGCCGACCGCCGCCAGCGCGCTCGCGTCCAGCATCAGGCCCAACTGGTCGACCACCGGCAGGCCGGCGAAGCCGTCGCCGAGTGCCTTGAACTGCGCCGGGGCGTACAGGGTGCGGAAGTAGCCCTTCTGCCCGTCGTTGACCAGCACCGGGGCGCAGCCCGGCAGTTCGACGCTGGCCTTGCCGTCGACCAGGACCTTGGCCACGGTGCCGTCGCCGCCGCGCACCGCGACCGGCACCCGCCAACGCAACGGCGTCTTGTCCGGACGATCCACGGTGAACTCGCCCTGTTCCAGCGCCACCGTCGTGCGGCCGTTGCTGCAGGTCGCGCTGGCCTTGATCAACGGCACGCCGGGCTGCAGGGTGAAATCGTGCGCCACCTGGGTGAACTGGCGGCCTGGCGCCGCGCGGTCGACCTCGGCCCACAGGTCGTCGGTCAGCGCATTGCCGTAGGCGCGCTTGGCGATGTAGCTGCGCACGCCGGCGCGCCATGCGTCGGCGCCGACGTAATCCTCCAGCATGTTGATCACCGCCGAGCCCTTGCCGTAGGTGATCCCGTCGAAGGCCTGGCTGGCCTGCTCCACGGTCTCCACATGCTGGACCACCGGGTGGGTGGTCGCATAGGCGTCGCGCACCATTGGCCCGCGGCTGGTGTAGGCGGCATCCACGTGGTCCTGGTCCCACTCCGGGTGCAGCTTGCGGGTCGTGCGCCCCTCCATCCAGGTCGCGAAGCCCTCGTTGAGCCACAGGTCGTCCCACCACGCCATGGTCACCAGGTTGCCGAACCACTGGTGGGCGATCTCGTGCGCCGCGGTGGTGAACACGCGCTGCTCGTCGGAGACGTTCGAGGTCGCGGGGTCGAGCAGCAGCGAATACTCGAAGGTGAAGATCGCGCCCCAGTTCTCCATCGCGCTGAAGAACTGGCTGCGGCCCGGGGCGGCGATGTTGTCCAGCTTGGGCAGCGGGTACGGCACGCCGAAGTAGTCGTTGTACTCGCGCAGCACGTCGCGGCTGGCGTCCAGCGCATACCGCGCCTGCCCGACCTTGCCGCGCTGGGCGATGACGCCGATCTCGGTGCCGTTGTCGCCGGCCAGGGTGGCGCGCTCGAAATCGCCGACCCCGAGGAACAGCAGGTAGGTCGACATCCGCGGAGAGGTCTTGAACACCGTGCGGCGCAGGCCGCCCGGGCCAGCGCCCGTGCTCGCCACCGGCATGTTGCTGACCACCATGTCGCCGGCCGGCGCGTTCACCGCCAGGTCGAAGGTCGCCTTGTAGTTGGGCTCGTCCCAGGACGGCACGAAGCGGCGCGCATCGGAGTTCTCGAACTGCGTGTACAGCGCGCGCTTCTTGCCCGCGGCCGTGGGGTAGTCGAGCGCGAACAGGCCGTTCGCCTGCGTGTTGATGGTGCCGGCGTAGTCGGTGGACAGCACGTAGCGCCCCGGCGCCAGCGGCGCGGCGAAGGCGAAGGTCGCGGTCTGCGCGGCTTCGTCCAGGCTGACCCTGGCCGGCATCGGCGTGCCGCCCGCCGCCGCCAGCGTGCTGTTGGCGAAGGTCATGCCCAGCGCCTGCAGGACGATGCGGTCGGTCGGTACCAGCACTTCGAGGTCGATCTTCACCTTGCCGTCGAAGGCCAGGCGGTCGGCGTGCGGGGTGACCTCGATCGCGTAATGACTCGGCACCACGGTGCGCGGCAGCTGGGTAGTGGCGCGCACCAGCGGCGGATGCGGCGTGGTGCCGGCGTCGGCGGGCGCGGCCTGGGCGATGCCGCCCAGGGCCAGGGAAATGGCGACAGCCACCAGGGAACGGTGCATGCGGAATCCTCGGGAGAATGGGGGAGACGCCACGGGGCACCGGGCGAAGCCGGCATCATCCGCGCCTGCGCGGACCTCCCCCAGACCCGGAAGTCATGGCTGGCCCCGGCTCAGAGCAGGTGGCGCATCACCGCGACGTAGTGGCAGAGGCTGCCGACGATCACGAACAGGTGCCAGATCGCATGCGACCAGCGCGCGTGCGGGCGCAAGTAGAACGCCGTGCCCGCGGTGTAGGCGATGCCGCCGGCCAGCAACCAGGCCAGGGTGGCCGCATCCAGCGCGTGGAACATCGGCTTGGCCGCGACCACCACCAGCCAGCCCATCGCAATGTAGATGAAGGTGGACAGCCGCCGGAACCGCCCGGTGTAGAAAAGCTTGAACACCACGCCGGCCAGCGCCAGCGTCCAGATCGCGCCGAACAGCCACCAGCCGGTCGGGCCGCGCAGGCCGACCAGGGTGAACGGGGTGTAGGTGCCCGCGATCAGCAGGTAGATCGCGCAGTGGTCGAACACTTTCAGCCGACCCTTGACCACCGGATGGGTGACCGCGTGGTACAGGGTCGACGCGGTGTACAGCAGCAGCATCGCCACCCCGAACACGATCGAGCCGGCCAGGATCCAGCCGTCGCCGCGCAGCGCGGCCAGGGTGACCAGCACCGCACCGGCGGCCAGCGCCGCCGCCGCGCCGACCCCGTGGGTCAGCGCATTGGCCAGTTCTTCGCGGGGATGCGGGACGAGTCCCGGGTGCGGGGCATGCTGCATCGCAGCAGCATACCAGCGCGTACGGAGCGCGTGGGGCTCAGGCGAACGGATCGCGCAGGACGATGTTGGCGTCGCGGTCGGGCCCGGTGCTGACGATCGCCAGCGGGCAACCCGCCAGTTCCTCCAGCGCGCGCAGGTAGGCGCGGGCGGCCGGCGGCAGCTTGTCCCATTCGGTGATGCCGGCGGTCGACTCCTGCCACCCCGGGAACTCCAGGTAGACCGGCGTGCACTCGTCCCAGCCCTTGGCGTCCAGCGGCGCGTACTCGGTGCGCTTGCCGTGGTACTCGTAGGCGATGCACATCTTCAGCGTGTCCATGCCGTCGAGGATGTCGAGCTTGGTGATGCACAGGCCGCTGATGCCGTTGATCGCCACCGCGCGCTTCAGCGCCACGATGTCCATCCAGCCGCAGCGACGCGGGCGACCGGTGGTCGCGCCGTATTCCTGGCCGCGGTCGCGGATGCCCTGCCCGACGGCGTCGTCGAGCTCGGTCGGGAACGGGCCGCCGCCGACGCGCGTGGCGTAGGCCTTGGCGATGCCGAGCACGTAGTCGATCGCGTCCGCGCCGACGCCGGTGCCCGCGAGCGCGCCGCCAACCGTGGTGTTCGACGAGGTGACGTAGGGATAGGTGCCGTGGTCGATGTCGAGCAGCGAGCCCTGCGCGCCCTCGAACAGCACCTTCTTCCCGGCCTTGCGCAGGTCGTGCAGGATGCCGGCCACGTCGGCCTTCATCGGCTCGATGTATTCGCCGAACGCCAGCGCCTCGTCCAGCGTCTGCTGGAAATCGACCGCGTCGACCTTGAGGTACTGGGTCAGCACGAAGTTGTGGTAATCCAGCGCCGCGCGCAGCTTGTCGGCCAGTTCGTTCGGGTAATGCAGGTCGGCCACGCGGATGCCGCGACGCGCCACCTTGTCCTCGTAGGCCGGGCCGATGCCGCGGCCGGTGGTGCCGATCGCCGACTTGCCGGCGGCCTTCTCGCGCGCCTGGTCCAGGGCGATGTGGTACGGCATGATCAGCGGCGTCGCCGGGCTGATCTTGAGGCGCGAACGCACTTCCACGCCGTTGCCTTCCAGCTCGGCGATCTCCTTGCGCAGCGCGCCCGGGTGCAGGACCACGCCGTTGCCGATCAGGCACAGCGCGTCGTCGCGCAGGATGCCGGACGGGATCAGGTGCAGCACGGTCTTCTTGCCGCCGATCACCAGCGTGTGGCCGGCGTTGTGGCCGCCCTGGAAGCGCACCACCGCGCCGATGTCCTGCGTCAGCAGGTCGACGATCTTGCCCTTGCCTTCATCGCCCCATTGCGCGCCGAGTACGACGACTGACTGACCCATTTCCGTGCTCCAGACGTGAGAAAAGCCGAGGCGTGCCCCGGCTTTCGGGCATTCTACCGGCTTCGGCGCCGGAAGGGGCATGCCCGCATGAAGCGGCGATGACCGCGGCGCGCGCTCAGCCTCCGCGGACCAACCAGAGCGACACCAGGCCGAGGATCAGGACGATCCCGCCGACCCGGCGCACGTGCTCGTCGGGCATGTTCTGCAACTGCTCGGCGGCGCGCTTCCAGCCGCCGGGGGCGGCGAACAGGAACAGGCCCTCGATCACCGCGACCAAGCACAGCGCCGCCCACAGGTCCGTCATCGCAACGACTCCTGCTGCGCCCGGCATGCGAACCGCAGGCGGTGCTCGGAATGCTCACGTACCACCCAGTACGCTCCGCTTCCTGCGCTCCCCTGCGATCCGCCTGCCTTCGCTCGCAACGGACTCGTTGCGATGCCGATCATCGATCGCTGCGCAGGTACTGCAGGAACGGGTCGTTGCGCTCCAGCACGATCACCGAATCGCCACCGGCGAAGGCCTGCCGGTACGCCTCGAGGCTGCGCTGGAAGGCGTAGAAGCCGGGGTCGCGCTGCGCGGCCTGCGCATAGATCCGCGCGGCCTCCGCATCGCCTTCGCCGCGCAGCTTCTGCGCGTCGCGCTCGGCCTCGGCCAGCAGCACCTGGCTCTGGCGGTCGGCCTCGGACTCGATCTTCTGCTTGGTTTCCTGGCCTTCGGCGCGTAGCTGGCTCGCCACCTGCTGGCGCTGCGCGCGCATCCGGCGGTAGACCTGCTCGATCACCTCGCCACCGGTCGGCAGGTCGATGCGCTTGATGCGGATGTCGGAGATCTGCACGCCCAGGGTGGCCGCACCCTTGTTGATCGCGGCCAGCTGGGTCGCCAGCACCTTGGAGCGGTCGCCGGAGACCACCTGCTGCAGGGTGTGCGCATTGATCTCGTTGCGCAGCGCGTCCTTGATGATCGGCGCGAGGCGATCGGCGGCGACCTTCTCGTCGCCGTTGGTGGCGCGGTAGAAATCGCGCACGTTGGAGATCCGGCCGATGGCGAAGAAGTCGACGCTGACGTCCTTCTTCTCCGAGGTCAGGTAGCGCTCGGGTTCCGCCGCCAGGATCTGCAGGCGACGGTCGAAGATGCGCGCGGATTCGACCAGCGGCAGCTTGAAGTGCAGGCCGGGCTTGAGGTCGGTGCGCACCACCTTGCCGAGGTTGAGCACGATCGCGGTCTGGCCTTCGCTGACCACGAACACCGAGCCGAGCAACAGCAGCAGCGCGGCGAGCGCGGCCGGCATCCAGGCGGAATACTTCATCGCTGCACCTCCTCGCGGCCCTGCGGGCGCGGCTGCCGGCCATTGCGCACGGAATCGGCGGGCGTCGCGCCGACCACCGGCGAGACCAGCTCCGGGACGATCGCCTGCTGCGCCGCCGCGGGAGCGGTCCCGGTCGCACCGGCCATCGGCACGTAGATCAACTGGCGCCCATCGCCACCGACCACCTTGCGGTTCTCCGCCAGCACTTCCTGCACCGTCTCCAGCCACAGGCGCTTGCGGGTGACCTCCGGGGCCGCCTTGTACTGCTCGACCAGCAGGCTGAAGCGTTCCGCGTCGCCGGTCGCGCGGGCGATCGAGGCCGCGCGGTAGCCTTCGGCCACGGTGCGCACGCGCGCCGCCTGGCCGCGGGCCTCGGGCACGATCTTGCTGGCGTAGGCCTCGGCCTCGTTCTTCAGCCGGTCCTTGTCCTGTTGCGCGCCGTTGACGTCGTCGAAGGCCGGCTTGACCTCCTCCGGCGGGCGCGCGTTCGGCAGGTTGAGCTCGGTCACCACCAGGCCGGTGCGGTAGTCCTGCAATGCACGCTGGAGGGTCTGCTTGGACGACACCGCCAGCGCGTTGCGCGCGCCAAGCACGGTATCCAGCTCGGAACGGCCGACCTGCTCGCGGACCGCGCTCAGGGTGGCTTCCTTCAACACATCGTCGGCGCTGCGCGTGCCGAACAGGTAGAGCTCGGGATCGCCGATGCGGTACTGCACGTTGATCTCCACGCTGACGATGTTCTCGTCGCGGGTCAGCACCGGCACCGTGTCGCTGAAGGTCTTGATCTCGGTCGCGTTGACCTTGATGACCCGCTCCAGCGGCCACGGCAGCTTGAGGTTGGGGCCGGGCTGCATGGTTCGCACGAACTGGCCGAAGCGCAGGACCACGCCACGCTGCTGCTCGGCGACCAGCACGAAGCAGTTGAAGGCCAGCCACAGCGCCAGCACCACCCACAGCCAGCGCAGGTTGCCGCCACCGCCGCCGAAGCTCGGCAAGCGGTCGAACAGGTTGCCCAGGCCGCTGCCATTGCCGCGCGAACGGCCTGGCTGGCCGCCGCCGGGGGTATTCCAGGCCATGGTGGCCGGATCGGGCCGCTGCGGGCCGCTCGGTTCGATGCTCATGCGCAGGATTCTACGGGAAGGTCGGGCTCGGTCGCCGGCAACAAGGGGCGCAACGGGCCGCCATCAGGCTGCGCGGCCAGCCGCGCCGCATCCGCCAGCGGCAGGTCCACGCGCAGGCGCCAGCCGTCCGCGTCATGGTCCTCGTCGCGGATCGCGCCCAGCGCGTGCAGGCGCGCCCGCAACCGGCCGGCATCGGTCGGCAGCAGCACCTCGCCCATCACCCGCCGCAGGCCCAGGCGGTCGCCGAGCGCCTCGCGCAGCAGGTCCAGGCCCAGCCCGTCGCGCGCCGACAGCCACACCGCGTGGCGATCCTCGCCGCGCTGGTCGATGCGCGGCTCGGCGCCCTCGATGCGGTCGATCTTGTTGAACACCAGCAGTTGCGGGATGTCGCCGGCCCCGATCTCGCGCAGCACGGCATCGACCTGCGCCATGCGCTCCTCGCGCAGCGGGTCGTCGGCGTCGATGACGTGCAACAGCAGGTCGGCCTCGCGCGCCTCGCTCAGGGTGGAGCGGAACGCGGCGACCAGTTCGTGCGGCAGGTCGCGCACGAAGCCGACGGTATCGGCCAGCACTACCCCGCCACCCGCAAGCTCGATCCGGCGCACCGTCGGGTCCAGGGTCGCGAACAACTGGTCGGCGGCGTAGGCATCGGCGCCGGTCAGCGCGTTGAACAGGGTCGATTTGCCCGCATTCGTGTAGCCGACCAGGGCCACCCGCGGCAACTCGCTGCGCACCCGCGCGCGACGCATCTGGGTGTGCTGGACCTCCACCTTCTCCAACCGCTTCTGCAACATGTCCACCCGCTTCTGCAGCAGGCGGCGGTCGGTTTCCAGCTGGGTTTCGCCGGGGCCGCGAAGGCCGATGGCGCCGCCGCGCTGGCGCTCGAGGTGGGTCCAGCCACGGACCAGGCGGGTGGCCATGTGGCGCAGTTGCGCCAGCTCCACCTGCAGCTTGCCCTCGTGGCTGCGCGCGCGCTGGGCGAAGATGTCGAGGATCAGCCCGGTGCGGTCGACCACGCGGCGGCCCAGGACCTTCTCGAGGTTGCGTTCCTGCACCGGCGTCAGCGCGTGGTTCACCAGCACCAGGTCTGCGCCGGTGGCCTCGCAGGCGGCCTTGACCTCGTCCAGCTTGCCGGACCCGACCAGGGTGGCCGGGCTGGGCTTGTCGATCTTCGCGGTCAGCACCGCGGCCACCGTCGCGCCGGCCGAGCGCGCGAGCTCGCCGAACTCCTCGAGCACGCCTTCGCCCGGCGGCCCGCCGGCATGGGGCTGGATCAGCAGCGCGGTCTCGCCCCCGCGGGAGCGTTCGAACAAATGGGTCGGCATCGGGCCGTAGATGCGGGCGGCCGCGGCGAATGCAAGGCCTATTCGGCGGCCGCCGGTTCGTCCTCGTCGGCCCCGGTCATCCCGATCCGCACGTTGCGCGCCGGGACCACGGTCGAGATGGCGTGCTTGTACACCATCTGGCTGACCGTGCTGCGCAGCAGGACCACGAACTGGTCGAACGATTCGATGGTGCCCTGCAACTTGATCCCGTTGACCAGGTAGATCGACACCGGCACGCGCTCGCGGCGCAAGGCGTTCAGGAAAGGATCCTGCAAGGATTGTCCCTTGGACATGTGTTCCCCACTGCTGCCGCTTCTTCGAAGCGTGTTGTTGTTTGTCGTCGTGGGCCCGACGTCGCCGACGTGTCCCCAGGCCCCGCGGCCGCCCGCGTTCGGGGGCCACGGGCCGATGTTAGCTCAGGACGGGGCGTTTGCGCCGCCGCGCGGCAGGAACGCCGCCACCGCCGCCTCGAGTTCCGTGCGCTGGGTCAAGGGGTCGAACCACCGCGCGTCGAGTTCGCCGCGCAACCAGGTCCACTGGCGCTTGGCCAGCTGGCGGGTGGCGGCGATCGCGCGCTCGCGGAATTCCGTCGGCGTCGATGCCCCGTCGAGGAACGCCCACGCCTGCCGGTAGCCCACCGCGCGCAAGGCCGGCAGGTCCAGCGGGTGCGGATGCGCGGCGAGTTCCGGCAATGCGCGCAAGGCCCGCACCTCGTCGAGGAAGCCAGCCTCCAGCATCGCGTCGAAGCGAACAGCGATGCGTGCGTGCAGGACCGCGCGATCCGCCGGTGCCAGCACGAGCTTGAGCACGTTGACCGGCAGCCGCGCACCGCCGGCCTCGCGCTGCCATGCGCTGATGGGCCGGCCGCTGAGGCGATGCACCTCCAGCGCGCGCTGGATGCGTTGCGCATCGGTGGCGTGGATGCGCGCGGCCGCTTCGGGATCCACCGCCGCCAGCTCGGCATGCAACGACGCCCAGCCGCGTTCGCCGGCGTCCGCGGCGATCGCGGCGCGCATCGCTTCGTCGGCCTCGGGCATCTCGGCCAGGCCCTCGATCAAGGCGCGGAAGTACAGGCCGGTGCCGCCGGCGAGGATCGGCAGCCGGCCGCGCGCCAGCACGTCGGCGATCGCGCGCCGCGCATCGGACGCGAACTCGGCGGCCGAATAGGGTTGCCAGGGATTGCGCACGTCGAGCAGGTGGTGCCGGACCTGCGCCTGCTCCGCGCGCGTGGGCTTGGCTGCACCGATGTCGAGGCCGCGGTACACCAGCGCCGAATCCACGCTCACCACCTCGCCGCCCAGCCGCTCGGCCAGCGCCAGCGCCAGCGCGCTCTTGCCCGAGGCGGTCGGGCCCATCAGCGCGAGGGCGCGAGGGCGCGGGTCCAGCGTCATCGCGATGGCGCCGCGCGCCGGCTCAATAGCCCTGCTCGCGCAGGCTGGCCTGCACCTGCCGGTGGCGCGCGCGCACCGCATCGCCAGGCGCCCGCGACAACAGGCTGGCGACCACGATCGCGATGCTCGCCGCGATCACGCCGGGCACCATTTCGTACAGGGCGCTTCCGGTCTGCTTCCACAGCACCACCGTGGCCGCGCCCACCAGCATCCCGGCGAGTGCGCCGCCGCGGGTCATGCGCTCCCAGAACAGCGAGAACACCACCACCGGGCCGAACGCCGCGCCGAAGCCGGCCCAGGCGTAGCTCACCAGCCCCAGCACGCGGCTGTCGGGGTCGCGGGCCAGGAAGATCGCCAGCAGCGCGACCGCCAGCACCATCCCGCGCCCGACCCACACCAGCTCGCGCTCGCCGGCGGCGGGGCGCAGGAAGCCGCGGTAGAAGTCCTCGGTCAACGCACTCGAGCAGACCAGCAGCTGGCAGCTCAGCGTGCTCATGATCGCGGCGAGGATCGCCGACAGCAGCACGCCCGCGATCCACGGGTTGAACAGCACGTTGGCCAGCGCGATGAATACCCGCTCGTGGTTCTCCGCGACGGGACCCGCCTGCCCGGGGTGCTGCGCGAAATAGGCAATGCCGAAGAAGCCGGTGGCCATCGCGCCGGCCAGGCACAGGATCATCCAGGTCATGCCGATCCGCCGCGCCTGCGGGATCACCGCCAGCGAATCGGCGGCCATGAAGCGCGCCAGGATGTGCGGCTGCCCGCAATAGCCCAGGCCCCAGGCCAGCAGCGACACGATGCCGACCAGGCCAAGCTCACCGCCCTTGAACCAGTCGAGCCGGGCGGGGTCGAGCGCGGCGATCGCCTGCAGGCTATCGCCCGGTCCGCCGGTGCTGAGGATCACGATCAGCGGGGTGAGGATCAGCGCGAAGATCATCAGCGTCGCCTGCACGGTGTCGGTCCAGCTCACCGCCAGGAAACCGCCGATCAGGGTGTAGGCGATGGTCGCCGCCGCGCCCCACCACAGCGCCTGCGCGTAGGGCAGGCCGAACACGCTCTCGAACAGGCGCGCGCCTGCCACGATCCCGCTGGCCGCGTAGATCGCGAAGAACACCAGGATGACCAGCGCGGACACGATGCGCAGCCACTTGCCGTCCGCGGCGAAGCGCGTGGTGAAGTAGTCCGGCAGGGTCAGCGCGTTGTCGGTGAGCTCGGTGTAGACCCGCAGCGGCCCGGCGACGAAGCGCCAGTTGGCCCATGCGCCGGCGACCAGGCCCAGCGCGATCCACGCCTCCGACACGCCGCCGAGGTAGAGCGCGCCGGGCAGGCCCATCAGCAGCCAGCCGCTCATGTCCGACGCGCCGGCCGACAGCGCGGTGACGTAGCCGCCCAGCGAGCGCCCGCCGAGGATGTAGTCGTCGAAATCGCGGGTGCGCCGCCATGCCACGAAGCCGATGCCGACCATGGCCAGCAGGTAGATGCCGAAGGTGATCAGCAAGGGCGTGCTGGCGGTCATGCGCGGTTCCCCATCGAGACCGCGGGAGCTTACCGCAGGCGTGCCTGCGCGCTAGCATGCGAGCGGGCGCCACGGGGAGACGCCATGCCGTTCTGGAAGCGCATCGGGTTCGCCATCGTGTTCGTCGTGCCGGCGCTGATGCCGCTGGCCGCATGGCTGGGCGCGCGCAGCGGGCATCCCGGCCTGTTCGCCTGGTTCCCGCTGTTCTTCCTGTTCGTGCTGCTGCCGCTGGCCGACCAGGCGGTAGGCCACGACCCCGGCAATCCCGCGCCCGCCGACGAGGCCACGCTGGCGGCCGACCGCTGGTTCCGCCTGCTCACCCTGCTCGCCGTGCCGGTGCAGTACGCCGTGCTGGCCTGGTCGTTGCGGCACTGGGCGCAGGCCGGATTCGGGCTGGCGGGCGGCATCGGCTGGCTGCTCTCGCTGGGCGTGGTCGGCGGCGTGCTGGCGATCAACGTGGCGCACGAACTGATCCACAAGGACACCCGGCTGGAGCGCGTCGCCGGCGGCCTGCTGCTGGCCAGCGTGGGCTACCACGGCTTCAAGGTCGAACACCTGCGCGGCCACCACGTACAGGTCGCCACCCCCGAGGATGCATCCAGCGCCCGGTTCGGCCAGTCGCTGTGGCGGTTCCTGCCGCGTGCGCTGCTGCACAACACGCGCAACGCCTGGCGGCTGGAAGCCGAACGCCTGCGCCGGCGCGGGCTGCGCGGCTGGCATTGGCGCAACGAGTTGCTGGGCTGGTCCGCGCTGTGGGTCGCCTTGGCGGGCATCGCCTTCGCCGTGCTGGGCATGCCCGGGCTGCTGGCCTTCGTCGTGCAGGGGCTGGTGGCCGCATGCGCGCTGGAGATCATCAACTACGTCGAGCACTACGGCCTGTCGCGCCGCCGCCTCGCCGATGGTCGCTACGAACGGACCACCCACCTGCACAGCTGGAACGCCGACTTCGCGCTGACCAACCTGCTGCTGTTCCACCTGCAACGGCACTCCGACCACCATGCGCATGCGTCCCGGCGCTACCAGGTGCTGCGCCATCATCCCGACAGCCCGCAGCTGCCGGGCGGCTACGCGGCGATGTTCGTGCTGGCCCTGTTCCCGCCGCTGTGGTTCCGGGTGATCCACCCGCGCCTGCAGCGATGGCAGGCCGGCGAAGGGGCCGCATCGTGAGCCGCGCACCCGCTTGCATGGCGCCTCCGGCATCCGCAGGATGGCGACCCCACCCGCGCCGGCCGACGCCCTTCCGATGACCCTGTTGCGCCGCTGCTGGTGGATCGCCGCGCTGCTGCTGGCCGGCTGTGCGCAGTTGCCGAGCAGGCCGGACGTGCCGGAACAGCGCGCGATCGCCGTCGCCGACGGCACCCGTCTCGATGCCGAAGTCGCGCCGGCTGCCGCACGCCACCCCGGCGAATCCGGGTTCCGGCTGGTGGCCGACGGGCTGGAAGCCTTCGCGCTGCGTGGCTACACCAGCCGCGCCGCCGGCCGCAGCCTCGACATCCAGAGTTACATCTGGCACGACGACCTCACCGGCCGCCTGCTCGCCGCCGAGGTGCTGGACGCCGCCGACCGCGGCGTACGCGTGCGCGTGCTGCTCGACGACCTCGACGCCCGCGCCAAGAGCCAGGTGCTGCTGGCGCTGGACCACCACCCCAACATCAGCATCCGCGTGTACAACCCGTTCGCGACCCGCGACGGCATGCTCGGCACCGCGCTGGAATTCGCGGGCTCGTTCAAGCGGGTCAACCGACGCGCGCACAACAAGTCGTGGATCGTCGATGGCCGGGTGGCGATCACCGGCGGTCGCAACGTCGGCAACGAATACTTCATGGCCAGCCCCGAGGCGAACTTCCAGGACCTCGACCTGCTGGTCGCCGGCCCTGCGGTGGATGCGCTGGAGGCCGCGTTCGACGGCTACTGGAACTCGACCATGGCCTGGCCGATCCGCGCGGTCGATCCGGACATGCCCGCCACCCTGACGCTGGATACCGTCCGCGCCAACCTGCGCAAGCCGGCCCGCGACGCCGGCGAGTCCGAGTGGATCGCCGCGCTCGGCGACGCCGACGCGCTCGCCCGCATCCGCACGGGCTACCTCGGCATGCGCTGGACGCGGGACTGGCGGCTGCTGCACGACGCCCCCGACAAGCTGGCGACGCCGATCCCCGAGGCGCGTCCATCGCCGGTGCTCGCCGGCCTGCGCGACGCGATGGAAGCCGGCGCCGGCGACATCGCCATCATCTCGCCCTACTTCGTGCCCGGCGACGGCGGCACCGAGGCGCTGCTTGCCGGCGCGCGCAATGGCCGCCCGATCCGCATCCTCACCAACTCGCTGGCCTCCAACGACGTGGCCGCGGTGCACGGCGGCTACGTGCGCGCCCGCGAGGCGCTGGTCCGCGGCGGCGTCCGGCTCTGGGAACTCAAGCCGCGCCAGGACCAGGCCGCCGGCAGCCTGTTCGGCTCCTCCGGCGCGCGCCTGCACGGCAAGGCCGCGGTGATCGACCGTCGTACCGTGTTCGTCGGCTCGCTCAACCTCGACCCGCGCTCGATCCAGCTCAACTCCGAACAGGGGCTGCTGGTCACCGATGCGGCACTCGCCGGCCAGCTGCTCGGCCTGTTCGAGACCATGACCAGCCCGGCGCATGCTTGGGCGATCGAATGGGACGCCGCGCGCAAGCGCTTGCTGTGGCGCGACGCCGGCGGCACCCGCGACCGCGAGCCCGACGCCAGCTTCGGCCGCCGCGCGGTAGCCCGCCTCGCCTACTGGCTACCGGTCGACCCGCTGCTCTGAGCCTGGCCGAGCGGATCGCCGGCCTCAGTCCTCCGGCCAGCGGATCTCCGGCTTCGGCGCAGGCGCCCGTGGCGCGGGCACCGCAGCGACCGCCTGCCACACCTTCAGCGCATCGACGGTCGCGGCGACGTCGTGCACGCGCAACAGCATCGCCCCGCGTTGCGCGGCGACCAGGTGCGCGGCCACCGACCCATGGACGCGCGCGCGCGGATCGTCGCGGCCGGTCAGTTCGCCGATCGTCCGCTTGCGCGACAGCCCGGCCAGCACCGGCACGCCGAGTTCGGTGAAGCGTTGCAGCTGCGCCAGCAACTGCAGGTTGTGCTCGCGCGTCTTGCCGAACCCGAAGCCCGGGTCGACCACGATGCGCGTGCGCGGGATGCCGGCCATCTCGGCGGCGAAAACGCGCTCGGCGAGGAAGCGATGCACCTCGCCGACCACGTCGTCGTACTCCGGGTTCGCCTGCATGCCGCGCGGCTCCCCCTGCATGTGCATCAGCACCACCGGCACGCCCAGCGCCGCCGCCGCGTCCAGCGCGCCCTCCCGGCGCAGCGCGAACACGTCGTTGATCATCCCGGCGCCGGCCGCCACCGCCGCGCGCATCACCTCGGGCTTGGAGGTGTCGATGCCGACCGGGATCGCGAGCTGGCGCGACAGCGCCTCGACCACCGGGATCGTGCGCCGCAGCTCCTCCTCGACGGACACCGCCTGCGCGCCCGGTCGGGTCGATTCGCCGCCGACGTCGAGGATGTCCGCGCCCTCGGCGGCCAGGGCCAAGCCATGCGCGATCGCCGCGCCGGCGTCGAAGTGCGCGCCGCCGTCGGAGAACGAATCCGGCGTCACGTTGACGATGCCCATCACCCGCGGGCGGTCGAGCCGCAGGCTGCGCCCGACGCAGTCGAGGGTTGCCACCGTGTCGAACATGCCGCCTCCCGATGCGCGGCCGCCGACCGGCGGATCAAGCGCGATTGCGCATATGTTCGGCGAAACGGGCGATCTGCGCATCGGCTGCCGGACGCGTCGGCCGGGGTCACGCCCTGCCTCCGGCTATGGCCTACGTCCTATCCCGTTCGACCGTGCCACCGACCTTCCTGCGGATGGCATCGCGGCGCCGCCGAGACGCACCATGCCGGCCCATTGGAGGCGCCATGGCCATCTTGAGCATCGGCAGCCGCGGCCCCGAGGTCGTGACGCTGCAGCAGGAACTCAACAGACAACTCTACCCATCGCCCCGGCTGTCGCCGGACGGGATCTTCGGGTCGCTGACGCGGCAGGCGGTGCGCACGTTCCAGCGGGACGCCGGGCTCAAGGTCGACGGCCTGGTCGGGCCGATGACGCGCGCCGCGCTCGGCATGCCGGACACCGGCAGGCCCTTCACCCATCGGGTGCGGCTGCATTTCCGCAGCATCAGCCTGACCGACGTGCCGTTCAACAGCATCCTCGCGCACACCCAGGCCGTGTACGCGCCGTACGGCATCAAGATCGAGTTCGGCAGCGGCAGCAGCCTGATGCTCAGCCGCGAGGAACAGGACCGCCTTACCCAGGTCGATGGCTCGTGCGAGTGGGAGGTGACCGGCGGCGAATACGCCGAACTGCAGCAACTGGGTGGGCCGACGCCGGGCTCGGGGATCCTGGTGTATTACATCGACCGGTTCGGCGAGGCGCTCAACGGCTGTGGCGGGCACATGAAAGGCCGCCCTGCCTGCGTCGTGGCGCGCGCCGGGACCCACTACTGCACCGCGCACGAGGTCTGCCACATCCTGCTCGGGTCGACCTTTTCCCCGGTCCACATCGGCGACGCCAGCAACAACCTCATGCACCCGGTCGACTTCGTGCGTGCTGCACGCCCGGTGCTCACCGACCTGCAGGTCCAGCGGATCAAGGCCTCGCCGCTCTGCGAGGCGATCTGAAACGCAAGAGGCCGGGACGAACCCGGCCTCGTTGCGGTGGCGCCGCGCATCGCGGCATCAGGTCTGCGGCGTGGGATCCGCCATCGCCGGCGCGGTCGGGGTGGACGAATCGTCCTTGTCCTTGCCCGGCTTCTGCACCCAGCCCGCGGGCGGGTTGGGCGCGCGCCCTTCCATGATCGCCTTGACCTGCTCGGAATCGATCGTCTCCCACTCGAGCAGCGCCGCGGTCATCGCCTCGACCACCTCGCGCTTCTCCTCGAGGATCTTCCGCGCGACGGCATATTGTTCGTCGAGGATGCGGCGGATCTCGGCATCGACCTTCTGCTGGGTGGCCTCGGAAATGGTCTTGTTCTGCATGCCGAAGCCGGACGCATCTTCATCGGCGTAGACCATGGTGCCGAGCAGGTCGGACATGCCGTACTTGGTCACCATGCCGCGCGCCAGCTTGGTCGCGCGCTCGAAGTCGTTGGAGGCGCCGGTCGATACCTCGCCGACGAACAGTTCCTCGGCGATGCGGCCGCCGAACAGGATCGAGATCTCCTCCAGCATCTTGTCCTTGTACTTGCTGAGGGCGTCGTGCTCCGGCAGCTGCCAGGTCACGCCCAACGCCCAGCCGCGCGGCATGATCGTGACCTTGTGCACCGGGTCGGCCTTTGGCAGCGACATCGCCACCACCGCATGGCCGGACTCGTGGTACGCCGTCGCCTGCCGCTCTTCCTCGCGCATCACCATGCTGCGGCGCTCGGGGCCCATGTAGATCTTGTCCTTGGCGTCCTCGAAGTCGCGCATGTCGACCGCCTTCTTGTTGCGGCGGGCGGCGAACAGCGCGGCTTCGTTGACCAGGTTGGCGAGGTCGGCGCCGGAGAACCCCGGGGTGCCGCGCGCCAGCACGTCCGGGCGGACGTCGTCGGCCAGCGGCACCTTGCGCATGTGCACCTTCAGGATCTGCTCGCGGCCCTTGATGTCGGGCAGGCCGACCATGACCTGGCGGTCGAAGCGGCCCGGGCGCAGCAGCGCCTTGTCGAGCACGTCGGGACGGTTGGTCGCGGCGATCACGATCACGCCCTCGCCGCCCTCGAAGCCGTCCATCTCGACCAGCATCTGGTTGAGGGTCTGCTCGCGCTCGTCGTGGCCGCCGCCCATGCCGGAGCCGCGATGGCGGCCGACCGCGTCGATCTCGTCGATGAAGATGATGCACGGCGCGTGCTTCTTGGCCTGCTCGAACATGTCGCGCACGCGGCTGGCGCCGACGCCGACGAACATCTCCACGAAGTCCGAGCCGGAGATGCTGAAGAACGGCACCTTGGCCTCGCCGGCGATGGCCTTGGCCAGCAGGGTCTTGCCGGTGCCCGGCGGGCCGACCATCAGCACGCCGCGCGGGATCTTGCCGCCCAGCTTCTGGAAGCGCGAGGGGTCGCGCAGGAACTCGACCAGCTCGGCGACTTCCTCCTTGGCCTCGTCGCAACCGGCGACGTCGCCGAAGGTGACCTTGGTCTGGTCCTCGGTCAGCATCTTGGCGCGCGAGCGCCCGAACGACATCGCGCCCTTGCCGCCGGCGCCGCCGCCCTGCATCTGCCGCATCATGAACAGCCAGAAGCCGATGATCAGCAGGACCGGCAGGAAGTTCAGCACGATGGACCAGAACGAGATGCCGGTGTCGGGCGGGGCCTGCTTGATCTCGACCTTGTGCTCGATCAGGTCGTTGATCAGGTCCTTGTCGCGCACCGGCGCGGTGGTGCTGCCGGTGCTGCCGTCGCTGCGCTCGAACTTGACCGTGCGCTCGTCGCTGGCGATGTCGACCTTGCGGATGCGGTCGGCTTCCACGTCGGCGATGAATTGCGAGTAGATGATCTCCTGCGGCGCGCCGGCCAGCTTCGGCGAGAAGCTCTGGAACACGACCATGAGCACCACGGCCACGACCACCCAGAGCAGCAGATTCTTCGCGAGATCGTTCATTCGGTCCTGCCTGTTGTCCTCGGGCGGCTTCGCCACCCTACCTGATCGCCGCCAGCTTGCCTTGCGCCAGCGCGTACACCTCGGGCGACCGCTTGCGCGATGCCGCCGGCTTGCGGATCGCCACCTTGGCATAGCGCCGCCGCAGCTCCCGCACGTAATCGTCGAACCCCACGCCCTGGAACAACTTGATCAGGAACGTGCCGCCCGCCCGCAACTGGCCGTCGGCGAATTCCATCGCCAGTTCGGACAGGTGCATCGCGCGCGGTTGGTCCACCGCGTCCATGCCACTCTTATTGGGGGCCATGTCGGACAAGACAAGGTCCACCTTGTCGCCGCCCAGCATCGCCAGCAGGCTGGATAGGACGGCATCGTCCCTGAAGTCGCCATGAAGGAATTCGACCCCGGCCAGGGTCGGCATCTCCAGGATGTCGCTGGCGATCACCCGCCCGCGGCGGGCCTCGCCGGGCAACCCCTGCTCCAGGCGGTCCAGCTCCTGGCGGACCCACTGCGACCAGCCGCCGGGCGCGGCGCCCAGGTCCACCACCACCATCCCGGGCTTGAGCAGGCGGTCGCGCTCGACCAGTTCCTCGAGCTTGTACGCCGCGCGCGAACGCATCCCCTCCGCCTGCGCCTTCTTCACGTAGGGGTCGGAGAAGTGTTCCTTGAGCCAGCGCTGGCTGGACTTGCTGCGGGTCGCCATCGGTCGTCCCCCGCCCGGCGAGGGACGGGCTTGGGTGGGGAAGGCGGCCTGCCCCGGGGCAGGTCGCCGAGGGCTGCATGATACCCTGCGCTCCCGTCCCCCTTCGCCGTGCTGCATGTCCGTCGCCCTCACCAACGCCCAGGTCCGCTTCCTCCGTGGCCAGGCCCACGACCTCAAGGCGATGCTGCAGGTGGGCGGCAAGGGCGTGACCGATGCGCTGGTGGCCGAGGTGGACCTGGCGCTGGAGCACCACGAGCTGATCAAGGTGAAGGTCGCGGCCGACGACCGCGAGGTGCGCGACGGGATGATCGCGGAGTTGGCCGGGCGCTGCGGCGCCGCGCTGGTCCAGCGCATCGGCCACACCGCGGTGCTCTACCGGCCTTCGAAGGACAAGCGCCAGATCGTCCTGCCGCGCGCCTGAGCCGCGCTCCCGGGATGCAGCTCAACCTCGAACCGCCGGACTACCGTTACTTCCTGCGCGGAGCCGACGGCGCCTCCGCGCTGGTCAACGAGCAACGCCTGCTGCGCAGCTTCATCGTCGCCCCGGACGCGCTGGTCGAAGACTGGCCGGTAACCGCCGCCCGCAGCATGGTCCCGGCCGACCTCGACGCCCTGCTCGCGCTGGCGCCCGAACTGGTGCTGCTGGGCACCGGCGCCACCCAGGTGTTCCCGCCCGCCGCGGTCCTCGCCACCTGCCTCCAGCGCGGGATCGGGCTGGAGGTGATGACCAATGCCGCGGCCGCCCGGACCTATTCGGTGCTGGCGGGCGAAGGCCGGCGGGTCGCCGCCGGCTTCGTACTCCCCGGCTGACGGCGCCGGGCTCAGAACGCCAGGGTCACGGCCGCGTACAGCGAACGCCCAGGCCCCGGCACCTGCGTCCCCCACCGCGGATAGTTCGGCACCGGCGGATTGATCGACATCGTGGTGCCTTGGCCGAGGTAGGCGCCACCCGTCGGCAGGGCGTAGTGGCGGTCGCACAGGTTCTCCACCCCGAAGTCGACCTGCAGCGCCGACCACGCCCGCGAGAACCGCAGGTGCAGCAAGCCGTAGCCCGCGGTCTCCAGCTCGTTGCGGACCTGCGACACGTCGTCCTTGCGGGCCACGGCCACCAGCTCCAGCGCATTGTCCCAGCCGCCGAGCCGCTGGGTCAGCGACAGTCGCGCATTCGCCGGCATCCGGTTGTAGAGGCCATCGCCGGTGGTCCGGTTCTCGCCCTGCATCCACGACAGCGTGCCCTGCAGCGCGAAGACCCCGAGCCCGGTTTCCCTCAGGCGCGCCTTGCCGGAGAGGTCCAGGCCGTGCAGCCGCGCGTCCTGGTTCACGTACTTCAGCACCGTGAAGGCGTTGCGCACCGGCACGCTGCGCGCGGCATTGGTGTCGGGATTCCACTGGATCGCATCGATGTAGTCGGCGATCGAGGTCACGTAGGGCGTGGCCTGCAATTCCCAGCGACGGTCGGCGGCGTGCAGGTCGAAGGTCACCGACGCAGTGAGCGCGCGCTCCGGCGCCAGCGCGAGGTTGCCGACGTAGCCATTGCCGTCGCCCACGAAGTTGTTCATGACCGCGGCCATGGTCCATGTCGACCACGGGAAGACTTCGTACAGGCCGGGTGAACGCACCTTGCGGGCCAGGCCGTAGGCGATGTCCATGCGGTCCGAGACCGACTGCCGCAGGAGCGCGGTGGCATCCCAGTTGCCATCGGAGCGTGCCCGGTCCGCCGCGTTGAACAGCGCCGCATCGCGCATCTGCCAGGAGCCCATCATGTTGCTCGCGGGGTTGTAGCCCTGCACCGGGCCGGCATCCATCCGCACGCGCTCGTAGCGCACGCCGAGCTCCGCGGTCCAGCGCGGGCCGAGGTGGTGTTCCCACTCGGCGTAGGCCGCGGTGCGGTCGCGCTCGCCGTCGCGGATGTTCCAGAACTCGCCCGGCGACATCATGCCGCCCGACGGGGGCCACCAGTCGTCGAGCCGATAGGCGCGCTGCTCCAGTCCCAGTCGCAGGCGATCCTCGCCCTGCAACGTGATGTCCGCATCCAGCATGAAGGCGGTGGTGTCGCTCGAAGTCAGCATCGGCATGCCGGCCGCGCAGGTCGGCCCGATCGGCGCGCACGGGGTCGCCTGTCCGCCGGGCGGGTTGTTGCCGCCCGATGCCGCGCCGTACCAGAACCGCTTGTCCGGGCCGAAATCCATCGCGTGGTCCAGGGTCTCGCGATACGCCCGTGCCTCCAGCCGTCCCCAGCCGAACTGCCCGAGGTAGCGCAGGTTGGTGCTGCGCTGGCGGTTGTCGGTCAGGTCCATGCGCTGGTTCGGGTAGTCCTGGCGCGGGATCTGCTGCCAGCCGAGGCGCGCCTCCAGCAGGTGGTCGCCGTTGGTATAGGCCAGCTGCAGGGACTGGTTGTGTGAGACGTAGCCGGTCGAGCCCACCTCGTCCCTGTCCAGCGTGTGGCCCTCGCGGCCGGTGAAGTCGTAGTCCTTGAACTCGCCCCCCGCGCGATAGTTGCCCGCACGCGCGGTGGCGCCGGTGTAGCGCACGCTGAGGTGCTCGCTGGCGATGGTTAGCGAGGCATTCGCGCCGTGGGCGTCGCCATTGCTGCGGTAATACGTGCCCAGTTCGCCGGACAGCACGATGCCCTCCCCCGCAGCCGCGAAGCTGGGCTGGCTGCGCTCGACGACGATGCTGCCGCCGATCGAGTCGCCGCCCTGCGAGACCGGGGTGATGCCCGGGTACACCACGATGCGGGCGACATCCGACGGCGCCACGTAGGACAGCACCGGGTTCATGTGGTTCGGGCACGAGGCGGTGATGTCGGCGCCGTCGAGGCGGATGCGCAGGCGGTCGTCGGCGAGGCCGCGGATCGAGGGCAGGCCGGAGACGCCGCCGGCGGCATTGATCCAGACGCCGGGCTGGCCTTCCAGCAGCGAGGCGGCATCGCTGGTCGCCGCGGCGCGGGCTTCGAGGGAGGCGCCGTCGACCGCACGGGCCGGTGCGATGTTGGCGCGGGTGCCTTCCACGACGACCTTCGGCAGGACGGTGTCGCCGTCGGCGGTGGGCGGGTCGGACGCGCGGGCGATGGTGGGCAATGCAGCGAGAATCGCGGCCGCGAGCGGCGCGACCAGCAGGAAATGAGGACGCATGGGAACTCCGTGATCGGATGCGGCCGGCGCACGGCGGCGCGGCCAAGGGCACCCGGCGCATCGCGGCTGGCGAGCGCCCGGGCAGGTGTCGATGGATCGGCAGGCGGACTCAGCCCGCGTTCGACACCGGCGGCCCGCGCGGGGCCCATCCGATCAGGTGGCGTTGCGGCAGCCGCGGTTGAACGCGCAACGCGGTGCGGGCCTGCGGCAGCGGTTGCGCCGGCGGCACCGGCAGGCCCGCCACCGGAAGCGCGGGCGCCACCAGCAACGGGCAATAGTCGCAATCGTCGGCGGGCGCCCGTGGCGCGGGGTCGCCGGCATCACCCGCCAGCCAGCGCGACAGCTCGGCACGCGCCACCAGGCCATCGCTGGTACAGAACTGGCCGAGCTGGCTCGCCAGTGGATCCTGCGCGAAGGCCTGGTGCAGGCGGCCGAGGCTCGGCACCAGGGCCAGCAGCAGGCTGCCCGCGAAGGCAAGCGAGAGCAGCAGGCGGTGGCGATGGCGCAGCGACATGGCGGCGAGATTATCGCCGACCACCCGCGCACTTCCTGCGTCGGATCAAATCCGGAGGCATCCGTGCCTGCTGGAGCACCCGCCCAGCGCTTCGGCAAATAGGCCTGCGGGTCGACCGGCTTGCCGTTGCAGCGTGTGGACCGGCGTCGCCTGCAGTCCGCAGGACTGCGCGCCGGTGAACGCCCGGCGCGTGGCGCCGGGCCGGGATCCGCGGTTCCGTGAGGCGATTCCGACTACCGCTTCGGCAGGTACGCCTGCGGATCGACCGGCTTGCCGTTGTAGCGGATCTCGAAATGCAGCATGTCGCGCGCCGCGCCGCTGCGGCCCATCTCGGCGATCTGCTGGCCGGCCTTCACCAGCTGGCCTTCGTTGACCAGCCGCGCGCGGTTGTGGCCGTAGGCCGAGAGCCATTGGTCGTTATGCTTGACGATCACCAGCTCGCCGTAGCCGACCAGCCCCGAGCCGGAATAGACCACCACGCCCTCCGCGGCCGCGCGCACGGGCTGCCCGGCCTTGCCGGCGATGTCGATGCCCTGCCGGGTCGGGTCGCCGGCGGCGAAGCTGCCGAAGACATTGCCGTCGGTGGGCCAACGCCAGCCCAGCGAGCTCGCGGCCGGCGGCGGTGCGACGGGCGCGGCGGGTTTCGGCGCGGGCTTGGTGGACGCCGACGACGTCGCCGGCCGCGATGGCTTCACCGCACCACCGGGGTACAGGCGCAGGCGTTGCCCGGGATAGATCGTGTACGGCGGCGGGATGTCGTTCCACAGCGCCAGGTCGAGCGCGGTGATGCCGTTCTCGGTGGCGATCCGGTACACGGTCTGGCCACGCTGGACCACCGCGGTCGCGCCGTACTTGGGCTGCGACACCTGCACCGGGCGCTCGCCGCGTACTCCGCTGCCACCCGGTTCGCGCACCACGTGGCTGCGCCCGCAGGCGGCAAGGAGGACGAGCAGGCTGCAAGCGGCGGCGAGGCGAGGCGTGCGCATGCCCCGCATCATGCCCCATGGCCCCGCAACAGCAACCAACCGATGCCGGCGGCCAGCAGCACCAGCACGCCCCAGCCGATGTGTTCGATCCAGCGATGCAGCGCGCGCTCGGCGCGTTCGCCGCCCAGGCGGATCGCCGCGGCGACCAGGTAGACGCGCTTGCCGCGCCCGACCAGCATGCTGGCGAGGAAGGGCAGCATCGGGATCCCGACGATGCCGCTGGCCCAGGTGAAGATCTTCAGCGGGATCGGGGTGAAGCCGGCCAGCACCAGCAGCCAGAACGCCTTCCAGGGCGATTCCGCGGTGATCTCGCGCAGGTGGGTGACCTGCGCATCGATCTTGTCCAGCCAGCCCAGGCTCTCCAGCAGCGGCTTCACCAGCTCATAGGCGTAGTGGCCGAGCAGGTAGCCCACCACCGCGCCGAGCAGCGAGAACGCCAGGCTGATGGTGGCGAACCAGAAGCCGCGGCGCGGCTGGGCCAGGCACATCGGCGCCAGCATCACTTCCGGCATCACCGGGAACACGATCGCCTCGGCGAAGCTGAGGCCGCCAAGCAGCGATGGCGCCTTCGGATGCCGCGACCAGCGCAACGCGCGTTCGTACAACGGGCGGAACAGGTTCATCGATCGGTCATCCCGGACAGCAGCGGCACGAAGATCACCGGACCCAGGTCGGCCTGCTCGATGCTGCCGTCCTCGCGCTTGCGCAACCGCAGCAGCGACTGGCCACCCGACCCGCCGACCGGCGCGACCAGGGTGCCGCCCGGCGCGAGTTGCGCGACCAGCGCATCCACCAGCGCCGGCCCGGCCGCGGTCACGATGATCGCGTCGAACGGCGCTTCCTCCGGCCAGCCGATGCGGCCGTCGTCGTGCTTGCTGCGCACGTGCAGGCCGAGCGCGCGGAATCGCTTGCGCGCGGTGCGCAACAGGTCGCCGATGCGTTCGACAGTGAACACCTCCAGCCCCAGCGCGGCCAGCACCGCCGCCTGGTAGCCGGAGCCGGTGCCGACTTCCAGCACCTTCTTCGGCGCGGTCTCCAGCAGGGCCTCGGTCATCCGGGCCACCACCCATGGCTGCGAAATCGTCTGCCCATGCCCGATCGGCAGCGCGTCGTCCTCGTAGGCCCGCGCGGCCAGCGCCTCGTCGACGAACTGGTGGCGCGGCACGGTGCGGATCGCATTGAGCACGCGTTCGTCGCCGATCGGCGGCAGCGGCCGCTGCAGGGTGCCGCCGTTGCGCAGGCGCTCGACCAGGCGGTCGCGGGCGCGCTGCCCGGTCATGCCGATGCCGACGTCGGCCGGCTGCAGGCGCAGGCGCGAGATCATGCGTCGCGCCCCAGTGCCTGGCCCAGGCCGCCGACCCAGCTCGCCACCTGCTCCAGCGCCTGGTAGCGCGTCAGGTCGACGTGGATCGGGGAGATCGCGATGTAGCCGCTGCGTACCGCGTGGAAATCGGTGCCGGGGCCGGCGTCCTGTTCCTCGCCGGCCGCGCCGATCCACCACCATTCGCGCCCGCGCGGGTCCTGCTGCGGGGTGCAGGGTTCGGCACGGTGGCGGTTGCCCAGGCGGCTGGTCTCGAAGCCGCGGACTTGCGTCCACGGCAGGTCCGGCACGTTGACGTTGAGGATGGTGTTGGCCGGCAGCGGGTCGGTGCGCAGGCGGGCGATGATTTCCACCGCCGCGCGCGCCGCGGTCTCGTAGTGCAGGCCCTTGTGGTCGGCGGTGACCAGCGACACCGCCACCGCGGGGAGGCCGAGGAAGCGGCCTTCCATCGCCGCGGCCACCGTGCCGGAATAGATCACGTCGTCGCCGAGGTTGGCGGTGTTGTTGATGCCCGACACCACGATGTCCGGCGCCAGCCCCATCGCGTCGAGCATCCCGGTGATCGCCACGTGCACGCAATCGGTGGGGGTACCGTAGACCTTCCACGTCCACGCATCGAGGCGCAGCACGCGGATCGGCGCGTCCAGGGTCAGCGAGTTGCTGGCCCCGCTGCGGTCGCGGTCCGGCGCGACCACCAGGACCTCGTGGCCGGCCTCGCGCAGGCCCTTGGCCAGGGCCTGGATGCCGGGGGCGTCGACGCCGTCGTCGTTGCTGACCAGGACGCGCATCCGCTTACGACATCGCTTCGTTCTGCATGCCGGCATGATACCGGATGGGCGCTGCGATACCCTGCGCCGATGCGAAAACGCCCGCCCGCCGACGACGCGCTGGACGACGCCGCGCTGTTCCGCGACGCGATCGGCGCCGATCGCGGCAAGGTGCGCGCCCTGCCCGACGCCACGCCCCCGCCCGCCGCGCCCAAGCCGCGCCCCGCGGCGAAGATGGCACGCCGCGACGAGGCCGCCGCCCGCGAAGAATTCCGCCACGCGGTGGTGGCCGCGCTGGAGGCCGGCGACGTGCTGTCGCATCGGCGCGAATCGGTGCCGCCGCAGGTGCTGAAGAAGCTCGCGCGCGGCGAGTACGCGGCGCAGGAGGAACTCGACCTGCACGGCCTGCCCGCGCGCACCGCCGAGGCGCTGCTGCGCGAATTCCTGCGCGACTGCCGCACGCATGGCGTCGGCTGCGTGCGGATCGTGCACGGCAAGGGCCGCAATTCGGAGGAGCGCCTGCCGGTGCTCAAGAACCTGGTCGACCGTGTGCTGCGCCAGCGCGCCGACGTGCTCGCCTTCCACTCGCCGCCGGCCGCGCAGGGCGGGACCGGCGCGGTGCTGGTGCTGCTGGAGAAGCGCTAGGCTGTGGCGGCGTCGACCACGTCGCCCAGTTCGCGCAGGACCGTGGTCGCGTAACAGCCGGGCGGCAGGCTGAAGCGCAGTTCCAGCGCGTCCTCGCCGCGCCAGTCCCAGGCCAGCCCCTCCGGCCGCAGCCGCAACGCGCGCCGTTCCTGCGCCAGCCCGGCGCGCTCCAGCCCGTTGCGCAGGCGGGTGGCGGTGTCGCCCTGCAGCGCCTCGAGTTCGACCTCGCGCGCGACCCCGACGCTGCGCAACTCGCCGGCGCCCCACAACGGCCCGGTCGGATGGATGTCGAAGGCCTCGAGCCGAGCCTGCAAGGCATCGGTATGCGGTTCCGGGCCGAACACGCTGCGGCTGCCGTCGAGCATCCACACCTCGCCTTCGAGCGCGGCGTCCCAGCTGCCCGCCGCCACCCGCGCGTCGAGCACCCGGTTGAACAGCTCCGACCGCGCCGCGGACAGCAGCATCGCGCGCTCCTCGCGCTTCACCCGGCGGCCGGCGAACATCGCCACCGCCTGCTGCACGTTGCCGCCACCGCGACCGAAGCGCTGCTCGCCGAAATGGTTAGGCACGCCACGCGCGGCGATCGCGGCCAGGCGGGCGGCGATCGCGTCGCGCGCGCCGTCGACCTGGCGCAGCACCAGCACGAAGCGGTTGCCGGCCAGCGCGCCGCGCGGCAGCTTGCGCGCGTGCCAGGCATGGTCGAGCACGCGCAGGTCGTCGGATTGCAAGCCCTCGATGTCCGGCGCGACCTTCTTCGGCAGCCACACGGTGAAGCGCTGGCGGGTGACCGCGTGCCGGTCCTTGAGCCCGGCAACGCCGATCGCCGATTCCGCCACCCCCGCCCACTCGGCCAGGCGACGCGCTGCGAAGGCGGTGTTCATGCCGCGCTTCTCGATGGTCAGCAGCAGGTGCTCGCCGGCCCCGCTCGCCGCGAACGCGGGCAACTCCTCGACGAAGAAGTCTTCCGGCGTCGCGCGGATGCGCGCGGCGAGGACCGGCGCGCCGTGCGCGCGGATCGCGTCACGCATCGCGCACGAGCAGGCAGGCGGCCTGCGCCGCGATGCCTTCGCCGCGGCCGGTGAAGCCGAGCGCCTCGGTCGTGGTGGCCTTCACGCTCACCGCGTCGACCACGATCCCGAGGTCGGCGGCGATGGCCTCGCGCATCGCCTGCGCATGCGGCCCGACCTTCGGCCGTTCGCAGACCACGGTGACGTCGCAATTGCCGACCCGCCAGCCGCGCGCACGCGCCAGCGCGTCGCAATGGCGCAGGAAGTCGCGGCTGTCCGCACCCTTCCAGCGCGGGTCGGAGGGCGGGAAATGCCGGCCGATGTCGCCCAGCGCCAGCGCGCCGAGGATCGCATCGCACAGCGCATGCAGGACGACGTCGCCATCGCTGTGGGCGAGCACGCCGTGGTCGTGGGCGATGCGCACGCCGCCGAGCACGACATGGTCGCCAGCGCCGAAGGCATGCACGTCGAAGCCGGTGCCGATGCGGATATCGCTCATGGACTGCGCCTCGAAAGCAGGAAGTCGGCCAGCGCGAGATCGGCCGGGGTGGTCACCTTGAGGTTGTCCTCGCGGCCTTCGACCAGGCGCGGGCGGCACCCGAGGCGCTCCACCGCCATCGCCTCGTCGGTGGCGACGAGGCCGGCGTCGCGCGCCGCCTGCAGCGCGCGCAGCAACAGGTCGCGGCGGAATGCCTGCGGGGTCAGGGCGCGCCACAGCGCCTGGCGCGGCTCGGTCGCCAGGATGCGGCCACCGGCATCCGCGCGCTTGAGCGTGTCGCGCACCGGCGCCGCCAGGATCGCGCCATCGGGATGCGCGGCGGCGGCCTCCAGCAAGGCCCCGATGTCGGCGGCCTGCAGGTTCGGGCGTGCGGCATCGTGGACCAGCACCAGCGCGTCGTCGGCGACCCCGGCGGGGAGCGCGGCGAGCGCGGCGAGGACCGAATCGGCGCGTTCGGCGCCGCCGCGGCAGGCCAGCACCGGCTTGCCATGCAAGGTGGTCCAGCCGGGCCAGCGCGCGTCGCCGTCGGCCAGGGCGACCACTGCGCCGTCGATGCCGGGATGCGCCAGCAAGGCCTCCAGCGCATGCCGCAGCAATGGCTTGCCGGCCGCCTGCAGGTATTGCTTGGGGACCTCGCCACCGAAGCGGCGGCCGCTGCCGGCCGCGGGCACCAGGGCCCATGCGCTCATCGCGGCGGATCCGCCGGCGGCGCGGCGGGCGGGGCCGCGTTGCCGGCGTCCTCGATCACCCGGTAGAAAGTCTCGCCCGGCTTGACCATGCCCAGTTCGCTGCGCGCGCGCTCTTCCACCGCGGCCTCGCCCGACTTGAGGTCCTCGACCTCCGCGGCGAGCGCGGCATTGCGCTCCTGAAGGCGCTGGTTCTCCGCCTGCTGGCGCTGGACCTGCCCGCGCAGGGCCTCGACCTCGTGCTGGCCGCCGCTGCCGAGCCAGAACCGGTACTGCAGCAACGCCAGCAGCCCGGCCAGCAACAGCAGCAGCACGCGCATCGGCTTCACCGGCGGGCGGTCGCGTCAGCGCAGGGAGACGAAGGCATCGCGGCCGGCATAGCGGGCGTCCGCGCCCAGTTGCTGCTCGATGCGCAACAGCTGGTTGTACTTGGCCACGCGGTCGCTGCGGCACAGCGAGCCGGTCTTGATCTGGGTCGCGGTGGTCGCGACCGCGATGTCGGCGATGGTGGTGTCCTCGGTCTCGCCCGAGCGGTGCGAGACGATCGCCGCGTAGCCGGCGGCATCGGCCATCGCGATCGCCTCGAGGGTCTCGCTGAGGGTGCCGATCTGGTTGACCTTGATCAGGATCGCATTGGCCACGCCCTGCGCGATGCCGTCGCGGAAGATCCGCGGGTTGGTCACGAACAGGTCGTCGCCGACCAGCTGCACGCGCTTGCCGAGGCGGTCGGTGAGCTGCTTCCAGCCCGCCCAGTCGTGCTCGGCCATGCCGTCCTCGATGGTCACGATCGGGTACTGGTCGCACCAGCCGGCGAGGAACTCGACGAACTGCTCCGGCGCCAGCCGCTTGCCCTCGCCGGTGAGGTTGTACTTGCCGTTCTCGAAGAACTCGCTGGAGGCGACGTCGAGGCCCAGCACGATGTCCTCACCGGCCTTGTAGCCGGCCTTGCCGATCGCCTCGAGGATGGTCTCCAGCGCTTCCTCGTTGCTGCGCAGGTCGGGGGCGAAGCCGCCTTCGTCGCCGACCGCGGTGGACAGGCCACGGCCCTTGAGCACCGACTTCAGCGCGTGGAAGACCTCGGCGCCGGCGCGCAGCGCCTCGGCGAAGCTGCCCACGCCGACCGGCAGCACCATGAACTCCTGCAGGTCGACGTTGTTGTCGGCATGCGCACCGCCGTTGATGATGTTCATCATCGGCACCGGCAGGCTGGGCCGCCAGCCGGCCGGGTGCTGGCTGATCGAGGCGAGGTACTGCCACAGCGGCTGCCGGCGCGAGGCCGCCATCGCGTGCGCGTTCGCCATCGACACCGCCAGCAGCGCGTTCGCGCCCAGGCGCCCCTTGTTCTCGGTGCCGTCGAGGTCGACCAAACGCTGGTCGAGGCCGCGCTGGTCGGCGGCATCCTGGCCGCGCAGCATGTCGGCGATCGGGCCGTTCACGTTCGCCACCGCCTGCTGTACGCCCTTGCCGAGGTAGCGGGTCTTGTCGCCGTCGCGCAGCTCCACCGCTTCCTTGGTGCCGGTCGATGCGCCCGAGGGCACCATCGCGCGGCCGAACGCGCCGTCCGCCAGCACGACATCGGCTTCGAGGGTGGGATTGCCGCGGCTGTCGAGGATCTCGCGGGCGTGGATGGAGGCGATCGTGGTCATCGTGTGGGACGTCTGCAGTCAGAAGGAGGTTTCGAGGAAGCCGTTGCGCTTGGTCACCGCGTCGAGCTCGAGCAGGGTCTCGAGCAGGGCGCGCATGCGCCCCAGCGGGACCGCGTTGGGGCCGTCGGAGAGCGCGTTGGCGGGATCGGGGTGGGTTTCCATGAACAGGCCGGACACGCCGACCGCGACCGCGGCACGCGCCAGCACCGGCACGAACTCGCGCTGGCCGCCGCTGCTGCTGCCCTGCCCGCCCGGCAGCTGCACCGAATGGGTGGCGTCGAACACCACCGGGCAGCCGGTCTCGCGCATCACCGCGAGGCTGCGCATGTCGCTGACCAGGTTGTTGTAGCCGAACGAGGCGCCGCGCTCGCAGACCATGATCTGGCTGTTGCCGGTGGACTTCGCCTTGTCGACCACGGGCTTCATGTCCCACGGCGACAGGAACTGGCCCTTCTTGATGTTCACCGGCTTGCCGGCGCTGCACACGTTGCGGATGAAGTCCGTCTGCCGCACCAGGAACGCGGGCGTCTGCAGCACGTCCACCACCGAGGCCACTTCCTGCATCGGCGTGTATTCGTGGACATCGGTCAGCACCGGCACCCCGAGCTGCCGCTTGACCTCGGCCAGCACGCGCAGGCCCTCTTCCATGCCGGGGCCGCGGAAGCTGGTGCCGGAGGTGCGGTTGGCCTTGTCGAAGCTCGACTTGAAGATGAAGTTGATGCCCAGCGCCGCGGTGATCTCCTTGAGCTGGCCGGCGACATCCAGCTGCAGCTGTTCGGACTCGATCACGCAGGGCCCGGCGATCAGGAACAGGGGCTGGTCGAGGCCGACCTCGAAGCCGCACAGCTTCATGCGCTGGCCTCCTTCAGCAGCTTGCCGCCGGCCTTGCGCTCGCGCGCGGCGCGGATGAAGCCGACGAACAGCGGATGCCCGTGGCGCGGGGTGGACAGGAACTCGGGATGCGCCTGGCAGGCCAGGAACCACGGATGCGCGGGCTGCGGCAGCTCGACCATCTCCACCAGCAGGTCGTCCATCGACTTCGCCGAGATCACCAGGCCGGCGTCCTCGAGCTGGGTGCGGTAGCGGTTGTTGAATTCGTAGCGGTGGCGGTGGCGTTCGCCGACGACGTCGCGGCCGTACAGCCGGTGCGACAGCGTGCCGGGCTTGAGCCGCTGCTCCTGCAGGCCCAGGCGCATGGTGCCGCCGAGGTCGGAGTCCTCGCTGCGGCGTTCGACTTCGCCGCTCTGCGTGCGCCATTCGGTGATCAGCCCGATCACCGGGTGCGCGCTGGCGCGGTCGTTCTCGGTGCTGTTGGCGCCGGCCAGCCCGGCGACGTTGCGTGCGACGTCGACCACCGCCGCCTGCATGCCGTAGCAGATGCCGAAGTACGGCATCCCGGTCTCGCGGGCGTAGCGCGCGGTCATCACCTTGCCTTCGAAGCCGCGGTCGCCGAAGCCGCCGGGCACCAGGATCCCGTCCACCGCGCTCAGCAGCGCCTCGGCACCCTCGCGCTCCACGTCTTCCGCTTCGAGCCAGGCCAGGTTGACCCGGGTGCGCTGGCGGATGCCGCCGTGCTTGAGCGCCTCGCCGACCGACTTGTAGGCGTCCTTGTGGTCGACGTACTTGCCGACCACCGCGATGGTGACCTCGTCGATCGGGTGTTCGGCGGCATCGACCACCGCATCCCATTCGGACAGGTCGGCGTCGCCGGCCTTGCCATGCAGGCGCAACTGGTCGACCACCAGCTGGTCCAGGCCCTGGCCGTGCAGCCAGCGCGGGATCTTGTGGATGTTGTCGAGGTCGATCGCCGAGATCACCGCCTTCTCGGGGACATTGGTGAACAGCGCGATCTTGCGGCGCTCGCCGTCCGGCAGCGGCTTCTCGCTGCGGCACATCAGCACGTCGGGCTGGATGCCGATGCCGCGCAGTTCCTTCACCGAGTGCTGGGTCGGCTTGGTCTTCAGCTCGCCGGCCGCGGCGATGTAGGGCACCAGGGTCAGGTGCATGAACATCGCCTTGTCCGGCCCGCGCTCGATGCGGACCTGGCGGATCGCCTCCAGGAACGGCAGCGACTCGATGTCGCCGACGGTGCCGCCGATCTCGACCAGGGCGACGTCGTAGCCGGCGGTGGCCGCGTCGATGCAACGCTTGATCTCGTCGGTGACGTGCGGGATGACCTGCACGGTGCCCCCGAGATAGTCGCCGCGGCGTTCCTTGCGGATCACCGCCTCGTAGATCTTGCCGGTGGTGATCGAGTTCAGGCCCGACAGGCGGGTGTTGACGAAGCGCTCGTAGTGGCCGAGGTCGAGGTCGGTCTCCGCGCCGTCGTCGGTGACGTAGACCTCGCCGTGCTGGAACGGGCTCATCGTGCCCGGGTCCACGTTCAGGTACGGATCCAGCTTCATCATCGTGACCTTCAGGCCACGCGCTTCGAGGATCGCGGCGAGGGACGCGGCGGCGATGCCCTTGCCAAGCGAGGACACCACGCCTCCGGTGACGAAGACGAGCGGGGTCTGGGGTGCAGGGGAGGTCATGGCGGCAGCACGCTGCTGGAAATGCGCATTCTAAGGGCAAGCGCGGGCGGCTGCACGCGAGTGCGCCGGAAGCCGTTGATATCCAAGGACAAACCCGTACCGGCGAAGCAGTCTGCAGGGATCCGGGGAGACCGGCAGACCGGCACCGTCCGCCTTGACCCGCCATCCTGCAAAGGCCACTCTCCCGGCTTTGCCAAGACGAGCCGATCGAATCCCGCATGCGTGCCCAAACCCTGTTCCGGATCCTGTTCGCGGCCAGCCTGCTGGCGGTGCGGCCGAGCCACGCGACGCCCCCGGCCGATCCGCCGTCCTACCAGATGCGGACACCCGCCGAGACGAACCTCGGCGACATCCTCCAGGACCTGCAGAAGTTCCGCGCGTCGGACACCCATTTCTACCTGCTCATCTGGATGCCGTCGGCATTCTGGGCCAAGGCGATGCAGTCGAATGGCGACGACCCGGGTTCGACGCAGAACCGCAAGGTGCTGGCGCTCTTCGACAACTACACCGTCGTGGTGTCCACGAAGACGCGGCAGTCATTCGGCGAGGAGGACGAGTACGCAGGCCAGGATGAGTTGCGGAAATCCCTGCGATTGCTGGGCGATGACGGGAAAGCGTATTCCCCGCTGGACGACAAGCGGCTCGGCAGCGAAATGAAGATGATCGCGGCCATGCTCAAGACCGTCCTCAACCAGATCGACGAGAAGAACGCGGACCAGATGCACATCCTCGTGTTCCCCGGCAAGGATGGCGCCGGCAAGCGCTTCGCCGATGCGACGACGGACGGATCGTTGCGCTTCGAGATCGACGGACAGCGGTTCGCGTACCGCCTCCCGCTGGGCAGCCTGCTGCGGCCGCGGATCGACCCGGTCAGCGGCGAATCCTTCCCCGGCAACTACGGGTTCAATCCGTACACCGGCAACAAGCTCGACGCGGGCCCGGCCTCCAAGTGACCACGACGCCATGAGCAGTCGCTACAACGCCGCCGACATCGAAGTCCTCTCGGGCCTGGATCCTGTCAAGCGCCGGCCCGGCATGTACACCGACACCGCCCGCCCGAACCACCTGGCCCAGGAGGTCATCGACAATGCCGTCGACGAGGCCCTCGCCGGCCATGCGCGCAGCATAGCGGTCACGCTGCATGCCGACGGCAGCTGCGAGGTGGCCGACGACGGCCGCGGCATGCCGGTGGACATCCATCCGGAGGAGAAGATCCCCGGCGTCGAATTGATCCTCACCCGGCTGCACGCGGGCGGCAAGTTCAGCAACAAGAACTACACCTTCAGCGGCGGCCTGCACGGCGTCGGCGTGAGCGTGGTGAACGCGCTGAGCCGGCGCGTCGACGTCTACATCAAGCGCGACGGCAACGAATACCACATGGCCTTCGCCGACGGCGACCGTGCGTCGAAGCTGGAGGTGGTCGGCAGCGTGGGCAGGAAGAACACCGGCACCCGGCTGCGCTTCTGGCCGGACCCGAAGTACTTCGACACCCCGAAGTTCGCCTTGCGCGCGCTCAAGCACCTGCTGCGGGCCAAGGCGGTGCTCTGCCCCGGGCTCACCGTCAGCCTGTTCGACGAGGCCAGCGGCGAACGCGCCGAATGGCATTACGAGGATGGCCTCCGCGACTACCTCAAGGGCGAACTCGCCGACCGCGAACTGCTGCCGCCCGAGCTGTTCGTCGGCAACTTCCGCAAGGACACCGAGGTGGTCGACTGGGCCGTGGCCTGGGTGCCGGACGGCGAGCTGGTGCAGGAAAGCTACGTCAACCTGATCCCGACCGCGCAGCACGGCACCCACGTCAACGGCCTGCGCACCGGCTTCACCGACGCGCTGCGCGAGTTCTGCGACTTCCGCAACCTGCTGCCGCGCGGCGTGAAGCTGGCGCCGGAGGACGTGTGGGACCGCGTCGCCTTCGTGTTGTCGCTGAAGATGACCGACCCGCAGTTCAGCGGGCAGACCAAGGAGCGCCTGAGCTCGCGGCAGGCCGCCGGCTTCGTCGAAGGCGCCGCGCACGACGCGTTCTCGCTGTGGCTCAACCAGCACACCGAGTTCGGCGAGAAGATCGCCCAGCTGGCGATCGAGCGCGCATCGGCGCGCCTGAAGACCGAGAAGCAGGTCGTCCGCAAGAAGGTGACCCAGGGCCCGGCCTTGCCGGGCAAGCTGGCCGACTGCATCAGCCAGGACCTGTCGCGCACCGAGCTGTTCCTGGTCGAGGGCGATTCCGCCGGCGGCAGCGCGCGACAGGCCCGCGACAAGGACTTCCAGGCCATCCTGCCCTTGCGCGGAAAGATCCTGAACACCTGGGAGGTGGCCTCGGGCCAAGTGCTCGGATCGCAGGAAGTGCATGACCTCGCCGTCGCCATCGGCTGCGACCCGGGCAAGGACGACATCGAGGGCCTGCGCTACGGCAAGGTCGTCATCCTCGCCGATGCCGACAGCGACGGGTTGCACATCGCCACCCTGCTCAGCGCGCTGTTCCTGCGCCATTTCCCCGCCCTGGTGCGCGCCGGCCACGTATTCGTGGCGATGCCGCCGCTGTTCCGCGTGGACGTGGGCAAGCAGGTGTTCTACGCGCTGGACGAAGAGGAAAAGCGCCTGCTGCTGGAGAAGATCCAGCGCGAGAAGCTCAAGGGCCAGGTCAACGTCACCCGCTTCAAGGGGCTCGGCGAAATGAACCCGCAGCAGCTGCGGGAATCGACGATGCACGTCGACACCCGCCGGCTCGTGCAGCTGACCGTCGACGACGACGATGCCACCCGCGCGCTGATGGACATGCTGCTGGCGAAGAAGCGTGCCGGCGATCGCAAATCCTGGCTGGAGCAGAAGGGCGACCTCGCCACGCTCGAGGTGTGAATTATTGACGGGGGCGCGATCCGCTCCCGGGACCGTTATCCTTCCGCCCGAACGCCACAGGACGTGGCGATGAGGGAAACCCAGATGAAGTTCGCTCCGCTCGCGGTCCTCGCCACCGCGCTCTTGCCGCTTGCCGCGCAGGCGCAGGTCATCCCGGCCGAGGATTTCGCGCGCTACGCCGAAATCGACGACGTCGCGCTCTCTCCGACCGGCGATTACCTGGCCATGGCGATTCCCTCGGTGGATGGCAAGGAAACCAATCTGCAGATCGTGAAGCTGGCCGATGGCAGCACGATCAAGACGCTGCGCTTCGGCCAGGAATCCCACGTGACGGGCGTGACCTGGACTGATGACGAAACGGTGACCGTCGCGCGCGCCAAGCGATTCCCGATGGAGGAGTTCACTCGCTCCATGGGGCAGCTGATGTCGACCGACCTCACGGGGGCCCGGCAACGCACGCTGTTCGCCTATGTGCCGGACGAGGGCACCAAGCGTGGCCGCAACAAGGACCTGGGCTGGGCATTCCTGGAGAAGGTGCTCGACAAGGAGCCTGGGATGGCTCTGGTGAAGTTCTATTGCTATCCGAGCGAGTGCGGCGAGGACGGCGACACGGTCGTCTTCAAGGTCGATACCCGCACTGGCAACCGCCAGGAAGTGGAGCGCATCAAGGACGGCGACGTCGAGAGCTCGCTGCTGTTCGACCACCAGGGCATCGCCCGGTTGGCGTACTCGGAACAGGCGGACGGCACGCCCAAGATGAGCTACCGCCCGACGCCTTCGTCGCCATGGACGCCCCTTCCGGCGTCGATCGCCGGGTACGAGGTGAACGGCGGTGTGTTCGCGCAGGACAACAACACGCTCTACGGCCTTGTTTCCGACAAGGGCGAGCCCGTGCAGCTCTACAAGATCGACCTCGCCGCCGGAACCCGCACCCGACTGGCCGGCCGCGACGACGTCGAAGTCGGCGCCCTCATGACCGCCGGCCGCGAGCGGGTTCCGTTCGCGGTGGCGTACACGGCCGCCGCACCCAGCGTGCAGTACCTGGATCCGGCCTCCGAGTGGGCGCAGCTGCATGCCGCGCTGATGAAGCGCTTCGCCGGGCAGATGGTGTATTTCCTGCAGTTCACCCGCGACGACGGCAAGGTCCTGTTCACCACGCGCAGCGACCGCGTGCCGGCCAACTACTACGTCATCGATCGCAAGAACGGGAACAAGATCGCGCAGGTCGGATCCCGCCGGCCGTGGTTCGAGGGCAAGGCGCTGGCATCGATGCGCCCGATCGAGTTCAAGACCCGCGATGGCCAGGTCCTGTACGGCTTCTTCACCGCGCCGGTTGGCGCGAAGGGCCCGGTGCCGACCGTGGTGATGCCGCATGGCGGCCCGTTCGGACCGGCCGACACCTGGGGCTTCGAGGACGACGTGCAGTTCCTCGCCAACCGCGGCTACGGCGTCCTGCAGGTCAACTACCGCGGTTCCGGCGGCCGCGGCGACCGCTTCATCAACGCGTCCTACAAGCAATGGGGCGGGATGATCCAGAACGACATCACCGATGCGCTGAAGTATGCGATCGACGCCAAGCTGGCAGACCCGGACCGGGTGTGCATGTACGGCGCCAGCTTCGGCGGCTATTCGGCGCTGATGCAGCCGATCCTCAATCCCGGCATGTACAAGTGCGCGATCGGATACGTCGGCGTCTACGACCTTCCGCTGCTGAGCAAGAGCAAGGAAGCCGAGGCCGAGGACACCGAGCGTTTCTTCTCCCGCTCGCTAGGCGAGGACATGGAGGTGCTCGCGAAGGCATCCCCGGCCAAGCGCGCCGGCGAGGTCAAGATCCCGGTGATGCTGGTGCACGGCAAGTCGGATTCGAACGTCGGCATGAACCAGTTCCGCGCGATGGACGCGGCGCTCCGCGACGCCGGCAACCCCGCGGACACCTTCCTGGGCGCGGGCGAGGGCCACGGATTCTCCAATCCGAAGAACATCACCGAGCTCTACAACCGCATCGAGGCCTTCCTCGGCAAGTACATCGGACCCGGCGCCAAGTAACGGCAGGTTGCGCGACACCCCGGAAAAGGCGGCCATCGGCCGCCTTTTTCATGCCGCCAGCGCGGCCTCCAGCATGGTCCCGAGCAACGGCTGCAAACGGGTTGCCGCGACTTCGTCGTACGCGAGCGAGGCCTCGTCCATGTAGGTGCGCTGGCTGAGTTCCAGCTGCACCGCGTCGATGCCGTTGGCGGGATCGCCGTAGTGGCGGGTGATGTGGCCGCCCTTGAAGCGTCCGTTCGCCACCCAGTCGTACCCGGCTTGCCGGCCCATCACGGCCTCGACCCCCGCCTGCACGTGCGGCGCGCAGCTGGCGCCACTGGCCGTCCCGAGATTGAGGTCGGGCAAGCGGCCGTCGAACAGGAACGGCAGGCCGGTGCCGCGGATGGAATGCCCTTCCCACAGCAGCACGCGCCCATGCGCCGCGCGCAGCCGGTCCAGCTCACCGCGCAGGGCCTGGTGGTAGGGCCGCCAGTAGCGCGCGATGCGGGCGGCCACCTCGCCAGCGTCGGGTTCCATGCCGGGCAGGTACACGGGCTCGCCATCGAAGCGCACCAGCGGCACCAGGCCGGTGGTGTTCTGGCCCGGGTACAGGCTGGTGTCGTCCTCGCCGCGGTTGAGGTCGATGACGTAGCGCGACCAGCGCGGCACCAGCATCGACGCGCCCATGTCGCGCGCGAACGCGTACAGCCGCGATACGTGCCAGTCGGTGTCCGGCGCGTTACGCGCGGTCGGTGTCATCCGCACACGCAAGTCCGCGGGGATGTCGCTGCCATCGTGCGGCAGGCTGACCAGCAGCGGGATGCGCCCGCGATGCAGGATGCAGACGTCATCGAAGGCGACCTCGCCCGCGCCGGCGTCGTTCATGCGAAACGCGCTGGATCGAATGCCGCGGGATCCACCGCGGGCGCGCGACCGGCGACCAGGTCGGCGAGCAACTGCCCGGTGCCCGCGCTCATGCCCACGCCCATCATGCCGTGCCCGGTGGCCAGCCACAGGTGCCGGTGCCCGGGCGCGCGGCCGATCAGCGGGATGTCGTCGCGGCTCATCGGGCGCCAGCCGAACCATCGCTCGCGCAGCTCTGGGCCGACCGGCGCGTGCAGGTACTTGCGCGCGCCGCGCTCGAGCGCGCCGAGGCGGCGTTCGTTGAGGCTGTCGTCGTAGCCGGAGAACTCCATCGTGCTGCCGAGGCGGAAGCCGCTGGGCCACGCGGTCACGCACACCGAGACCTCGCGCAGGGTCAACGGACGCCTGGGCACCAGGCCCGGCGCGCTGTAGGTGATCGAGTAGCCCTTACCGGGCTGGATCGCCTTGCGCAACCAGCGCAGCCCGATGGTCGAGGCCAGCAGCGGCGACCATGCGCCGGCGGCGACCACGGCGTCGCGCGCGCGCAATTCGCCCGCGGCGGTGGTGGCGCGCACGCCTTCGGCATCGGCCTCCAGCGCGTGCAAGGCGCAATGCTCGAGGATCGTGCCGCCACGTTCGCGCACCGCGCGTGCAAGCTCCGCGACGTACTTGTCGGGACGCAACGCGGCATCCCCGGAGAAACGGATCGCGCCGGCCACGCCAGGCTTCAGCGCGGGTTCCTGCGCCTCGAAGGCGGGCCCGTCGATCACCTCGGAGGCGATCCCGAACTCGCGCAGCATCGGCAGCTCTCGCAGCTCCTTGTCCATCGCCGACTGCGTGTGGAAGACGTAGTCCTCGCCGCTTTCGGTGAATTCGCAGTCGAGGCCGTGGGTGGCGATCCAGTCGGCAAGCCGGGCACGGGAATCGTTGAGCAGGGCCGATTTGGCGCGCGCGCTCTGCAGCCAGTCGTGGTGGTTGCAGCGCCGCGCGAAACCCCCGAGCCAGCGCCACAGCGCCGGGTCGAAGCGCGCCGGGATATAGAGCGGCGCGTCCGGCGTGAACATCCATTTCAGCGCGCGCGTGATCGTGCCCGGCGCCGCCAGCGGCGGCGCATGGCTGGGGGTGATGGTCCCGCAGTTGCCGTGCGAGGCGCCGCCACCGATCCGGCCCGCGTCGATCACAGTCACCCCCCGGCCGTCCTGCAGGAGGGCAAGCGCGCAAGCAAGGCCGGAGACGCCGGCACCGATGACGAGGACGTCGGTGTCGCGCGGCAGCGCGTGTCCACCCGCATCGCCTGCGTGGAGGGCTTCGGATTGCATGGATCTGGACTCCGCAGTGGCCGGGGATCCGGCGCCACGGCCGGATCGACGGGCACAGGATATCGTCGCCGGAACCTCCGGTCTCGCGGATCAGGCGCTGATTCGCATCGCTGGCGGTCGCCCGTAGGTCGCCCACCGCCAGAGCCACTCGAGCGGGCCGTAGCGGAACCGCGACAGCCACCAGCGGCTGGCCAACACTTGCAGCGCGAACACCAGCACCACGTAGAGCAACTGCTGCGCGCGCGGCATGCCCCAGTGCCCCAGCCCGTAGCCATAGAACACCCAGGTGCCGATCACCGACTGCGCGATGTAGTTGGTCAGCGCCATCCGCCCCGCCGGTGCCAGCAGCGCCAGCCACCGTCGCAAGCGACCGTGCAGGCCCAGCACGATCGCGCCGATGTAGCCGAGGCTGGCCGCCAGGCTGCCGAGCAGCCCCAGGCCCATTGCTACCTGGAACGCGGCATCGTTCTGCCCGCGCAGGTGGCTGGGCGCGAGCAGCACCCCGGCCACGCTGAGCCCGATCCCCAACGGGATGCCCAACCAGGCCAGCCAGCGGAACAGGCCCAGGTGCGCGGCGGGATCGGTCATCACCCCGGCACGGATGAACCAGGCGCCCAACAGGAACAGGCCCAGCACGATGATCGCGAACCCGACCGACTGGCCCTGCATCTTCAGGAAATGGCCCGCGCGCCAGGCGGTGGCGTCGGCGTAGCTCTCGCCGCGCATCAGCCGGGTCTCGTCGGCGATGTCCTGCAGGTGGGTCGCGCGTTGCGCGGCGCGCTGCGCGATGCCGGCCTCGATCGCCTTGCGTTCGACCGGCGTCCTCGCCTCGGCCAGGCGGACCCGATCCTGCTCCGCTTCGGGCGGACGTCCGAGCATCGCGGCGCTGCCGAGCGTCATCGCAAGCGCCGGCAACAGGTACAGCGCCAGGCCCGCGGCCCGCCAGCCCGAGACCGGCCAGCGTCGCAATGCGTACGCGACCGCCCCGAGCAGGAGCACGGGGATTCCGAAGCCGAGCATGGGCTGCCACGGCAGCGGATGCCCGACGGCGCCCGCCGCGCCGAAGGCCGCCGCCAGCAGGAGCAGCACCACGCCCAGCCACAGCAGCACCTGCGGCTTGGCGGCGAACACGATCACCAGCAGCAGGGCGCCGGTGGCGTAGCTGAAGAGGATGTCGCCGGTCCACACCGCGATGAAGTGCAGCGCGCCGAACGCCGCCAGCGCCAGCGTGCGCCGCAGGTAGGGCAAGAGGAAGCCGCGGCCGGCCACCGTCGCGCGCGCCAGCATCACCGCGAAGCCCATCCCGAACAGCAGCGAGAACATCGTCCAGAACTTGCCGCGGACGAAGACCTGCACCAGCCAGCCGGCCCAATAGTCGAGCCCGGTGGCACCCAGCGGCAACCCGGCATCCAGGTCGCCGATCGGTCGGTTGAAGAACTCGACGTTCATCAGCGCGATGCCCAACAGGGCGACCCCGCGGACGACGTCCAGCGCCTGGATGCGGTCACTGGAGGCGACCGGCCGGAATTCTGCATGCATGTGGCATCCCCCGATGCGTGGCGTCCGGACATTAGCGCATTCCGCGGCGGCCGCCACAACGCGCCGGAGGTCACTGCGCCTTCCGGCATGGCCAATGGAAACGGCCCGCTTGCGCGGGCCGTGCCGGATGCATGAAGCGGATCGGAGCCGTCGCGAGCGAAGGCGCTTCGCGTGCGCGCGGAGCGCAGCAACCTCAGTCGACTCAGGCGTCAATGAGGATTGCGAGCACCGTACGCGCGCGCAGCGGCGAGCGCAGCAGGCGCCGGACGGTCCATCGGATCAATGGTGGTGGCCACCCTCGCCGTGCACATGGCCATGCGCCAGTTCTTCGGCGCTGGCCTCGCGCACTTCGACGATCTCGATGTCGAAGTCGAGGTCCTTGCCGGCCATCGGGTGGTTCAGGTCGACGTCGACCACGCTCATCCCCACCTTCTCGATGGTGACCGCGCGCGGCCCGAAGTTGGTCTGCAGCACGACCTGCATGCCGGGCTCCAGCTTCTGCGCGCCGAAGTGCTTCTTCGGGATGCGCTGGCTCAGGCCCTCGCGGCGCTCGCCGTAGGCTTCCGCGGCCGGCACCGTGGCCTGGAAGCTGTCGCCGGCCTCGCGCCCGTCCATCGCCTTCTCCAGGCCAGGGATGATGTTGCCGTGGCCGAACAGGATGGCGATCGGCTCGCCGCCGTCCTTGGAGTTCTCGACCGCCGCCTGGCCGGTCTCGGCGACGGCATAGTGGAAGCGGACGACGCGGTCTTTCTCGATCTTCATGCGGATCCTCGGGTGGTGGCGCTTGCCGCGTCGGGGCGATGCGGGAACACTGCGCGGATGATGGAACCAGCCGACTGCCAGCAGCGACCGGGCGCGCATTATCGGCGCATCGCCGCGCTGGCGCTATCGATGGCCTGGCTGGCCGGCTGCGGCGGCGGCGAAGCCAGCCACCGCGCCCGCGTCGCATCCCCACCCCCGCGCGCCTGGCCGGTGGTCGCCCCGGCCGACCCGGCACGCGCGAATGCCGTGCTGATGCGCGCCATCAGCCTGGTCGGCACGCCGTACCGCTGGGGCGGGAATACCCCCGAGGGCGGCTTCGACTGCAGCGGACTGGTGAACTACGTGTTCCGCGACATGCTGGACGTGCGCCTGCCGCGCACCTCGCGCGAGCTGTTCGGCCTGCAGGGACCGCGGATCGCGCCCGGCCAGCTGGCCGGCGGCGACCTCGTGTTCTTCAGCAGCGGCGGGGCTGTCAGCCATGTCGGGATCTACGTGGGCGAGGGCCGTTTCGTCCATGCCCCCAACAGTGGCGGCACCGTGCGCCTGGACCGCCTCGACGGCAGCTGGTGGCGTGAGCACTACACCGGCGCACGTCGCCTCCTCCACTGATTCCAGTCGAATCAGGCACTTGCGCGGCGCGCATTCAGCCGGTCCGGACAAACATGAACAGGCGTCGCGGCCGAAATTGTGACGGGATCCCGCATTCAGTCGCGTCCGGCTAACGTTCTTTTTACCCTTCACCCGGCCATCACGGGCATAGTCGCCCTCGGTTCGAACTCGTGATGACCGCGTGACGACAGCTTCCCTGCCCCACGGCCATACCGCCCGCCGCGTCCTGCGGCTCTCCCTGGCCCTCCTGCTCGCGGCGCTGTCGGCGCCCCTGCTGGCCGCCAACCCGCCGCCGGCGGTTTCGAACATCCCCGCGACGCCTGCACCGTCCGATCCGCTGGCCGCCATGGCCCCGGTCGAGTTGGCCACCCCGGATTCCGCCCCGATCGCCGAGCAGCTGCAGGCCCTGCAGGCCGCGAGCGCCGCGCCGAGCACCTCGACCCGGGTCAAGACCGTCCTGCAGCGCGCGTTCGCCCTGCTCGGTACCCCGTACCGCTGGGGCGGCAGCAGCCCGGATGGCGGCTTCGACTGCAGCGGCCTGGTGGGCTACGTGTTCCGCAGCATCGGCATCGACTTGCCGCGCGTGTCCCGCGCGATGGCCAACGAAGGCGTCGCGATCACCGACCGCACCGCGCTGGCCGAAGGCGACCTCGTGTTCTTCGGTCGTCGCGGCCGGGTCGACCACGTCGGCATCTACGTTGGCGACGGCAAGTTCCTGCACGCCCCGCGCACCGGCCGGGACGTCACCGTGTCCAGCCTCACCAGCGGCTACTGGGCGCAGAAGTACATGGAAGCGCGCCGGGTCGCGGTCGGCGGCTGAGCCCGCCCTTCGCACGCCCGCACGACGCCGCCTCCGGGCGGCGTTTTCGTTTGCAGCCTCAGTCGGGGCGCCCGGCCTCGCGGTAGCGCGCGACGGTCTCCTCGATGCCCTTGCTCAGGGCCATCACCTGCAGGGCGTACTCGGCCAGCCGGCGGTCCTCGTCGGTGGTCGGCGTCCAGCCGGGGACCGGAACCGGGCTGCCCTCCACCCCGTCCAGGGCGACGAACACGATCACGCAATGCGTGCACAGGCGGTCGCCGTGCTCGTCCATCGGATCGCGCGCATGCACGTCGACCGCGAAGTGCATCGAGGTGGTCCCGGTATGCACCAGGGTGGTCTTGACCGTGACCAGGTCGCTGATCCGGATCGGCGCGACGAAGCGGATCCCGCCCACCGCCACGGTCACGCTGTAGCGACCGCTCCAGCCCACCGCCGCGGCATAGCCGGCCTGGTCGATCCACTTCATCACCTGGCCGCCGTGCACCTTGCCACCGTAGTTCACGTCGGTGGGCTCGGCCAGGAACCGCATCGTCAACGTGCGCTGGTGTCCGCTCATGCCGCCATCCTACGCCGTGCTTGCGGGCGAGAGGGCCGCGCGCGAGAGTGCACCGGCAACCACGGGAGGGGACTCCATGGGCCGTACCTTGCTTGCCGCGCTCGCCGGACTGGCGACTGCCTTCGCGACCATCATGCTGGTCGAATTCGCCGGCCACGCGCTGTATCCGCCGCCTCCGGGCATCGACCCCGCCAACAACGCCGACATGGCACGCCTGGTCGGCACCCTGCCGATGGGTGCGCTGCTGATGGTCGTGGTGGCCTGGGTCATCGTGGCCTTCGATGGCGGCTTCGTCGCTGCCCTGCTCGCCGGCAGCGCGCGACCGCGCATGGCGGCGTTGGTGCCGGGCCTGATGGTCACCGCCGGGGTGGTCGGGATGATCGTGGCGATACCGGCGCATCCCGCCTGGATGGCGGTGGCCGGCCTGGTGCTGCCGGTCCCGGCCGCACTCGCAGGCGGCGCGCTGGCGACCGCGGTGCGCGCCCGGATGCGGCGATGACCGCACCCGCGGATTACCACGACCGCCTCAACACCGACCTGCTGGCACGCCTGCCGGCAGGCGCGCGCTACGTCCTCGAGATCGGTTGCGGCAGCGGCGTCCTGGCCCGCGCCTACCGCGCCGGCCACCCTGCGGCCGATTACACAGGCGTCGAATGCGATGCCGCCGCGGCCCGGCGCGCCCAGGCCGCCTGCACGCGTGTGGTGCTGGGCGACATCGAGGCCGCAGCCTGCTGGCAGGCGCTCGACCAGCTGCGCCCCGGACCGGGCTGGGACCTGGTGGTGCTGGGCGACGTGCTCGAACACCTGCGCGATCCGCTGGCCACGCTGGCGGGGCTCGCCGCACGCGCCTCGGTGGAGGCCCGCTGCGTGGCCTGCATCCCCAACGTGGGCCACGTGTCGCTGGTCTACCAATTGCTGCAGGCACGCTGGGATTACGCCGACGACGGCCTGCTGGACCGCACCCACCTGCGCTTCTTCACCCAGCCGACGATGGTGGCCCTGTTCGCGCAGGCGGGCTGGGAGGTGCAGGCCTGCACGGCGCGCGTGTTCGAGCCCGAGGCCACCGAGCGCGCGCTGCTGCCCTTGCTGGAGCTCGCCCCGCGCCTGGGCATGGACACCGAGGCAATGCGCCTGCATCTGTCGGCCTACCAGTGGCTGGTGGAGGCGCGCCGCCGGTAACGCCGCGTCAGGCGCGGCCGTCGCCCTCCAGGCCGAGGTTGGTCGGCGCGGCTTCGTAGGTCTCGCGTTCGAGCAGGCCGGTCTCGCGCGCGACCAGCACCGGCACCAGCATCTGCCCGGTGACGTTGGTCATCGTGCGCATCATGTCCAGCACGCGGTCGATCGCGTACAGGTAGCCGATCGCCTCCAGCGGCAGCCCGGCCGCGCTGAGCACGACCGTGGCCATGATCACCGCGGTGCCCGGCACGCCCGCGGTGCCGAAACTGCCGAGCACCGAGGCCAGCGCGATGATGAAGTACTGCGAGGCGCTGAGTTCGATGCCGGTGTACTGGGCGATGAACACCGCCGCCAGCGCCGGGTAGATCGCGCCGCAGCCGTCCATCTTGATGCTGGCGCCGAGCGGCACCGCGAACGCCGCGTAGTCCTTGTCGACGCCGTGGTTGTGGATCGCGCTGCGCAACGACAGCGGCAGCGCGGCGAAGCTGGACGAGGCCACGAACGCCACCTGCATCGCCGGGGAGGCCCCGCGGAAGAACTTCAGCGGGTTGAGCCCGTGCGCCAGCAGCAGGCCGCTGTAGACGATCGCGATGTGCAGGGCGCAGGCGACGTACAAGGCCACCACGAACTGGCCCAGCGGCAGCAGTTTCTCGAAGCCGTAGCCGCCCACCAGCGCGGCGATCAGGCCGAAGGTGCCCAGCGGGGTGAACTCCAGCACGAAGCGGGTGACCTGGATCATCAGCGCGTTCGCCTCGGCGACCAGCGCGCGCAGCTGCGTGCCCTTGTCGCCGATCCGCACCAGCGCGAAGCCGACCAGGCCGGCGAAGAAGATCACCTGCAGGATCGTGTAGTTGCTGGGGACCATCACCGACAGGCCGTCCGCGGTGGTGCCGGTCCCCATCGCCGCGAACGCGCGGAACGGGTTCTGCGGGACGATGTTGAACAGCACGTCCAGCGGGCCGGGCACGTCCTTGGGCTTGTAGTCCGAGGCCACCTGCAGCGCGCTGACGTCGACGCCGGCGCCGGGCTTCATCGCCAGCCCCACCGCCAGGCCCACCGCGACCGCCAGCACCGCCGTGATCGCGAACCACAGGAAGGTGCGCACGCCCAGCGCCGCCACCGACTGCTTGCCATGCAGCGACGAGACCGCGCTGATCACCGCGAACAGCACCAGCGGGATCGCGATCATCTTGATCAGGTTGACGTAGACGTCGCCCAGCGGCCCGAACCAGCGTTCGGCATCGGGGCCGAACAGCCAGCCGGCGAGCGCGCCGAGCACGAAGCCCAGCACCACCCGCTTCCAGAACCGGATCCGGAACCACCAGTCGAACATGCGCAGCATCCCGCGGGGCAAACCGCGACCTTACCCGACGCCCCGCCCACCCGTCAGTGCCATCGATGGAACGATGCAGCATGACGGTCATCCGTTCCCGTCATAATCGGCGGATGCCTCGACTCACCCGCCTGCCGCTTCCCCTCTTCCTCGCCAGCTTCGTCCTCACCGCCTGCACCGGGATCGCGCCGCGCGATGCGTCGACGCCCACCACCGGGACGGGCGCCATCCACGTCGCCGTGCCCGCGATCCAGCGCCCGCAGGGCGAGACCGCGGCGTGGTGGTTCCGCGACGGCGCCGCCCAGGCCGCCGCACGCGGCGCGATGTCCGGCCGGGCGAAGAACTTGATCCTGTTCGTCGGCGATGGCATGAGCCTGACCACGGTCGCCGCCGCCCGCATCCTGGAAGGCCAGCGCCGCGGCGCCAGTGGCGAGGAGCAGCGCCTGTCGTGGGAGGACTTCCCAGCCACCGCGCTCAGCCGCACCTACAACACCAATTCGCAGACCCCGGATTCGGCCGGCACCATGAGCGCCATGGCCACCGGCGTGAAGACCCGGCTGGGCGTGCTCAGCATCGGCCAGAGCGCCGCCCGCGGCGATTGCGCCGGTGCCCGCGCCGCGCCCTTGCTCACCCTGTGGGAACTGGCCGCGGCCAGCGGGATGGCGACCGGCGTGGTCACCACCACCCGGGTCACCCACGCCACCCCGGGTGCGACCTTCAGCCACAGCGCGGACCGCAACTGGGAGAGCGATGGCGAGATGCCGGAGGCCGCCCGCGCCGCCGGCTGCATCGACATCGCCCGACAACTGGTCGAGACCCCGTTCGGCACCGGCCCCGACGTGCTGATGGGCGGCGGCCGCATGCACCTGATGCCGGCCAGCCAGCGCGATCCGGAATACGCGGACAAGGCCGGCGCACGACGCGACGGTCGCGACCTGGTGGCCGAATGGCTGCGTCGCCACCCGGGCGGCCACTACGCCTGGAACGATGCACAGTTCCGCGCGGCCCCGGACGACAAGCCCCTGCTGGGGCTGTTCGAGCCGGACCACATGCGCTACGGCCACGACCGCCCGGGCGACGGCGCCGGCGAGCCGACCCTGGCCGAGATGACCCGCGCCGCGATCGCCCGGTTGGCCCGCGATGCCGACGGCTACGTGCTGCTGGTGGAAGGCGGGCGGATCGACCATGCCAACCACTCCGGCAACGCCTATCGGGCGCTCGACGAAACCATCGGCCTGTCCGATGCCGTGCGTGCCGCGATCGAGATGACCTCGGCCGAGGACACCCTGGTGCTCGTCACCGCCGACCACTCGCACACCTTGAATTTCGTCGGCTACCCGGTGCGCGGCAACCCGATCCTCGGCAAGGTCCAGGGCGCGGGCGGCGAGGACGGCACGCCCGGCAAGTTCGCGCTGGACGCGCTCGGCCTGCCCTTCACCACCCTGAGCTATGCCAATGGCCCGGGCTACGCCGGCGCCAGCGACCGCCAGCCGGAGGGCCCGAAGCGCTACGAGCACTGGGTGGAAGGCGTCAAGCCGGCGCGCAATGGCCGGCCCGACCTCACCCATGTCGACACCCAGGATCCGGACTACCTGCAGGAGTCGCTGTATCCGCTGAAGTCGGAGACGCATGGCGGCGACGACGTCGGCATCTGGGCGCGTGGCCCCGGCAGCGAGGCGGTGCGCGGCAACGTCGAAGAGAACACGGTGTTCCACTTCCTGCTGCAGGCCAACCCGCGGCTGCGCGCGGCGCTGTGCGCGAAGGGCCTGTGCGACGCCAATGGCGTGCCGGTGGCGCTGCCTGCGCCCGGCGATTTCAAGCCGCGCTGACGCCAACGCGATCCGGCGTCAGAACGGCTTGGCCAGCACCAGCCAGACCACCACCAGCAGCAACAGCACCGGGATCTCGTTGAACCAGCGCAGCATCCGCGCCGACGGAAGTGGCTTGCCGGCATCGGCGCCCTTCAGCCAGCGCCCGGCGACGATGAAATGGGCGAGGATCAGCGCGACCAGCAGCAGCTTCGCGTGCAGCCAGCCGCCGGCGATCCCGAAATGCAGCCACAGCGCGAGCCCGAACACGAAGGCGACGCCGAACACCACGTGTCCGAAGCGGTACAGCCGCCGCCCCATCAGCACCAGCCGGGCGCGGACGTCGGCGGCATCGCCGGCCTCGGCGATGTTGACCAGGATGCGCGGCAGGTAGAACACCGTGGACATCCAGGCGATGACGAACACCAGGTGCAGGGTCTTGGTCAGCAGGTAGGCCATCGGTTCGCTCGCGCCGGTCGATCTTCGTAGGATGCCACGATGACCAAGCACTACGACCGCGCCTACTTCGACCGCTGGTACCGCGATGGGGGCATCGGGGGGGCCGCGCGCCTCGCGCGCAAGGTCGCGCTGGCGGTGGCCACCGCGGAATACCACCTGGAACGCCCGATCCGCAGCGTGCTGGACATCGGCTGCGGCGAAGGGGCCTGGCGTGCGCCGCTGCGCAAGCTGCGCCCGCGCGTGCAGTACCTCGGCTTCGATGCCAGCGAGTACGCCATCGCCCGCCACGGCCGCATCCGCAACCTGCGGCTGGCGCGCTTCGGTGACTTCGCCACGCTGCGCCCCTGCGCACCGGCCGACCTGCTGGTCTGCAGCGACGTGCTGCACTACCTGCCCACCCGCGAACTCGACCGCGGCCTGCCCGCGCTGGCCGACCTGTGCGGGGGCGTCGCCTTCATCGAGGTGTTCGCCCGTGAGGACGAGACCGAGGGCGACGACCACGACTTCCAGCCGCGGCCGGCCGCGTTCTATCGGCGCCGGCTGCGCGCCGTGGGACTGCAGCCGCTGGGCTCGCACTGCTGGCTGTCGCCGGCGCGGGTACCGCTGGCGACCGCACTGGAGCTGCCCGGTTGACGCCAGCCGGGTGACCGCCCCCACGGCGCGTCCACGGCGATGCGGTATGCTGCAATGCCGCAAAACGGGTCCGGATCCACGCCATGCTGCTGTACCAACTGCACGAACTCTGGCGCGCCAGCCTGGCGCCCTATGCCTACTGGGCCGACGCCGGCGCCAAGATGTACGCCTCGTCCGACAGCTGGCTGTCGACCCTGCCCGGCGCACAGCGGACCTCGGCCGCGTTCGAGCTGATGTACCGGCTGGGCAAGGAATACGAGAAGCCGGAATTCGGCATCCACCAGATCGACGTCGAAGGCGTGGCGATCCCGGTGGTCGAACGCGTGGCGCTGGAAAAGCCGTTCTGCCGCCTGCTGCGCTTCAAGCGCTTCCACGACCAAGCCGACGGCCTGGCGCGGATGAAGGACGACCCCACCGTGCTGGTGGTGGCGCCGCTGTCCGGCCACCACGCCACCCTGCTGCGCGACACCGTGCGCACCCTGCTGGCCGACCACAAGGTCTACATCACCGACTGGACCGACGCGCGCATGGTCCCCGCGGCCGCCGGCCCGTTCCACCTGGACGACTACGTCGGCTACGTGCAGGACTTCGTCCGCCACATCGGCACCGACAACCTGCACGTGATCAGCGTGTGCCAGCCGACCGTGCCGGTGCTGGCGGCGATCTCGCTGATGGCCGCGCGCGGCGAGCCGCTGCCGCGCTCGATGACGATGATGGGCGGCCCGATCGACACCCGCGAATCGCCCACCGCGGTCAACAACCTGGCCACCCGCCAACCGCTGTGGTGGTTCGAGAACAACGTCATCCACAACGTGCCGGCCAACTACCCGGGCGCCGGGCGCCGGGTGTATCCCGGCTTCCTGCAGCACCTCGGGTTCGTGGCGATGAACCCCGAGCGCCATTCGACCTCGCACTGGGACTTCTACCAGGACCTGGTCAAGGGCGACCTCAGTTCCGCCGAGTCGCACCGCAAGTTCTACGACGAGTACAACGCGGTGCTGGACATGCCGGCCGAGTACTACCTCGACACCATCCGCGTGGTGTTCCAGGACCACCTGCTGCCGCGCGGCCTGTGGGACGTGGCCGGCGAGCGCGTGGACCCGTCGAAGATCACCGACTGCGCGCTGCTCACCATCGAGGGCGAGCTCGACGACATTTCCGGGCAGGGCCAGACCCGCGCGGCGCACAAGCTGTGCACGGGGATCCCCGCGGCCGAGCGCCAGCACCTCACCGCGGCCGGCGCCGGCCATTACGGCATCTTCAGCGGGCGGCGCTGGCGCACCCAGGTCTATCCGAAGGTGAAGGCCTTCATCGCCGCGCATGCGGGCCCGCGCGCGTCCGCCGCCGCCACCCGCCCGCCGAAGGCAGCGGCGCGCAAGCCTGCCCGTCGCTGACGGGCAGGCCCGGTCCGCGACGTTCAGTACGCCCGGCCGCTCACCAGCAACACCTTCGCCAGCTTGCCGTGCAGGCGGCCGACCAGCCGCGCGGCGTGCAGGGTGGCGAACAGCAAGAGCGCGCCCAGCACCGGCAGCAGGACCACCGCCCAGCGCTCGTCGACCAGCGAGGCGTCGTGCCAGACCACCACGTGGTCGGCGTAGCCCAACGCCACCAGCACCGGGGTGGCGATGAACGCCAGCGACATCGCCAGCCCGACCACGGCCAGGGTGAAGTAGGCGATGCCCAGCGGCAGCATCAGCAGGAAGTACAGCATCGTGCCCCAGGTGCGCGGATCGGTGAACATCGCCCCGATCCGCTGCAGCACCGGCAGGCTGGTGTCCACGTACAGCGGCCGCCGCGGCATGCGTTCGCCCAGCATGACTTCGACGATGCGGCCCTCGACCAGCGCCAGCACGCGGGTCGCGCCGATGAACAGGATCACGAACGGGATGCCGATGATCAGGATCGCCAGGCCCAGCGAGAGGCTGGCGCCGGTGGTCACCCAGGTGAAGTAGAAGGTGCCGGTCGCCACCGCGAGCAGCATGTAGAACAACGCGCCGTAGGCATGCGGATCGACCAGCACGCCGAAGAAGCGCCCGGCCAGCGACTTGCGCACCGGCGGCGCGGGCGGGCGCAGCGCGGTCTGCACCCTGGCCTCGGTGTCGCGGTAGATGTCGGCGACCTCGTCCGGTGCGCCGTAGCTGCCGGCGACCGCGGCGATCACCTCGGCCTCGGACTTGCCGGGGTGGGCGGCCAGTTCCGAGCGCAGGTAGTCCTCGGCGTCGTACAGCGCGTCCTGGGCCAGCGCCGGGTCGCATCCGGCCAACGCGTGCCGCAGGCGTTCCAGGTAGGCGGGGATGGTGGTGGGCAGGTCGGCGTTCATGCGGCGGCATCCTTGAGGACGGCATCGAGGGAATCACGGGTGGCGCGCCAGGCGGCGCTCCAGTCGACGAGGGCATCGCGCCCGGCGGGGGTGGCCCGGTAGTAGCGACGCGGCGGGCCGCTGACCGACGGCTCGACGAAACTGTCCAGCAGGCCGGCGCCCTCCAGGTTGCGCAGCACTGGGTACAGCGCGCTCTGCTTGCCGGCCAGCACGCCGTCGCCGGTCTGCTCCAGCCGCTTGGCGATCTGGTAGCCGTAGAGCGGCTCGGCCGAAGCCGCGACCACCGCCAGCAGGGCCAGCGACACGGTGCCGGCGCTCAGCTCCTTGTGGAATTTGCGGAGCAGGGGCTCGTCCATGCGAGGACTCCGATCTAGGTTGGAGCGAACACTACTGTCAATTTCGATATAGTGAATATGCCAGTAGTCACCCTCACCCGATGCCAACCGCTTTCGGGCCAGACCCGAACCTCCCGTCCGGAGCATGGCCATGCCACGCGGCGATAAATCCGCCTACACCGACAAGCGGAAGCGCCAGGCCGAGCACATCGAGGAGAGCGAGCTGGATCGCGGGCATACCCGCGAACAGGCCGAGCGCATCGCCTGGGCCACGGTCAACAAGCAGGACGGCGGCGGCAAGACATCCGGCAGCGGGCGCAAGCGCGCCCGCCACTGACCGAGGCTGGGCGGGCCCGCGTCCCCGGCTATGCTTCGGCTTTCGCCCCGGAGCCCCGCCATGCGCCATCGCCTGCTCGCCGCCGCCCTCGCCCTCGCCGTCGCCACGCCTGCCCTGGCGCAGGACGCCGCCACGCCGCCGAAGCGCAAGTCGGCCAAGGAGATCATCGATGCCGCGCCGGCCAGCGCCTGGCGCGACCTCGATCCCGCCAACACGCTGTACATGGAGCTGCCGGCCGGGCGGGTGGTGATCGAACTGGCACCGGGTTTCGCGCCCGAGCACGTGGCGAACATCAAGGCCCTCGCCAAGGGTGGGTTCTGGGACGGGCTGGCGATCTACCGCTCGCAGGACAACTTCGTCGTGCAATGGGGCGATGCCGACGGCGACGACAAGGCCAAGGCCAAGCCCTTCCCCGCCGGCGCCCGCGACCACCTGCCGGCGGAATTCACCCGCAGCGACAAGGGCGTGCGCTTCGACCGCCTGCCCGACGCCGACGGCTGGGCGCCCGAGGTCGGCTTCATCGACGGCTTCCCCGCCGCGCGCGATCCGAAGGCGGGCAAGGCGTGGATCGCGCATTGCTACGGCGTGGTCGGCGCCGGCCGCAACAACGCGCCCGACAGCAGCCTCGGCGCCGAGCTCTACGCGATCATCGGCCAGGCCCCGCGCGCGCTGGACCACCAGCTGAGCGTGGTCGGGCGGGTGGTCAAGGGCATGGAGCTGCTCAGCGTGGTGCCGCGCGGCCCGGACCCGATGGGCTTCTACGAGAAGCCCGAACAGCGCGCGCCGATCGTCTCGGTCAAGCTGGCCAGCGACGTCCCGGTGGCCGAACGCACGCCGCTGCAGTTGCTGCGCACCGACAGCCAGGCCTTCCGCGACGCCACCGAGGCGCGGCGCAACCGGGTCGACGATTTCTACACCGTCCCCGCCGGCCACATCGACCTGTGCAACGTCGCCCTGCCGGTGCGCACGCCGCCGAAGGGCTGACCTACGACCAAGGCAGCATGGCCCCGCGCGCGCGCCGGGCCTAGGCTGGGGCGATGCGCATCGCCCTGCTCGCCGACCTGCACGCCAACCGCGACGCGGTGGAAGCCTGCCTGCGCAAGCTCGAGAAGGCCGGCCACGACCAGCTGGTGCTGCTCGGCGACCTCGTCGGCTACGGTCCCGACCCGGCCTGGGTGGTCGACTTCGCGCACGAGGCGCAGGCCCGCGGCGCGGTCGTGGTCCGCGGCAACCACGACGAAGCCGTGGCCACCGCGGCAGGCGAGCGCATGCATGCCTCGGCGCGCTTCGGGGTCGACTGGACCCGGTCGCAACTCACCGAGGCGCAACGCGCGTGGCTGCGAGACCTGCCGCTGTCGGTGCGCGAGGAAGATCGCCTGTACGTGCATGCGAACGCGCATGCGCCGGCGGCCTGGGGTTACGTGAACTCGCGGCTGGCGGCGACCCACAGCCTGGCCGCGACCGATGCCTGGCTCACCTTCTGCGGCCACGAGCACGCGCCCGCGCTGTACCACGGCCAGGCCGGGCAGGCCGCCTGCTTCACCCCACAACCCGGGTTCGCGATGCCGCTGGCGCCGGCGCGCCGCTGGCTGGCGATCCCCGGTGCCTGCGGGCAGCCGCGCGACGGCAATCCCGCCGCGGCCTGCGCCCTGCTCGACACCCGCGCGCGCAGCCTGACCTTCCTGCGCGTGCCATACGACCACGACGCGGTGGCCGCGCGCATCCTCGCCGCGGGACTGCCGGCGGAACTCGCACGACGCCTGGCGGGAGGCCAATGAGATGCCGGTGAAACTCGCGCAAGGCATGCAGCTGGACGGCTTCGAACTGCTCGCGCCACTGCACCAGGGCGGCATGGCCACGCTGTGGCGGGTCGCGCATCCCGACCATCCCGGGCCGCTGCTGATGAAGCTGCCGCGGATCGGCTACGGAGAAGCCGCGACCCAGATCGTCGGCTTCGAGGTCGAACGCATGCTGATGCCGGTGCTCGCGGGCCCGCACGTGCCGCGCTTCGTCGCCAGCGGCGATTTCGAGGACCAGCCCTGGCTGGTGATGGAACAGGTCCCCGGCGACACCCTGCGCCCGCTGCTCGAGCAGGCTCCGCTGCCGGCCGAACGCGTGGCCGCGCTCGGCGCCCTCGCCGCGACCGCGCTGCAGGACCTGCACCGGCAGGGCGCGGTGCACCTCGACGTCAAGCCGAGCAACCTGCTGCTGCGCCCCGCCGAGGCGGGTGGCGAGGCGCGCATCGTGCTGATCGACTTCGGCCTGTCGCACCACCAGCACCTGCCCGACCTGCTGGCCGAGCAGTTCCACGTGCCGATCGGCACCGGGCCCTACATCGCCCCGGAACAGGTGCTGGGCGTGCGCAACGACCCGCGCAGCGACCTGTTCGCGCTCGGGGTCACGCTCTACCACCTCGCCACCGGCGAACGCCCGTTCGGCAACCCCACCGGCGAAGGCGGCCTCAAGCGCCGGCTGTACCGCGACCCGCCACCACCGCGCGCGCTCAAGCCGGACCTGTCGCGCTGGCTGCAGGAAATCGTGCTGCGCTGCCTCGAGGTCGATCCGGACGCGCGCTATCCGACCGCCGCGCAACTGGCCTTCGACCTGCGCCATCCGGAGCAGGTGCCGCTGACCGAACGCGCCGGGCGCACCCGCCGCGACGGCCGCCTCGCGGTGGCGCGACGCTGGTTCGGGCGCTACACCCGCGAACGCGCGCTGGCGGCACCGGCCACCCAGCACCTCGCGCAGGCGCCGCTGCTGATGGTGGCGATCGACCTCAAGCACGAGGACCCGGCGCTCTGCCGCGCCCTGCACGAGAGCGTGCAGCGGGCCCTGCAGACCACGCCCGGTGCGCGCCTCGCCTGCGTGACGGTGATGCGCACCGCGCGCATCGGCATGGACAGCAACCTCGATGCCGCCGGGCGCAACCGCCACGTCAAGCGGCTGGTCGCGCTGCGCGACTGGGTGCGCCCGCTGCAACTCGACGAACACCGGGTGACCTTCCACGTGCTGGAAGCACACGACCCGGCCGAGGCGCTGGTTGAGTACGCCCGCACCGCCGACGTCGACCACATCCTGCTCGGCGCGCGCGGGCTCACCGGCGTGCGCCGGATGCTGGGCAGCGTGTCGGCGCGGGTGGTGGCGGAGGCGCCCTGCACCGCGACGGTGGTGCGCGTGCGCGGCGAACCGCAGGCCCCATGACGGGACGGCCGCCTTGCGGCGGCCGTCCATGCCTTGCAGTGGCGAGCCGGGTCAGAAGTTCCAGCCGAAGCGGATCCCCATCAGGCGCGGCAGGCCGATGGTTTCGTACACCTGCCCGTTCGGGTACTCGGCGACCACGCCGCTGGCCCCGCAGATCGATTCCGGGCACTGGGTGAAGCGACCCTGGACCACGCGCTCGTCGGTCACGTTCTTGATGTAGAAGTCGACCGTGTAGTTCTCCCAGCGGAAGCCAGCGGAGACATCCATCGTCGTCCATGCCGGCAGGTCGCCCTTCACCGCGTAGGCGGTGACCTCGCCCGGGAACTGCGGGGCCACGCGCAGGTCGGTGCTGCGCTTGCCCTCGTGCGCGACCACGCCCTGCACGTACCACTCGGCGGCTCCGACGTCCCAGGTGTAGCGGCCGGTCAGGAAGCCCTTGCCCTTGGAGGTGACCGGCAGGCGGGTCCCGGCTGGTGCCTGCGGGCCGAGGACCGCGTCGCCATCGGGGTTGAGGGTGCCGTTCGGGCAGCTGGTGACCGGCTTGCCGTTGGCATCGGTCCAACCGCAGTAGTCCTTGGTCAGCTCGGCGTCGTACAGCGACAGCCCGGCGCCGAGGCGGAAGTTGTAGTTGACCGCCCAGTTGACGTCGAGCTCGAGGCCGCGGATGCGCGCCTGGTTGGCGTTGCGGATCTCGGTCAGGCCGTTCGGGCCGATAATCGAGAACTGGAAGTCCTTCCAGCGCTCCTCGAACACCGCGCCGTTGAACGACAGGCGGTTGTCGAGCCAGGTGGTCTTCCAGCCGAACTCGAAGTTGTCGAGGTAGTCGGACAGGTACGGCGGCAGGGTGCCGCGGCGGTTGATGCCGCCCGGGCGGTAGCCCTGCGACCAGATCGCGTAGACCATCTTGTTGTCGTCGATCTGGTAGTTCAGGTTGATCTTGCCCAGGAAGTCGTTTTCCTTGACCCGCTTGTCGAACGACAGGCAGGGCGCGCCCTCGTAGTCGTCCTGCGAGATGCAGCCGGCCTCGCCGGTGGACGAGCTCCAGCCCCAGTCGCCGTAGCCGAAGAAGCCCTTCAGGCTGTTGTCGACCCAGAAGTAGCGGCCGCCCGCGGTCAGGGTGAGCTTGTCGGTGATGTCGTACGACACCTCGCCGAACACCGCCGAATCGCGGTCGCGGCGATCCTGCTGGGTCAGCCAGATGGTGTCGGGCCAGCCGGTCACCCACTGCTGCGGGTCTAGGTCGTTGATCATGTAGCGCTGTTCGATGTCGTGCTTCTGGTCCTGCCAGAACACGCCGGCGACGAAGCGGAACTGCTGGTCCTGCGGCGAGGCGAGGCGCAGCTCGTGGCTGGTCTTGCTGTAACCGTCGACGCCATGGATGAACTGCGACGGGTTGGTGGAACCGCCCGGCGCGCACATGAACGCATCCGGGTCGAACTGGCTGCAGAAGTACGCGCCGTAGCCGGCGACGGCGTCGTACCAGAACCCGTAGTCGTTGTAGTCCTGGTCGATGAAGTCGTCGCGCTTGAGGTGCGAGAACGCGTAAGTCAGGTCGAAGTTGCCGACCTTGCCGGTCACGGTCAGCGCGCCCTGCCACCACTTGTCCTCGGAGTACTCCTTGTAGAAGTGGGTGAGCGCGTAGTCGCCGACCTGCGGGTCGGTGGCGAAGGCGCCGTTGACGATCTGCTTCTGCGCCATGAACTGCGGCGTGATCGTCCAGCTGTCGTCCAGGTCGAAGCGCAGCGCGGCGCGCGCGCCGGTGGTCTCGACCCAGTTGTAGTCGTCCTCGGCGACCTCGCGGTTGTCGTCGGTGCCGTGGCCGGTGTCGGCATCCCAGTACGGGTAGGTGCGCGAACCGAACACGTTGTCGATGTAGCCCGCGTCCTTCTTGTTCCAGCCGACCACGCGCAATGCCGAGCGCTCGCTCAACGGCACGTTGACGAAGGCCTCGGTCACGTAGCCCAGCCCGCCGTGCGAAACGGAGTTGAGCTCGATGCCGCCGCCGGTGGCGAAGCCGGACGGATCGGGCTTGTTGGTGATCAGGCGGATGGTGCCCGACTGCGAGCTGGCGCCATACAGCGTGCCCTGCGGGCCGGACAGGGTCTCGACCCGGGCGAGGTCGAACACGTGAAGGTCCAGCGCGCCCTGGATGGTGGTGATCGGCTGTTCGTCGAGGTAGATGCCGACGCTGGGCAGCGAGCCGGAGTGGTTGCCGTCGCCGCCGCTGGCCACGCCGCGCATGTACACCTGGCCGAAGCCAGGGCCGGCGGTCTCCAGCGAGACGCTGGGCATCAGCCGCAGGTAGTCCTCGGCGTCGCGCACCTGCAGTTCCTGCAGCTGCTGGGTGCCCAGCACCTGCATGCTGATCGGCACCTTCTGCAGGTTCTCCTCGCGCTTCTGCGCGGTCACGGTCACCGCGTCGAGGGTGACGGCGCGGTCCTTCTGCTCCTGCTGGGCGGGCGCCTCCTGGGCCATCGCCAGCGGGCTGCACAACGCGGCGATGATCGCGGCGGCCAACGGCATCCTGCCGATCCGGTGTTGCGGGGTCTTGCATGTGGTGCGGTGGCGCATGGCATGGTCCCCAAAAGGTTACGAACGGTGGTTGTCGACAGCTGGGTGGCGCGAAGCGACGGCGGGCGGGGCCGCCGGGTAGTGGTCGAGCACGGGATCCAGCGCATCGGCCAGCGGGCCGAGCCAGGGCTCGAACTGCCGCCAGTGGTCAACGCCCTCGCGGTAGATCGGCTGGCGGACCTGTTCGGAGCTGGCGGTGCGCACCGCGCGCCCGTTCTCGAAGAAGCGCAGGCAGCGTGCGTCGAACGGCAGCCCGCAGTAATCCAGCAAGGCGCGCACCTGGGCCTCGGTATCGGCCACCAGGTCCTCGTAGACCACGCGGTGCACGCGCCCCGGCAGGACCTCGTCGAAGTGCGCCATCAACGCGACGTAGTCGGCGTAGTAGGCGCCGATGTCGGCGAGGTCGTAGCTGAAGGCCTGGCCGCGCGCGAAGTGCTGCTTGAAATTGGAGAAGCCGCAGGCCATCGGGTGGCGGCGGGCATCGATGATGCGCGCGTTCGGCAGCATCAGGTGGATCAGGCCGACGTGCGCGTGGTTGTTCGGCATCTTGTCGATGAACAGCGGGGCGGCGGTGCGGCGCTGCACTCGGGTGCGCGCGAGGTAGCGCTCGCCGAGCGCGGCGAAGGCCTCCGCCGGCATCGCCTCGACCACGTCGTGGTAGGAGGTGGTGGACGGCGACGTCGCACCCAGGCGCAGGTCGCGCGTGATCGCGATGACCTCCGGCAACTCCATCGTGGCTTCCACCTCGGGGTGGCTGCCGAGGATCTGCTCGAGCAGGGTCGAGCCGGCGCGCGGCATGCCGAGGATGAAGATCGGGTCGCGCGCGGGGTGACCGGCGCCAGCACGGCGGGCGAAGAACTCGCGGGTGTACAGGCGCTCGGCGCGCTGCCGGCGCTCGCGGTTAAGGCCGGCGTCGTAGGGCAGTTGCCGGCGCCGCCGCGCGTTGCCGTCGCGGTAGTGCGCGAAGGCACCGGCGGGATCGCCGGCATCCTCCAGCGCCTTGCCCAGCGCGAACTGCATGTTGAGCTGCTGCTCGTCGTCGAGCCCGCCCGCCGCCAGCGCCGCGCGCATGCGCGCCACGTCGCCGGCATCCAGGCGCACGGTCTTCATGTTGGCCAGGCTCCACCACGCGGTGCCGAAGCCGGGTTGCAGCTCGGTCGCGCGCCGGTAGGCCGCGATCGCGCGGTCGCGATGGCCTTCGGTCTTCAGCGCATGGCCCAGGCTCAGCCAGATCCGCGGATCCAGCGGACGCTCGCGGAGCAGGCCCTCGTACAGCCCGATCGCGTCGCCGTACTGCCCCAGCTTGCCCAGCACGACGGCCTTCTGGTTGCGCAGGCCGGCGTCGTCGGGCTCGTCGTGCAGCAGGGTGTCGAGTTCCAGCAGGGCTTCGGCGTGGCGGTTGCCGCGATCCAGCGCCAACGCCAGGTTGCGCCGCGCCGCGCCGAAGCCGGGGGCCAGCGCCAGGCAACGTTCCAGCAGCACCTGCGCCTGTTCGTTGCGGCCCACGCGCAGGCCGAGTTCGGCGAGCATGCGCATCGCCGCGATGTCGTTGCCCTGCCGCTTCAATCGCTTCCGCAGGCGTTGTTCGGCCTCCGGCAGGCGATCGTGGGCCAGCGCCTGCGCCGCCGCCATCAGCTCGGGATCCGCCGGCGCCTGCGCCACGTGGCGCAGGTAATCGGCCTCCGCCGCAGCGGCATCGCCGGCCTCGCGCCGGCGTTCGGCCAGTGCCAGCCACACGCCGGGCATCGCCGGGGCCAGCCGCGCGGCCTCGGCCAGGGCCTCGATCGCATCGTCGCGTCGACCGGTCCGTGCCAATGCGCGCGCCAGCATCCAGTGCACCTGCGCCGAGCCGGCCTGCTCGCCGGCCAGCGCCTGCAAAGCGGTCGTGGCGGCTTCGGCCTGTCCCTGCGCCAGCCATGCGCAGGCCTGCAGGAAGCGCGCGCCGGGATGCCCGGGATGGGCGGCCAGCACGTTGCGGGCCAGCGCCTCCGCTGCGGCGGGGTCGACGTCGAGGCGGCCGTGCGCCTCGGCGAGCGACGCCTCCACCGACACCACGCGACCAGCCGCTGCGCCCAAACAGCACCCCGTGGCCCGCAGGGCGGGCCCGTTCAGTTTTGCGAATCCCCGCGTCGAATCTACGTGGCGGGCGCGGGCGCGTCCAGCCCTCACCCCGCCTTTGCACCACGGGGCCTAGCGTGGCCCGTCCCCCCACGATGGAGCCACCCCATGCCCCTGCTGCGCCTGCGCCTCACCGGCCGCGACGACGATGTCCGCGCGATCGCCAACCTGCTGCAGAGCCTGGACGGCATTGAGCACGTCGAGGAGGTCGACGACCTGATGCCGCACATGGACGATGCCGATTCCAGCTCCGCCGGGCTCAGCGACGTGCAGGGCCCGGACACGCACGAGCTCGAGGTCGACGCGCCCAACGAGGCCACCGCGCGCAAGGTCCGCGAGGCGGTGGAGGCGCTGGCCTTCGACCTCGACATCGTGGTCGAGTTCGAGCAGGACGAAGGCTGAGGTCGGCTCAGTCGCCGGCCAAGGTCGCCGCGATCGCCGGCTTCAGCGCGCGCAGGGCTTCGTTCTGGCCCTGGTCGGCCTCGAGGTAGAGGGCGGCGAGCAGCGCATCGAGGTCGTGCTTGCGGGCCAGCCAGGCGACGTCCCCGCCGGCCGGCATCGGCCCGAGCCGGGTGCGCAAGCCGGAGAACCAGCGCGTCCACGCTTCCGGCGCGAGCACGCCGCGCCGGGCCACCCAGGCGACCGGGCGCGCGAGCCGGCCCGCCTCGCCGAACACGTAGGCATGGCCGGCGGCGGGGACGGCCTGCGTCGCCACCGCATCGAGGATGCGTTGCAACTGCGCGGCATCCAGCGCCGGATTGAGCGCCAGTTGCATCAGCCAGTCCGCGCCATGCGCCACCCCGTGGCGCCAGCCGATCCCGGCCTCGAAGCCACGGTAGTCGCGCACCCCGGACAAGTAGCCCGCCGCATCGGCGAGCATCGCGTCGCGTTCACCGGCCGACATCCATGGCGCGACCCGATCGGTGCGCGCGACTTCGGACAGCACCAGCGCCGCGAACGGATGCCGCACGCCATCCGGGTCGGGAGCCGCCAACTGCCGGCGCAGTGCCGCCTGCAGCGCGCGCAGGGTCTCGGCGTCGAAGTCGCCGGCACGCATCCAGTGGGCCAGGGCCTCGTAGGCGATGCCGTCGCGGAGCGCGGGATCGCGGTCGCCGAGGCAGTCCACCAGTCCCATCGCCAGGGTCCGCCTCGCGGCGGGATCGGGCTGGCTGAACCCTTGCGCCTTCAGCGTCGCCAGCGACGCGGCATCCTGCCCGGGTGGCGGGCATCCGGCGGCGGCGGGCAGCACGGCACCCGCCAGGGCTACGAAGATCCACAGCTGGCGCAGGCGCATCGCATCGCTCTTCGGGTTTGATGGGTCCATGGCGCCATCGGTGGACGCCGGCCGCAAGCGCCGGAAGTCCTGCCTGCGCCGACCATGACCCATGGCGGGTTGCGGCGGGGGGCGTCATCGCCGACCCTAGCGTCTTCACCTGCCCTTCACCTGGTCCCGCCATGCGCCGAACCCGTGCCGCCCTGCTGCTCGTCCTGGCCTCGCTGTGGGGCGCGCCCGCGCTCGCCGCCGCGCCCACCGGGGCCTGCCCCGCGATCCCGCTGGCGGGCGCCGATGCCGCCGCCGTGCGCACGCCGAGCGCGCCGGATGCCTGGGGCGGCCCGCGCACCGGCAAGGAGCCGACGCTCTCCAACCGCACCGTCGCCTACTCCATCGACGCCGAGCTCGACCCGGTCAAGCACACCCTGAAGGGCAAGCAGGCGCTGACCTGGCGCAACCGCAGCGCGCAGCCGGTGTGCAGCGTCTACCTGCACCTCTACCTCAACGGCTTCGAAGGCCCGGGCAGCACCTTCATGACCGAGCAGCGGGCCAGCGAAAGCGGCTTCCGCAGCAACGTCAAGACCCAGGACGGCGAATACGGCTACATCCGCCTGGACAAGGTCGCGCAGGGCGGCGCCCCGGCGACGTGGACCTTCGTGCAGCCGGATGGCGGCCCGAAGACCGACCGCAGCGTGGTCCGCATCGACCTGCCGCAGCCGGTCGCCCCCGGCGCCAGCACCACCCTCGACATCGACTTCTTCGACCAGTTGCCGCGGGTGGTCGCGCGCACCGGCTACTACGGCAGCTTCCACCTGGTGGCGCAGTGGTTCCCGAAGATCGCGGTGCTGGAACTGCCCGGCGAGCGCGGCGCCACCGCCCCGCGCTGGAACGCCCACGAATTCCACCTGCACAGCGAGTTCTTCGCCGACTTCGGCAGCTACGACGTGCGCATCACGGTGCCGAAGGACTACATCGTCGGGGCCACCGGCATGCTCGCCGGCAAGCCGGTCGAGAAGGGCGGCAAGGCCACCCACCGCTACCTGCAGGACGACGTCCACGACTTCGCCTGGACCGCCGACAAGCGCTACGCCAAGCCGATGGTCAAGACTTGGAACGGCCCGCTGGGCCCGGTCGAGGTCAAGGTGCTGTACACGCCGGAGTACACCTCGAACGCCGAGCCGGTGATGCAGGCGACGATCGATTCGCTCGCCTACTTCTCGCGCACGCTGGGCGCCTATCCCTACAAGACCGTGACTGCGGTGGTGCCGCCCTACGGCGCCGGCGAGGCGGGCGGGATGGAGTACCCGACCTTCTTCACCGCCGACAGCACCACCGAAGTGGCGCCCGGCAGCATCGGCCGCTGGATGCTCGACTTCGTCACCATCCACGAGTTCGGGCATGGCTACTTCTACGGCATCCTCGCCAGCAACGAATTCGAGGAGCCCATGCTCGACGAGGGCATGAACGAGTACTGGGACCAGCGGATGATGACCGAGCGCAAGCAGGACATCGCGCTGGAACGCCCGGGCAGCCGCTGGTTCGGCGCCGGCGCGCGGATCACCCCGTTCATGATGGAGCGGCTGGGCGCGAACCTGGGCGACCCCGCCGACCCGCTCGGCGGCAATTCCTGGGACCGACTGTCCAGCGGCAGCTACGGCACGGTGTACTCGCGCACCGCGACCGCGATGCACCACCTGGAGGCCCAGGTCGGCACGCCGGCGCTGGAGCGCGCGATGAAGCTGTACTACGCGCGCTGGAAGTTCCGCCATCCGTCGATCGCCGACCTGCGCGATGCGCTGGCCGAAGGCACCGGCCAGCCGGCCATCGTGGACGGCGTGTTCGATGCCTTCATCTACGGCACCGGCCGCATCGACGACACCATCTCGCGCCTCGACAGCCGCGAAGTGCTGCCGCTGCCCGGCTACCGCATGTTCAACGGCAAGCAGGTGCTGGTCGGCAGCGCCCAGCTGGACAAGGCGATCAAGGCGCGCCGCGATGCCTGGAAGGCCAAGCATCCGGACGCCAAGCCCGGCCAGGGGCCGTTCCCGTACGAGACCGTGGTGGTCGTGCGCCGCAACGGGGTGATCGCGCCGCAGACCCTGCGCGTGACCTTCGCCGACGGCAGCAAGCGCGACGTGGCGGTGACCAGCAGCCGCAGCTGGCAGCGCTTCACCTTCGACACGTCGTCCAAGGCGGTGTCGGCCGAGCTCGACCCCGAGGGTCGCGTGCACATGGATCGCTCCGAACTGGACGACAGCCGCACGATCGAGGCGAACCCCGGCGCCAAGCGCCGCTGGTTCGGCGATTTCGCGGCGATCCTGCAGTCCCTGTTCGCATTCTTCTCCTTCGTCTGAGGCGCCCGACCATGTCCACGACTTCGCTCTCGACCGTCGCCGCCATCGGCCGTGGCCTGCGCGGCGCCATGCAATGGCGCCTGTGGGTGCTGTGGGCGCTCATCACCCTCGCCTGCGCGTTGCTCGCCGCGCTGCCGGCGTGGGGCTGGCTGGGCGCCGCCTTCGACCATTCGGTGCATGCCGATGCCATCGCCAACGGCGAGGCGCCCGCGCTGTTCGCCGACGCGGTGATGTCCCGCGAGGCGCCGGTGGCGTTGCTGGGCGGCAGCGTGCTGGCCGCGGGGCTGCTGATGCTGCTGGCTTCCCCGTTGCTGGCCGGCGCCACCATCGCGGCCATCCGCGCACCGGCACGCCTGGGCTTCGGCGACCTGCTGCGCGGGGCGATCGGCGAATACGGCCCGATGCTGCGCATGCTGCTGTGGTCGGCGCTGCCGCTGGGCGCCGCGATCGCGGTCGGCGCGGCCATCGCCGGCGCCAATGCCGATGCGCACGAACACGCGGTGCTCGCGTCCGAACTCGACACCGGCCGGCGCATCGCGCTGGTCGTCGGCGGCCTGCTGTTCGTGCTGGCGCACGCCAGCCTCGAGGCCGGCCGCGGCTGGATCGCCGCCGACGGGCGCCTTCGCTCTGTGCTCAAGGCCTGGTGGCGCGGGGTCAAGTTGCTGCTGCGCCGCCCGGTCGCGGTGCTCGCGGCGTGGCTGGTGACCAGCCTGGTCGGGTTCGCGCTGTTCGCCCTGGCGATGTCGCTGCGCCACCACGTCGACGGTCCCGGCATGGGCGCCCTGCTGCTGGGCCTGGGCGTATCCAGCCTCGCCGCCATGGCGCTGGCGTGGGGCCGCATCGCCCGCCTGTACGCGATGGCGGCGCTGGCGACCGACATGCACGCGCGTCGCTGAGCCCGAAAACCCGTTCAGGTAAGATCGCGGGGACGCCAAGCCGGAGGGCACGATGGCCTTCTTCGATTTCCTGAGACGCAAGCCGGCGCCGGCCTCGCCGCAGGTGCCGGCGCCCGTGGCCGTACCGGCACCGGTCGACGACGCCGGGATCGACGATTCCGCCGACGCCGGGGCGGCCGACCACGGTGGCCCGGAGCGCAGGCAGAAGACGCGGCGCAATGCCCGCATCGGCACCCGCGTGCTGGTGGTCGACGACTCCGCCACCATCGTCGCCCTGCTCAAGCGCATGCTGCAGCAGAACCAGTTCGAGGTGCTCGAGGCCTACGACGCCGAGACCGGGATCGAGATCGCGCGGCGAGAAGTCCCCGACCTGATCTTCCTCGACATCGTCCTGCCCGGCATGGACGGCTTCAACGCCCTGCGCGCACTGCGCCGCGACCCGGCGACGAAGGACGTCCCGATCATCATGATCAGCGGCAACGCGCAGGCGACCGAGCAATTCTACGTGCAGCGCATCGGCGCCGACGACTTCATGAAGAAGCCGTTTTCGCGCGCCGAGGTGTTCAACCGGATCGAAGCCCTGCTCGACGCGGACGACATCCCGCGCCACCACGCCAGGCCGCGTACCCGCGCCGAGGCCGCCGAGGCGGCGCTGGACGCGGGGCCAGGCTGAGACTCAGCGCGCCGGCACCGGCGCCAGCCGCAGGTCCTGGAAGTCGAAGCTGAAGTCGGTCAGCGGCGACACCGGCTCCATCCGCAGCTCGCGGATCGCGCCGTCGGCATCCAGCGAGAAATTCAGGAAAGCGTCGGCGTTCAGGCCGCGGTCGCGCCAGCGCACGATGAAGCTGTCGTGCTGCCAGTGCTCGATGTCGCCCAGCAGCTCCGCGGTCTTGGCGAACTGCATCTCCAGCCCCTTCGCGCCCTGGCGGATCACGACGTCGCCGTACCACGGGTCGCGGTAGGTGCCGGCGTACTTCGCCAGCGGCAATGAAGGCTTCGACGCGCCGTCGCGCGCGGCCACGTGCTTCTGCCAGTCCTCGTCGGCATTGCCCTGCGCCTTGGCGAACGCGGCGGCATAACCCTTGAGCCAGTCGTGCCCGCCGGTGCCGAGCATCATGTCCAGCGCCTCGTAGGTGATCGCGTTGAAGGCCACCCCGGCTTCCGCGCTGGTCAGCACCACCACGCCGATGCGCGCGTCCGGCAACAGGGTCAGGCGCGAGACCTGGCCCGGCCAGCCGCCGGTGTGCCACACCAGCCGGTGCCCGGCGTAATCGGACAGCTGCCAGCCCTGCGCGTAGCCGAGGAAATTGGGCGCCGCCGCGGCGAGCTCCGGCACCGAAGGCTTGCCCACCGGGATCGGCGTGAGCATGGTCCACATCTCGCGCTGGCGCTGTGCCGAGAACAGCCGCTTGCCGCCGCTGCCGGGGATCTCGCCGCCGGCCAGCTGCGCGTTCATCCACTTGGACAGGTCGTGCACGCTGGCATAGATGCCGCCGGCGCCGGACACGTTGCGCCAGCTGGTCACCCCGACCGGGCGCAGGTCCTTGAAGTCGAACTTGGCGTGGCCGGTGGCGACGTTGTCGCCGGGCTTGAGGTCGTCGCTGTTGTAGCGGGTCTCGCGCATGCCCAGCGGATCCCAGATGCGGGTCTGCAGGAACTGCTGGAACGACATCCCCGAGGCCGACTCGACCACCAGCCCCGCCACCCCGAACAGGATGTTGTCGTAGGCGTACTGCTCGCGGAAGCCGCCGGTCAGCGGCACGTCCTTCAGGCGCTCGGCGACTTCGCGGGTAGTGTAGGTGGTGGTCGGCCAGTACAGCAGGTCGCCGGCGCCCAGGCTCAGGCCGCTGCGGTGCGCCAGCAGGTCGCGGATGCGCATCTCGCGGGTGACGTAGGCATCGCTCATGCGGAACCACGGCAGGTGGTCGATGACGCGGTCGGTGGTCTTCAGCTTGCCGTCGTCCTGCAGCATGTTCAGCGCCGCCGCGGTGAACGCCTTGGTGTTGGAGGCGATGGCGAACATCGTGTGCGCGTCGACCTTGGCCGGCTCGCCGAGCTTGCGCACGCCGTAGCCGCGCTCCAGCACCACCTGGCCGTCCTTGACGATGGCCACCGCGACGCCGGGCACGTCGAACTGCGCCTGCACCGAGGCGACGAAGGCGTCGAAGCGCGCCAGCCGCGCGGCGTCGGGGCCGGGCGCGACGAGCGACGCGGCGGTGTCGTCGACGCGGATCGGCGGCGCCTGTTGCGCCTGCAACGGGGCCGCGGCGGCCAGGGTCATCGCCAGCGACAGCGCCAAGGTCCGGATCCGCATCGCGCACACTCCACCCAATCCCGAAGAAGCCGCGAGTATGCCGCCCGCCCGCGCGCGGCGCGATGCGCCATCGGTCATGCGCGGCTATCCTCGTCGCGATGGACCTGTTCGACGACACCCGCCGCACCACCGACGGCATCCGCGTGGGGATCGGCGGCTGGACCTATGCGCCGTGGCGCGACAACTTCTACCCGAAGGGCCTGGTCCAGCGCCGCGAGCTCGAATACGCCAGCCGCCATGTCGGCGCGATCGAGATCAACGGCACCTACTACGGCGCGCAGAAGCCGGCGACCTACGCGAAATGGCGCGACGAGGCGCCGGGCGGCTTCGTGTTCTCGGCAAAGGCGCCGATGCGGATCATGCAGTCGCGCCAGCTGGCGAGGACCGGGCCGCAGGTGGAGGATTTCGTCGGCGGCATCGCCACACTCGGCGCCAAGCTGGGGCCGATCGTGTGGCAGTTCGATGCCGGCCTCCGCCTCGACCGCGACGCCTTCGCCGCGTTCTGCGCGCTGCTGCCGGCGCAGGCTGGCGGCCACCGGCTGCGCCACGTGCTGGACGTGCGCGACCCCGCCTTCGTCGATGCCGACTACCTCGCACTGGCGCGGCGGCACGGCTTCGCCACGGTGTACACCGATTCGCCGGACCATCCCTCGTTCGCCGATGTCACCGCCGACTTCGTGTACGCGCGGCTGATGCGCACGCGGGCCGACATCGCCACCGGCTATCCCGATGACGAACTGGCGGCGTGGGCGGCACGCGCACGCCTGTGGGCGGCCGGCGGCGAACCGGCCGACCTGCCGAAACTCGAGGCGGTGCCCGCGCCGGCCATGCCACGCGAGGTGTTCGTCTACTTCATCAGCGCGGCCAAGGCCCGCAATCCCGCCGCCGCGATGGCGCTGATGGCACGGCTCGCGCAGGGCTGACCCTGACCCGCGGCACGTGCCATCCGGCACTGCACCGCGGCCACGGCGTCGGCGACGCTGGCGCCTCCCCGCCCGGACCGCCTGCATGACGCGACGCCTGCTCACCCGCGCCCTCGGCCTGCAGGCCCACGAAGCCCGCCCGGTGCTCGGCGGCTTCGCACTGTTCTTCCTGCTGTTCTGCGGCTATTTCATGCTGCGGCCGGTGCGCGAGACCATGGGCATCACCGGCGGCGTGGACAACCTGCACTGGCTGTTCACCGGCACCTTCGTCGCGACCGTGGCGGCGATGCCGCTGTTCGGCTGGATCGCCTCGCGGGTCGCGCGCCGGCGCATCCTGTACTGGGTGTACGGCTTCTTCGCCGCGAACCTGGTGCTGTTCGCGCTGGGCCTGCTGCGTGCGCCGGACGACGTCTGGCTGGCGCGCGGCTTCTACGTCTGGCTGTCGGTGTTCAACATGATCGCGATCTCGCTCGCCTGGAGCGTGCTGGTCGACCTGTTCTCCACCGGCGAGGCCAAGCGCCTGTTCCCCGCGGTCGCGGCCGGGGCCAGCGCCGGCGGGTTGGCCGGCCCCTTGCTCGGGGTGGCGCTGGTCGGCGCGATCGACCATGCCGGCTTGCTGCTGCTGTCGGCGGCGCTGCTCGGCGGGGCCGGGATCGCCGCCTGGCGGGTACAACGCTGGCGCGATGCCCACCCGCTGGCGACGGACGCCGCGCATGGCCGGGCACGCCCGCTTGGCGGCAATCCATTCGCGGGCCTGGTCGACGTGCTGCGCTCGCCGTACATGCTGGGCATCGCGCTGTTCGTGGTCCTGCTGGCCAGCGCCAACACCTTCCTCTACATCGAGCAGGCGCGGCTGGTCGAGGCGGCGTTCCCGGACAAGGCGGCGCAGACGCGGGTGTTCGGCCTGATCGACGCCACCGTGCAGGCGCTGGCGATCGTCTCGCAGTTGTTCATCACCGGGCGGATCGCGCAACGGCTCGGGATCGGCGTGCTGCTGGTCGGCGTGCCGCTGCTGGTGGGCGCCGGCTTCGCCTGGCTGGCGCTCGCGCCCAGCTTCGGCGTGTTCGTCGCGGTGATGATCGTGCGCCGCGCCGGCGAATACGGCTTCATGCGCCCCGGCCGCGAGATGCTGTGGACCGCGGTCACCGACAGCGCCAAGTACAAGGCCAAGAACTTCACCGACAGCGTGGTCTACCGTGCAGGCGACATGGCCAGCGCCTGGGTCAAGACCGGGGTGGATGCACTGTCCGGGACCCCGGCGCTGGCGATGCTGGTCGGGGCCGCGGTGTGCATGGCCTGGGCCGCCAACGGACACCTGCTGGCGAAGGCGCAGGCGCGGCGGGAGGCGGACGACACACCCGCCGCCTGAGGCGTCGCTCAGCGCGCGCGAGGCCGCTTCCGCGGCGGCGCCGCGGCCTGTTTCTTCGGCTTGGGGAGCGGCGCGCGCAGCGCGGCTTCCCAGGCGCGGCGTGCCCACGGACGGAAGTCCTCCGGCGAATCGAGCGCGGCGTCCGGTGCGCGCCAGTAGCGCATCGCCACCACCCGCCCGCGCGCCTCGTAGGCGAACGGCGCGCTGCCGGCCGCCTCGAAGTCGCCGCGGGTGGCCTCGTCGACCTTCAGGTAAGGGACCCCGTCGACCACGATCCCGAGGATGCGCCCGTCGCGGTAGATCCCGTGCCCGCCGAACATCGCCTTGAACGCGACCGGCGCGAACGCCGAGAACAGGTCGCGCAGGTGTTCGAGGTCGTCGTTGCGCATGTGGCCCCTCCGGTGCCGCGATAATGCGCCGATGGCGACCTCCGACACCACCCGCGCGCTCTGGCAGATCCACCTGTGCGTGCTGCTGTGGGGCTTCACCGCGATCCTCGGCAAGCTGATCAGCCTGCCGGCGCTGCCGCTGGTGTGGTGGCGGATGCTGATCGTGGTCGCCGCGCTCGCGCTGTTGCCGCGGGTCTGGCGCGGGCTGCGCGCGTTGCCGGCGCGCACGCGCTGGGCGTACGCGGGGATCGGCGCGCTGGTCGCCTTGCACTGGCTCACCTTCTACGGCGCGATCAAGTTGTCGAACGCGTCGGTCGCCGCCACCTGCATCGCCTTCGCCACCCCGATCACCGCGCTGGTGGAGCCGCTGCTGACCCGCCAGCGCTTCCAGCCGCGCGACCTCGCGCTGGGCGTGTTGTCGCTGCCCGGGATCTGGCTGGTGGTCGGCGGCGTGCCGGCCGGGATGCACGCGGGGATCGTCGCCGGGGTGGCGTCGGCCTGCCTGGTGGCGCTGTTCGGCAGCCTCAACAAGCGCATGGTCGATGCCGGCGACCCGCTGACCGTGACCGCGCTGGAACTCGGCGCCGGCACCCTGGTGCTGACCCTGCTGGCGCCGCTGATGCCGCTGCTGGTGCCCGCATTCGCCGGGCCGCTGCTGGTCCTGCCCGCGGGCATGGACGCGCTGTGGCTGGTGGTGCTGGCGCTGGCCTGCACGCTGTTCCCGTTCGCCCTGTGCTTGGTCGCCCTGCGCCACCTTTCGGCCTTCACCGCGCAGCTCTCGGTGAACCTGGAGCCGGTGTACGCGATCGTGCTGGCCGCCCTCCTGTTCGGCGAGCAGCAGGAACTGAGTGGGCGGTTCTACCTGGGCGTGGCGATCATCCTCGGCGTGGTGTTCGCGCAGGGCCTCCTGGCCGGTCGCCGCGGCAACGACCGCGCCGAACATGCGGAGCTGCTGGGCGTGAGCGAGGCCAAGCAGGTCGCCGAACATGACTGAGCCCGCGTGCACCGCGCCAAGCGCCGTGGCAGGCTAGCCGGATGTACCTGGGCTATTACGGGCTGCGCGAAGCGCCCTTCTCGATCACCCCGGACCCGCGCTTCGTGCACCTCAGCGAGCGCCACCGGGACGCGCTGGCGCACCTCCTGTTCGGCATCGACAAGGGCGGCGGCGGCGGCTTCGTGCAGCTCACCGGCGAGGTCGGGACCGGCAAGACCACCCTGAGCCGGCTGTTGCTGGAGCAATTGCCGGCGCATGCGCGGATCGCGCTCGTGCTCAATCCGCGGCAGGATGGCACCGAGCTGCTGGAGACCATCTGCGAGGAACTGCACCTGCCCATCGAGGGCAAGCGCGGCAGCGCCAAGGCCCTGGTCGACACGCTCAACGCCTACCTGCTGGAGGCCTACGCCGAAGGCCTGCGCGTGGTGCTGCTGATCGACGAGGCGCAGAACCTCCCGGCCGATGCGCTGGAGCAGGTGCGCCTGCTGACCAACCTCGAGACCGATACCCAGAAGCTGCTGCAAATCCTGCTGCTGGGCCAGCCCGAACTGCGCAGCCTGCTGGCGCGGCCCGAGCTGCGCCAGCTCGCGCAACGGATCACCGCGCGCTACCACCTGACCCCGCTGGATGCGCAGGAGACCGCCGAATACCTGCGCCACCGCTGGCGCGTCGCGGGCGGGCAGAAATTCCCGTTCGAGGCCAAGGCGATCCGCCGCCTGCATGCCCGCTCCGGCGGCGTGCCGCGCCTGCTCAACGTGATCGCCGAACGTGCGCTGCTGGCCGGCTATGCGCGCGACGCCGCCAACATCGACGCGCGCCTGGTCGATGCCGCCGCGGACGAGGTCCTGCCGCCGCGGGCACGCCGGCGCTGGCCGTGGCTGGCCGCCGCGGCCGTGGTCGCGGTGGTCGCCGCGGGTGCCCTGCTGTGGCCGCGCCTGTCGCCGACGCCGGCCCCGGTGCCGCCTGCGAAGGCCGCGACCATGCCCAATGCCGCCAGCACGCCTGCCGTGGCCACGCCGACCCCGAAGCCTGCACCGCCCCCGGTGCCGACGCTGCAAGCCGACGCGCTGGCCTCGCTGATCGGGGCCACCGGCGATACCCCGGTGCCCGCGTGGCAACACCTGCTGTCGCTGTGGTCGCTGCCCGGCGACGCGATCACCGTGGATCCGGCGGGCCCCTGCGCGACCGCCGCCAGCGCCGATGTGCACTGCGTGTCGGGACGCAACAACCGGCTCGAGGCGCTGGTCGCGCTGGACCGCCCGCTGCTGCTGCGCTTGGCCGATGGCGACGCCAGCGCCTGGGCCGTGCTGCTCGGCGCCGATGCACGGCGCGCGCGTGTACGCATCGGCAGCCGCACCGTGGACCTTGACCGGGCCCTGTTGCAGGCGCGCTGGGATGGCCGCTACGCCGGGCTCTGGCGCGGACCTGCAACGCTCGCCAGCGCACCTCGCGTCGGCGACGCGGGGCCTGCGGTGGACTGGATCCGTGCACGGCTGCCAACCGCCTCCGCCGCCGCTGCCGGCACCCCTTACGATGCGGGGCTGCGCGATGCCGTGCGCACCGTGCAGGCCGCGCGCGGCCTGCCGACGGACGGCATCGCCGGCCCGCTCACCCTGATGGCCCTGGCCAGCGACGACGCCGGCCCGCGCCTTGCGCGCGTGCTCGAATAGGCCCGCCCATGTCCCTGATCCTCGAAGCCCTGCGCAAGTCGGAAGCCGAACGCCGTCGCGGCCTGGCCCCCGACGTGGCGATGGAACTGCCGCCGGTGCCGGCGACGCGCACCCGCGCCATCCCGGCCTGGACCTGGCCCGCGCTCGCCGTGGCCGTGTTCGCGGTCGCTGCCGCGGGCTGGTGGATGCTGCGCGACGACCGCGCGTCGGAACCGTCCGCCGACGTGGTGCCTGCGGCCGACACCAGCGAGGCGGACGCCGTGCCCGCACCGCCGGTGGTGGTGCGTCGGCAGGCACCCACCCCCGCCCCCGCGACATCGGCGCCCAGCGCTTCGGGCCCGGCGGCGGCGACGCCGACCGCGATGCCCGCGTCCGGCCTCGGCATCGTGCCTCCCGCGGCGCCCACCGCACCCGCTGCCCCACCGCCGCGCCCGGCACCGGCATCGGCACCAGCGCCGGCATCGATGGCCGTGGCTGTCCCCGACCTCGATGCCACCGGCCTCCCGCCGGTCAAGCTGACCATGCACATGTGGGATGAAACCCCGGCGCGGCGCTTCGTCATCCTCGACGGGCAGCGCATGGCCGAGGGCGACCGCAGCGGTGGGCTCAGCGTGGTCGAGATCCGCCGCGACGGGGTGGTGGTGGAACGCGACGGGCAGCGCGCACGCGTGCCGCTGCCCTGAGCCGCAGGCTCAATCGCCCATGTAGCAGCAGTTGAGCTTGTTGCCGTCGAGGTCCCGGAAGTACGCCGCGTAGAAACCGGGATAGCGTTGCCCGGGCGCGCCCTCGTCGCTGCCGCCGAGTTCGAGCGCCTTGGCATGGACTGCATCCACCTGTTCGCGGCTGGCCGCGCCCAGCGCGACCATGCAGCCGTTGCCCACCGTGGCCGCCCGCTTGTCGAAGGGATAGGTGATGCCGAGGCCGGCGCCGTGTTCGGAATTGCCCCAGGCGATGAAGTAGTCGGGTTCTTCCATGAAGCGCTTGGCGCCCAGCGGGGCGAGCACGGCATCGTAGAAGGCGGCGGCACGCGCGAGGTCGCGGGTGCCGAGGGTGGCGTAGGCCAGCATGGGTCGCTCCAACGGGAATGGGAGGCGCAGCCTACACCCGCGGCGCGGCACCGGTATCCTGCCCGGATGGACAGCATCGACTTCGAGCTCGACCGCGATTTCGTGGAACTCAACCAGTTGCTGAAGCTGGCCGGCCTGTGCGACTCCGGCGGCGCCGGCAAGCAACTGGTGGCCAGCGGCGCGGTGCGCGTGGATGGCGTGGCGGAACTGCGCAAGACCGCGAAGATCCGCGCCGGCCAGGTGGTGCGGGTGGGCGACGTCGAGATCCGGGTGCTCGCCGCCCCCTGACGATGTGCTTCGCCACCGTGTGAGATTCCGCACGCTGGCGCGAATCATGGATTCGAGAGGCGCACGCAACGCGCCGGGGATTCCATGGATACGATGGCCGCCAGCATGTCCGCCACGACCGCGACCAACGGCCACGAGGCCTTCAGCGAGCGCCTGCAGCGGCATCGCGGGATCGTGTTCAAGGTCGCGAACAGCTACGCCCGCAGGCCGGAGGACCGCGACGACCTGGTGCAGGACATCTGCACGCAGCTCTGGCACGCGTGGCCGAAGTACGACCCGACGCGCAGCTTCAGCACCTGGATGTACCGCGTGGCGCTGAACGTGGCGATCAGCCACGTGCGCGAGCAAGTCATGCGGGCGCGCCATGATGCGGTGCCGCTGGACGAAGGGCTGCACGACGTCGCCGACGCCGGTGGCGCCGACCACGAACGCGACCAGCATGTGCGCGTGCTCCAGCGCTTCATCCAGCGGCAGCCGCCGCTCGACCGCGCCCTGCTGCTGCTCTACCTCGACGACCGCCCGCAACGCGAGATCGCCGAGATCCTCGGCATCACCGAAAGCAACGTCTCCACCAAGATCGGGCGCCTCAAGCAGCGCGTCCGCGACGAACTTTGACCGACCTGGACCGCATGGACACGACGATGGAACTCGACGACCTGAAATCCGCCTGGCAGGCGCTGGACGCCCGCCTGGCCCGCCAAGACGCGCTGCAACTGGAACTGCTGCGCGGGCAGAAGCAGGCGCAGGCGCGCCGCCACCTGCGCCCGCTGCTGTTCGGCATGGCGCTGCAGGCATTGCTCGGCATCGGACTGGTGCTGCTCGGCGTTGGCTGCTGGCGCAACAACCTCGACGTCCCCGGCCTGCTCGCCGCCGGCATCGCGCTGCACGCGTTCGGCGTCCTGCACATCGCCTTCGCCGGCATCGTCGCCGGACTGGCCATGAGCCTCGACCTTGCGGCCCCGGTGCTGTCCATCCAAAAGCGCTTGCGCCAGCTGCTGCGGCTCCAGGTGCTGAACTCCAACGTCTGCGGCGCGCCGTGGTGGGTGCTGTGGGTGCTGGTGGTGATCGGTTTCGCCGGCCTGTCGCCGGCGCGCCTGCCGGGGCCGACGCCGACCTGGATCTGGATCAGCCTGGCCATCGGCATCGCCGGGACCCTGGCCACCTGGTGGTGGTCGGCACGCCGCACGCGCGGGCCGCACGACCTGCTTGCGCGCATGGACGATGGCGCGGATGGGATCCGCCGCAACCTGCGCCTGTTCGAGGACCTGCAGGCGTTCGAACGCGACTGATCCCTGCCGAAGGTTGGCTGACTTCGCGCACGTCCCGTGCATCGTGGCCTGCGCTAGCGTGGATGCACATCCCCAGACCGCATGCAGCACCCCATGAAGAAGATCCTGCTCGGCATGGCACTCGTCGCGATCCTGTGCATGGTCGGCGCCGCCGGCTACCGCTTCGGCCAGCACCTGGCGCAACGCGAGGGCGCGCAGGCCACGGCGCAGGCCGACGCCTGACTCAGCGCGGCGCCTGCGATGCGTCCACCGCCGGCACGGCGTCGGCCGCGGCGCCCGGGACCGCGTCCACCGGCTCGACCGCGAGGTCGGGGATCTCCAGCACCACGCCATCGAGCTCGGCCATCGGGCTGGCCTCGGGGCAACGCGGGTCGGGGAAGCCGAAGCGTTCGCGCAGGCCCAGCCCGCAGGCGTTGATCGCGTCGACATCGGGCTCGCTGCCGTCGGCTGGCTGCAGGCACTGGACCTCGTAGGCGCGCCGGAACAGGTCGCGACGGCGCAGGAAATCGGTGCCGCACTGGCGCGCCAGCCGGATGCGGTCGAGGTCATCCTCCACCGCGTTCTCGCCGGACAATCCCAGCCGCGCGAGCTCGGCGTCGTCGAGCAGGTGCAGGGTGCGGTTCGGCACCGTGGTCATCAGGTCGTAGACCTCGACCGACGCGCCATTGCGCTCCAGGTAATTGCGCAGGTCCTCGCTCACCTGGCGCAACTCGGCGCCGAGTTCCTTGCGCGAGGTCGCGGCGGAGCGCACGCGGATCATGCGGTGGATGCCGACCGGCCCGGCGACCACGCGCATGTCGCCGGCGGCCAGCAGCAGCACGCAGGCGCTGTAGCAATGCGAGTCGCCGCGCACCCAGATGGTCCAGTCGTTCTCGCCGATCGCGTCGCCGGCGCGGATCGCGGCTTCGACATGCCCGCCGACCGAATCCAGGTCGAGGATGCGCTTGCCGATGCCGAGGTCGCCGGCGACGTCGCCGGTGCGCTCGGCCAGGGCCGCGAAGCTGGCGGTGACCTTGCCGACATAGCGCACCCGCACCAGGCCGGTGGCGCGGCAGTCCTGCATCAGCTTGCGCAGGTCGGTGTAGGCCAGCGACAGCACCGGCCGGCCCTCGCCCGCGTGGTAGTCCGCGCTGCACGCGATCCAGGCATCGCCCGCCTCCAGCCGCACCGGCGACCAGTCGATGACCGGCTGCGGGGCGCGCTGCACTTCCGGGGCCGCGGTCACCGGCTGTTCCGCGCCGGCATTGGTCTGCGTCGGTGCCTCGCGGGCGCAGGCCGCCAGCGACAGGCAGAGCAAGGCGATCAAGGAACGAACGGGCATCGTGCGGCGCATGGCGGGAATGCCACGAGTCTAGGCCGCGGGCGCCGTGTTGCGTGCAATGCAGGATGAACCAAGCGCCGGCATCCGCTTACGATGCGCCTGCGCCCACCACCCGGTGGCCCGGGACCCCGGCATGCACGACAACACGCATCCGATCGCACCGCGCCGTTCCTGGCTGGCGCACCTGTCCGCCGGCCTCGGCCTGGCCGCCCTGCTCGGCGTGCTCTGCTTCCATTTCCCCGAGCAGCTCACCAGCCGCGATTTCCGCGCGGCGTACAGCGAGGCCTTCGCCCGCCACCTGCTGCTGTTCGGGCTGGTCGCCGCGTTCGCCACCGGCACCCTGGCGATCCTGCGCGGCCGCGACCGCCGGGTCGCGATGCTCGGGGTGGGCAGCGCCGCGATCGCGGTGCTGCTGGGCGGCGCGACGGTCCACTTCGATCCGATCGACGCCACTCCGTTCTCGCTGGGGCTGGACTGGTTCGTGATCTCGCTGTTCTTCTCGGCGCTGGTGTTCATCCCGATCGAACGGCTGGCGCCGGTGCGGCCGATGGCGCCGTTGCGCCCCGGCTGGCGCACCGACCTCGCCTACTTCTTCATGGGTCACGTTCTGGTCCAGTTCATCCTGATCGCGGTCACTGCCTCCACCACCACGGTCGCCGCGCTGGTCGCCTTCCCGGCGGTGCGCGCCTGGGTGCAGGCGATGCCGCCGTGGGTGCAGTTCCTGCTCGCGGTGTTCGTCGCCGACCTGGCCCAGGCCCTGCTGCACCGGGCCTACCACCGCGTGCCCTGGCTGTGGCGCTTCCACGCCGTGCATCACTCCAGCCGACGCATGGACTGGCTGGCGGGGTCGCGCATGCGCCTGCTGGAGATCCTGCTGACCCGCAGCGTGGTGTTGATGCCGCTGGTGGTACTGGGCTTCAGCCCCTCGGCGATCAATGCCTACGTCGTCCTGGTCGGGCTGCAGGCGGTGCTCGCGCATGCCAACCTGCGGCTGGATTTCGGCCCGCTGGAACAGCTGCTGGTGACCCCGCGCTACCACCACTGGCACCACGCCCGCGATGGCGCCTACGTCGACGCCAACTACGCGATCCACCTGCCGCTGGTCGACCGCCTGCTGGGTACGCACCGGCTGCCGCCGCGCGGGCAATGGCCCGCCGAATACGGGGTGATGAAGCTGGAGACCGTGCCGCGCGGGTTCTGGGCGCAGGCGCGGATGCCGTTCCTGCGCCGCCGTCGCTGGGACGACTTCGTCGGCCGCGACGACACCGAGTGAGGGTGTCGAAACCGCCCACCCCCGTTCGTCGCGACAGGAGAGGCGCATCCCGCGCCGCGCACAGGAGCCCCGCATGGCCTACATCGATGGATTCGTGATCGCCGCCCCCGCCGCCCGCCGGCAGGAGGTGGTCGACTACGCCGCGCGCTTCGACCCGCTGTTCCTCGAAGTCGGCGCCACCCGCGTGGTGGAAGCCTGGGGCGACGACGTGCCGCACGGCAAGCTCACCGACTTCCATCGCGCGGTCGCCGCGACCGAAGACGAAGTGGTGATGTTTTCCTGGGTCGAGTGGCCGGACAAGGCCACCCGCGACGCCGGCATGGCGCGGCTGATGCAGGACCCGCGGATGGACCCGGCCAATCCGGACAACCCGCCAGTGCCGTTCGATGGTAAGCGCATGATCTTCGGCGGCTTCGAGATGGTGCTGGAGCTGCCGAAGGCCTGAGCGCAGCGGCGTATGCTGGCGGCCTCGACCGGAGACCGCCCATGCGCCGCGCCGCCCTGCCCTGCCTGATCGCGTCCCTCCTGCTCGCCGGCTGCCAGCCGTCCCCGGCGCCGGCGCCCGCCGCTGCACCCACCACGACGCCGCCCGCCGCGACTGCCAGCGATGCGCCCGCCGCGCCGCCCGCGACATCTGCGGCACCCACGCAGGGCGAGGGCCCGAGCTTCGATTGCAGCAAGGCCCGCGGCGCGCAGGAGCAACTGGTCTGCGGCGATCCCGAACTGGCCGCGCTTGACCGCCAGCTGGCCGCGACCTACCGGCAGGCGCAGGCCAAGGCCAGCGACCCGGCCCTGCTGCGCGCCACCCAGCGCGGCTGGATCAAGGGCCGCGACGATTGCTGGAAGGCCGCGGACATCCGCAGCTGCGTGTTCGAAGCGTACGTCCGCGGCATCGTCGACTTGCGCATCCAGCACGGACTCGTCCAGGTCCCGGCGACGGTCGAATACCGCTGCGATGACGACACGGCGCGCGTCGCCGCGGTGTTCTACAACGACCCGCCGCAGGCGATGGTGCTCACCGTCGGCGACGACCAGGCAATCCTGCCGATCGCCCGCAGCGGCAGCGGTGCGCGCTACGCCGCGAGCGGCGTCGAATTCTGGGAACACCAGGGCGAAGCCAGCATCGACTTCTTCGGCAAGACGCTGCGCTGCACCCCGGCGCGCTAACGCGCCAGGCAGGCCTTCCAGCGCGCGTCGACCCGTCCGGCGAACCACGCGGTGGTCAGCGGCCGGGTGATCTTCGGGCTGGACAACGCGATGTCGGGCACCCGCGCGCGCGGCACCGGCTTGCCGCTGCCGGCGGCATCGGCGATCGCGTACACGCTGCGGTACAGCGCGGTGCTGGCGAAGTCCGCGCCATGCCCCTTGGCGAGGTCGGCGCGGATCGCCGCGGCATCCATGGCCAGGCGCACGTCGATGCCGCGCAGCGCGGCCTCGGTCGTGCCCGGCCGGTTCATCGGCGCACCCGGGGCGAGCAGGTCGCCGTCGCGGACCAGGCGGGTCCCGGTGGCGATCGCCACCGCCTGCTGGAACGCGGCATTGCGGCTGGCATAGCGGCCCGCGTTGAAGTCGGCGAAGCGGTACAGCGGGCGGTCGTAGTCCGCGGGATAGTCGAGCAGGTGCCGGATCCCGAAATACAGCCCGCCGCGGCGGGTGAACACCTCGTGCCGGATCGAGCCCTGCACGGTGTAGGGATAGCCGCGCGCATGGCGCTCGGCGAAGGCCACCGACACCTGCATCGGCCCGCCGGTGCGCACCGGGTTCAGGCCGGCCAGCAGGCGCCCGCTGCCCAGCGGCAGCCGCGCGATCATCTCCTCGAACAATGCGCTCAGCTCGCGCTCGGTGCGCAAGGCCTGCAGCCGCTGTGCCCAGCTGCGGCCATCCGGCGCGCGCAGGACCAGCGCGGCATCCACCGCGAATGCAGGCACGTGGCGCGCCGCCGCGCGGCGCTTGATCTCGGCCAGGGCGATGCGGCCGAGGCCGGGCACCGGCGGATCGGCGCGGTACGTGGATTCCTGCTCGACCACCGCCAATGCCGCGCACAGGTTGGCATCGCTGGGCTCGATCTCGAGCGCGGCGAAGGCCGCCTGCACGTCGCGCGCCCAGCCTTCGCGGTCGTGCAGGGTCGCCGGCAACTTGCGCAGCAGCGCGGCGTGGACCTCGTCCGGGGTGCGCGGACGTGCGCCGTCGCAGGCCGCCAGCGCCGCGAGCAGGCAGCCAAGTCCGAACAGGGTGGGCAAGCGTCGGCGGAAGCGTGGGGCGTGCGTCATGGGCGCGGCCTGCAGGGTGACGCGCAGGCTAGCAGGGCCGGCTGAACCGGCCTCGACCGCGCCGCGACCCCGCCCGGCCTGCGATCATGCACGCATGACCATGCCCACCACCTTCGCCGACCTCGCCCTCGCGCCCACCCTGCAGGCCGGGCTGGAGGCCCTCGGCTACGCCACGCTGACGCCGATCCAGGCGCAGGCCCTGCCGGCGATCCTGGCCGGCCGCGACGTCATCGCGCAGGCGCCCACCGGCAGCGGCAAGACCGCGGCATTCGGGCTCGGGCTGCTGCAGGGGATCGATGCGGGCGCCACCCGGACCCAGGCGCTGGTGCTCTGCCCCACCCGCGAACTAGCGGATCAGGTCGGCAAGCAGTTGCGCAAGCTCGCCACCGGGATCGCCAACCTCAAGTTGTCGGTGCTGTGCGGCGGCATCCCGCTGGCGCCGCAGCTGGCCTCGCTGGCGCATGCGCCGCACGTGGTGGTCGGCACGCCCGGCCGGGTGCTGGAACTGGTGCAGCTGGACGCCCTCGACCTGCGCGGCGTGCGCGTGCTGGTGCTCGACGAAGCCGACCGCATGCTGGACATGGGCTTCGACGAACCGATCCGCGCGCTGGTCAAGCGCACGCCCAAGGACCGGCAGGCGCTGCTGTTCTCGGCCACCTTCCCCGACGCGATCCGCCTGCTCGCCACCGCGATGCTGCGCGACCCGCTGGAGGCCAGCGTCGACGGCGACGCGCACGCGCCGCGCATCGAGGCCCATTTCTTCGAGGCAGACCCCGCGCGCCGCGCGCCCCAGCTCGCCGCGCTGCTGCTGCAGTTCCGCCCCGACTCCGCGGTGGTGTTCTGCAATACCCGCCGCGATGCCGACGACGTCGCCGGTTCGCTGGCGCACTACGGCTTCAGCGCGCTCGCCCTGCACGGCGACCTCGAGCAACGCGACCGCGAGGAAGTGCTGGTGCGCTTCGCCAACCGCAGCTGCAACGTGCTGGTCGCCAGCGACGTCGCCGCGCGCGGGCTGGATATCGAGGACATCGGCGCGGTGGTGAACTTCGAGCTGCCCACCGATGCCGACACCTACCTGCACCGCATCGGCCGCACCGGCCGCGCCGGCCGCGACGGCCTGGCCCTGAGCCTGGTCGCGCCCGGCGAGCGCAATCGCGCGATGCTCATCGAGCAGCGCCAGGGCACGCCGATCCGCTACGACCGCATCGATCCGCTGGACGGCAAGCCGCGCGGCGTGCCGCAGGCCGCGATGGCCACCCTGCGCATCGATGCCGGCCGCACCGACAAGCTGCGCCCGGGCGACATCGTCGGCGCGCTGACCGGCGACGCCGGCCTGGCGAAGGAGGCGATCGGCAAGATCGATGTGTTCGCTACCCGGAGCTACGTCGCCATCGCGCGCCCCGAGGCCGGGCATGCACTGGAGCGACTGCGCGCCGGCAAGATCAAGGGCCGGCGGTTCCGCATCCACGGGCTGTGAGGACAGCGCGCTTCAGTTGTCGGCGCGGGCCGCCTGTCGCAAGGCCTGCACGAACACCTCGGGCGGCTGGCCGCCGCTGACCAGCAGGCGACGCTCGATGATCACCGCCGGCACGCTGCGGATGCCGGCCTCCTGGAAGAATCGCTCGGCGGCGCGTACCTCGTCCGCGAACAGGCCGGACGCCAGCACCTCGCGGGCGCGCGCGTCATCCAGCCCCACGCCAGTGGCAAGCTCGGCCAGCACCGCGTGGTCGCTGACATCCCGACCTTCGCTGAAGTTCGCCACCAGCAGTGCGCGCTTCAGCGGCAGCTGGTGCATCGGCGACTCCACCCCGGCCCAATGCAGCAGGCGGTGCGCGTCGAAGGTGTTCCAGGTCCGGCTGCGCGCCGTGAAATCGAAGGTGAAGCCAAGCTCGGCGCCGCGATCGCGGATGCGCGCCTGGTTCTCGGCCAGTTGCGCATCGCTCATGCCGTACTTGCGCTTGAGGGTCTCGGCGACGTCGGCGCCGCCCGCCGGCATCGTCGGATCGAGTTCGAACGGCTGGACATGCAGGTCCGCGGCGACCTCGCCCTGCAACTGGCACAGGGCCTGCTCCAGCGAGGCCAGCCCGATCGCGCACCAAGGGCACACGACGTCGGAGACGAAGTCGATGCGCAGGGATTTGGGCATCTGCGCGCTCATCACAGCATCGGCAACTTGAGCCGCTGTTCCTTCGCGCAGGCTTGCGCGATCTCGTAGCCCGCATCCGCATGCCGCATGACGCCGGTGCCGGGGTCGTTCCACAGCACGCGGGCGATGCGCTTGTCGGCGGCCTCGCTGCCGTCGCAGACGATGACCACGCCGCTGTGCTGCGAGTAGCCCATGCCGACGCCGCCGCCGTGGTGCAGCGACACCCAGGTGGCGCCGCCAGCGACGTTGAGCATGGCGTTGAGCAGCGGCCAGTCGCTGACCGCATCGCTGCCGTCGCGCATGGCTTCGGTTTCGCGGTTGGGCGAGGCCACGCTGCCGCTGTCGAGGTGGTCGCGACCGATCACCACCGGCGCCTTCAGCTCGCCGTTGCGGACCATCTCGTTGAAGGCCAGGCCCAGTTTGTGGCGCAGGCCCAGGCCGACCCAGCAGATACGCGCCGGCAGGCCCTGGAAGCTGATGCGCTCGCGCGCCATGTCCAGCCAGCGATGCAGGTGCGCGTCGTCGGGGATCAGTGCCTTGACCTTGGCATCGGTCTTGTAGATGTCCTCCGGGTCGCCGCTGAGCGCGACCCAGCGGAACGGGCCGATGCCGCGGCAGAACAGCGGCCGCACGTAGGCCGGCACGAAGCCCGGGAAGTCGAACGCGTTCTCGCAGCCTTCGTCCTTGGCCATCTGCCGGATGTTGTTGCCGTAGTCGACGGTGGGGATGCCGGCGGCGTGGAAGGCCAGCATCGCTTCGACATGCACGCGCATCGACCGCTTCGCCGCGTCGCGCACCGCCTCGGGATTCGCCTGCTGTTCGGCCTCCCATTGCGCCACGCTCCAGCCGATCGGCAGGTAGCCGTGGACCGGGTCGTGCGCGCTGGTCTGGTCGGTCACGCAATCGGGCCGCACGCCCCGACGCACCAGCTCGGGCAGGATCTCGGCGGCATTGCCGAGCAGCGCGATGGACTTGGCTTCGCCGGCCGCGGTGTACCTCGCGATGCGGGCCAGCGCATCGTCGATGCCGGTGGCCTGCTCGTCGACGTAGCGGGTGCGCAGGCGGAAGTCGATGCTGCTCTGGCGGCATTCGATGTTGAGGCTGCATGCGCCAGCCAGCGACGCCGCCAGCGGCTGCGCGCCGCCCATGCCGCCCAGGCCGGCGGTCAGGATCCACTTGCCCTTGAGCGAGCCACCGTAGTGCTGGCGGCCCATCTCCACGAAGGTCTCGTAGGTGCCCTGCACGATGCCCTGCGAGCCGATGTAGATCCACGAACCGGCGGTCATCTGGCCGTACATCATCAGGCCCTTCCGATCCAGCTCGTTGAAGTGCTCCCAGGTCGCCCAGTGCGGCACCAGGTTGGAGTTGGCGATCAGCACCCGCGGTGCGTCGGCGTGGGTCGGGAACACGCCGACCGGCTTGCCGGACTGCACCAGCAGGGTTTCGTCATCGCCGAGGGTCTTCAGGGTCTCGAGGATGCTGTCGTAGCACGCCCAGTCGCGCGCGGCACGGCCGATGCCGCCGTAGACCACCAGGTCTTCCGGGCGTTCCGCGACCTCGGCATCGAGGTTGTTCTGCAACATCCGGAACGGCGCCTCGGTCAGCCACGAGCGGCAGGTGAGCGTGTTGCCGCGCGGCGCGCGGATCTGGCGGGACGGATCGTGGCGGCTGGACATCGGGCGCGGCTCCTGGAACGAAGCGGCGATTATCGCATCGCGGCCCGGAGCGGCCGTGCGGGCCAAGGTCGCAACCGGTTGCCAGGCACGGGCCGGATCCGTCGGCGAAATCAAGGAGGAGGCAGCGGCCCAAGGCCGATGCCGGGGGACATTCGCAGACGGATTCGGCCGATGCCGGACACCTACACCCGCGGATGCGTCAATCCGGCGATGGTCGAAGGCTGGCGCTGCCGGCCGGCCTCGGCGCGCCGGTATCATCGGCGCATGTCCCCCGCCTTCCGCATCGCGCTGCTGGTGCTGCTCGCGCTGTTCGCCGGTTGCACCACCCCACCGCCCGCCGCACCTGCCGCACCCACGGTCGTCCTGGTCTCGATCGACGGCCTGCCCGCCGCCGTGGTCGGCAGCGGCCGCATGCCGACGCTGGATGCGATCGCCGCCACGGGCACCCGCGCCGACTGGCTGGCACCCAGCTACCCCACGCTGACCTTCCCCAACCACTACACCCTCGCCACCGGCCTGCGCCCGGACCGCCACGGCATCGTCCACAACAACATGCGCGACCCGGTGCTGGGCATGTTCGTCTCGAAGGAGGCCAGCGCGCGCGATGGCCGCTGGTGGGGCGGCGAGCCGATCTGGAACACCCTGCAGCGGCAGGGCGGGATCGCCGCGACCATGTTCTGGCCCGGCTCCGAGGTCGAGATCGGCGGGCAACGCCCACGCTACTGGCTGCCGTTCGACGGCAAGAAGCCGGTGGAGGCACGCGTCGACCAGGTGCTCGCCTGGCTGGACCTGCCGCGCGAACGCAGGCCGCGGCTGCTGACCCTGTACCTGGAGCAATACGACGTGGCCTCGCACGCCGCGGGCATGCATTCCGCGCAGGCCATGCAGGCGCTCGCGACGATCGATGCCGGGCTGGCCCGCCTGCGTGCCGGCCTGCAGGCGCGCGGGCTGGACCGGACGACCGACCTCATCGTGCTGTCCGACCACGGCATGGCCGACGTGCGCGGCGAGGACATCCGCTACCTCGACGACCTGGTGCCGGACGCCGCACTCCAGGCCGAGTACGGCGGCCAGGTGATGGGCCTGCGCGCAGCCCCGGGCCGCGAAGCCGAGGTCGAAGCCGCGGTGCTCGGCCGGCACGACCACTACGCCTGCTGGCGCAAGGGCGAAACCCCGCCGGGCTGGCACTTCGGGCGCAACCCGCGGATCCCGCCGATCGTCTGCCAGGCCGACGATGGCTGGCGGGTCTGGCTGCATCGCTGGCCTAAACAACCGGCGCTCAAGGGCGAGCACGGCTTCGCGCCAGAAGACCCGGGCATGCGCGCGGTGTTCCTCGCCACCGGGCCCTCGTTCCGCCCGCGCACGCGCCTGCCGGCCTTCGACAACGTCGACGTCTATCCGCTGCTGGCGCACCTGCTGCGCATCCAGCCGGCGGCGAACGACGGCAGCCTGTCCCCGCTGCTGCCAGCCCTGCGGGAGACGCGGTGATCCTGTGCCGGCGCATCGACAGCCCGGTCGGCCCGCTGATGCTGGCCGCAGGCGATGACGGCCTGCGCCATATCGAGTTCCGCGAGAACCGCCACCCGGCCGACCGCAGCGACTGGCACGGCGGCGACAGCCCGGTGCTGCAGGCCGCGGAAGCGCAGCTGCGCGAATACTTCGCCGGCGAACGCCGCGCCTTCGACCTGCCGCTGGCCCCGCGCGGCACGCCGTTCCAGTTGCAGGTCTGGCAGGCGCTGGCCGGCATTCCCTACGGGAGTACCGTCAGTTACGCGCAATTGGCGCAGGCGGTGGGCAACCCCGAGGCGATGCGCGCGGTGGGCGCCGCCAATGGCCGCAACCCGCTGCCCATCGTGCTGCCCTGCCATCGGGTGATCGGCGCGGATGGCGCGCTGGTCGGCTTCGGCGGCGGCTTGCCGGTCAAGCAGCAGTTGCTGCGCCTGGAAGGCGCGCTGCCGGGCGAACAGGGTGGCTTGTTCTAGCGACGCCGCCCCGGCGTCGTCACGCCAGCAGCACCCTCATCGCCTCGCGGTAGCGGCTGGCGATGGCGTCGCGGTCGCGGTGGCGCCCGCCCTCCACCACGCGCATGCCGGCGACCTCGACGTCGCGGACCAGCGGGCGGTTGCCGGCGAACACCCAGCGATCCGCGACATCCGCGGTGGTGGCACCGGCGAGCAGCGGATGGTCGGCATCCAGCACGATCGTGTCGGCCTCGTCGAAACCGGTGCTGTCGGCGGCGCTGGCATGCACGCCGCCGAGCAGGGTGGCGCCGACGCTGGGCATCGCCACCGACGCCGCCACGTTGCGCCGCTGCTGGAACAAGCGCTGGCCGTACTCGAGCCAGCGCAGTTCCTCGACCGGCGATACCGACACGTGCGAGTCCGAGCCGATGCCCCAGCGGCCCCCTGCGGCGAGGTAGCGGTCCATCGGGAACAGGCCATCGCCGAGGTTGGCCTCGGTGGTGGGACACAGCGCCACGGTGGCGCCGCTGCGCGCGATGCCGCGGACCTCGGCATCGTCCAGGTGGGTCGCATGCACCAGGGTCCAGCGCGGATCGACGTCCGCGTTGTCCAGCAACCACTGCACCGGGCGGGCACCGCGGGCCGCGATGCAGTCCTCGACCTCGGCGGTCTGTTCAGCGATGTGCAGGTGGATGCGCGCATCGTCCGGCAATGCCGCGAGCACGGTGCGCATCGCGTCCGGCGGCACCGCGCGCAGGCTGTGCAGGGCGCAACCGACCCGCAACATCGCGCCCTCGCGGGCACGCAGGGCGTCCAGCAACCGCAGGAAGGGTTCGACCGCATGGCCGAAGCGGCGCTGGCGCTCCGACAGGGGCCGGCCATCGAATCCACCGGCCATGTACAGCACCGGCAGCAGGGTCAGGCGGATGCCGGCGGTGGCGGCGGCGGCGATCAGCGCCTCCGACATCGCGGTGGCCGGCGCGTACGGACCGCCGCCTGGCGCGTGGTGCAGGTAGTGGAACTCGCAGACCGTAGTGTAGCCCGCCTCCAGCATCTCGACATACAGCTGGGCCGCGACCGCCTGCAGCAACTCCGGCGTGAAGCGGCCCGCGATCGCGTACATCGTCTCGCGCCAGGTCCAGAACGAATCCGCCGGGTCCGTCTGCCGTTCGGCCAGGCCCGCCATCGCCCGCTGGAAGGCATGCGAGTGCAGGTTGGCGACGCCAGGCAGGCGCCAGCCGCGGGTATCGTGGCGTGCGGGGGTGGAGGTCTGCATCCGCGCATTGTCGCGCAATCGCCGCGGGGGCTGCGGTAGGCTGCGGGCAGCGGGAGGACGCATGGATTCGATGCTGGTGGTGGGCATGGCGTTCGCGGTACTGGCCTTGCTGGTGCTGATGATCCGCCGCTATCCGCTGGGCGGACGCGGCGGCGGCGACGTCGGCGGCTGGAACGGCGGCGGCAGCTGCGACAGCAATGGCGGTGGGGATGGTGGCTGCGACGGTGGCGGCGGTGACTGAGCCGCGCTACGACGGCCTGCTGCTGGCACCGACGCTGGCGACGCTGGATGGCGCCTCCGGCTATGGTCTGGTCGAGGACGGCGCGCTGGCCTGGAAGGACGGCATGCTGGCCTACGTCGGCCCGCGCGGCGGCCTGCCCGGCGATCCGGCGAGCATGGCCGACGAGGTGGTCGAGGCCGACGGCCTGGTCACCCCCGGCCTGGTCGATTGCCATACCCATGCGGTGTTCGCCGGCGATCGCGCCGTCGAATTCGAACTGCGCCTGCAGGGCGCGAGCTACGAGGCCATCGCCCGCGCTGGCGGCGGCATCCTGTCCACCGTGCGCGCGGTGCGGGCCTGCGACGAGGACGCCCTGCTGCGCGCCTCCGAGCCGCGCGCCCTCGCCCTGCTGCGCGATGGCGTGACCACGCTGGAGGTCAAGTCCGGCTACGGCCTGGACTTCGAGAACGAACGCAAGATGCTGCGGGTCGCGCGCGCCTTGGGCGCCCGGCTCGGCATCGACGTCCGCACCACCTACCTCGCCGCGCATGCGCTGCCGCCAGAATTCGCCGGCGACGCCGATGCCTACCTCGACGCCGCGATCGACTGGCTGCCGCGCCTGCACGCCGAAGGCCTGGTCGACGCGGTGGACGCATTCTGCGAGGGCATCGGTTTCTCGCCCAGGCAGACGCGGCGCATGTTCGAGGCGGCACGCGCGCTCGGACTGCCGGTGAAGCTGCACGCCGACCAGCTCAGCGACCTCGGCGGCGCGGCGCTGGCCGCGGAATTCGGCGGCCTGTCCGCGGACCACATCGAATACACCAGCGAAGGCGGCGTGCGCGCGATGGCCGCCGCGCGCACCGTCGCGGTGCTGCTGCCCGGTGCCTTCCACGTGCTGCGCGAGACCCAGCTGCCGCCGCTGGACCTGCTACGCGCGCATGGCGTGCCGATGGCGGTGGCCACCGACTGCAACCCCGGGACCTCGCCGCTGCTGTCGCTGCGTCACGCGATGCAACTGGCGTGCACGCACTTCCGCCTCACCCCCGAGGAAGCCCTGCGCGGCGCGACCCTGCATGCCGCCCGCGCGCTGGGGCTGCACGACCGCGGCGTGTTGCGGGTGGGGCTGCGCGCCGACCTCGCCGTGTGGCGCATGCGCGAACCCGCCGCCCTGTGTTACTGGTTGGGCGGGCAGTGGCTCGATGCCGCCTACGCCGGCGGCCGCCGGCTCGCCTGACCTCCCGCCTTCCCGGACATTTCCAATGCGCCCTGCCCTGCTCGCCGCCTCGCTGCTCGCCCCACTCGCCCTTGCCGCACCTGCCGCCTACGCGCAGGACGCGGCGACACGCCTCGCACGCGATGCGCTGATCGTCGATACCCACATCGACGCGCCGGGCATCCTGATGGACACCTGGGCCGACCTTGGCGTGGAGGCGAAGGACCGCGAATTCGACTACCCGAAGGCACGCGCCGGCGGCCTCGATATTGCGTTCATGTCGATCTACACCTCGCCGAAGCAGGACGCGGACGGCAGCGCCTGGCAGGTCGCCAACGCCATGATCGATGGCGTGGAGGCGCTCGCGCAGCGGCATCCCGGCAAGTTCGCGGTGCTGACCTCGCCGCGCGACGTCGAGCGCCTGCGCGCGGGCGGCCGCGTGCTGCTGCCGCTTGGCATGGAGAACGGCGCGCCGCTGGGCGACAAGCTGGACAACGTGCGCTTCTTCTTCGAGCGCGGCGTGCGCTACATCACCCTGGCGCACAGCGCGAACAACCGGATCGCCGATTCCTCGTATGCGCTGGAGAAGACCTGGAACGGCTTGAGCCCGTTCGGCCGCGAGGTGGTCCGCGAGATGAACCGGCTGGGCATCATGGTCGACGTCTCGCACCTCGGCGATGCCTCGGCGAAGGAGGCCATCGCGCTGAGCACGGTGCCGGTGATCGCCAGCCATTCCGCGTTCCGTCATTTCACCCCGGGCTTCGAGCGCAACATCAGCGACGAGATCGCGCGGCTGGTCGCGGCCAAGGGCGGCGTGATCCAGGTGCCGTTCGGCACCGCTTTCATCAACCCGGCCAGTGCCGCGAACACCCAGGCGCATTTCCGTGCGATCAACGACTTCAACAAGCGCAACGCGGAGCTGAAAGCGCAGGGCCAGCCGGAGCTGGACCGCAAGGCCTTCGACAAGACTTGGGATGAGGCGCATCCGCCGTTGCAGAGCACGCTGGCGCAGGTGCTGGACCAGCTCGACTACGGGGTGAAGCTGGTCGGCATCGACCACGTCGGCATCGGCTCGGACTTCGACGGTGTCGACGGCGAGCTGCCGCCGGAGCTGAAGACCGTGGCCGACTTCCCGCACCTGGTCGCGGGATTGCAGGCGCGCGGCCACCGCGAGGCCGACATCCGCAAGCTCCTCGGCGGCAACCTGCTGCGCGCATGGACCGCGATCGAGGCCGGCGCCGGCAAGTAAGCCCGCAACGAAAAAGCCCCGCGCGGGCGGGGCTTGATCTGCTCCCGGCGGGGAGGCTTATTCCTTGGCGGCCTTCTTGGCCACGACCTTCTTGGCCGGGGCCTTGGCCACGGTCTTGGTCGCCTTCTTCGCGACCGGGGCGGTCGCCATTCCCGCGGCCTTGGCCACGGTCCGCGAGCGGGCGTTGCCGTAGCTGGAGTTGTAGCGCTTGCCCTTGGCGGTCCTGCGGTCGCCCTTGCCCATGGTGTTGCTCCTGGATCGAATCGAGTGAATGGGTCGCGCCACGCGCGAGGGCGCGGATTCTAGCACGTCGCCGGCATGTCCCGGCCGGCGCCCCCCACCAGGGCAGAGGATCGCAAGCGCACGCCGGGAAGGCAGCACACCTTGGGTTGATCCGGGCGCAGCCGGGATCAATGCGCGCAGCTGGGTCCGTGCACGTGGCCGGCGTTCATCCGCAGGTTGGCCAGGTGCGCCAGCCCGACCAGGGTGCCGCCGACGGTCATCATCCCCGCATGCACCCACTGGGCTTGGTGCAGGGGCGGATACAGGATGCCGACCCACAGGATCAGCAGGCCCGGCAGCATCAGCGCCAGGGCCTGCCACAGGCGGTGGCGGCGGTAACCGGAGACCAAGCTGTACAGGCCCACCGCGCTGGCGAACAGCACGAACGCGACCTCGATCCGCTCGCCCAGGAGGCCGGCCAGCCCGATCGAGGGCAGCAGCGCGATCACCACCGGCAGCAACGCGCAATGCAACGCGCACAGCAGCGATCCGGTCGCGCCGAGGCGGTCGAGCAAGGCGTGGTGGCGGGGACTCATGGTCTGGATAGGACTTCAGGTAGGGTGCAATCGCCTGCGATTGATATGTTATAACATTTTTGACGCACCCAGCTTACCGGAAGTAGCCCACCCATGCGTGAATCCCATTCCCCCCTCAAGCGCGCGGCCCTCTCGGCCGCGCTGTCGCTCGCCCTGGCCCCCTTCGCCGCCGCGCAGGCGCAGCAGGCGCCACAGGCCGAAGACCACACCCGCCAGCACGGGCACCCGTCCGAGCCGAAGAACCTCCAGGCAGTGGAAGTCCGCGCCACGCCGCTGGCCGACACCGCCGAGAACCTGACCATTCCGGTGGAGGTCCTGGCGGGCAGCAAGCTCGACGAAGCCAAGGCCGGCACGCTCGGCGCCACCGTCTCACGCCTCCCTGGCGTGCAATCCGCCAGCTTTGGCCCGGGCGTCGGCCGGCCGATCATCCGCGGGCTCGACGGTGCGCGCGTGCAGGTCATGAGCGACGGGCTGGGTTCCGGCGACGTGTCCACCGTGAGCGTGGACCACGCGGTCTCCATCGAACCCTTCCTTGCCGACCAGATCGAGGTGCTGAAAGGTCCAGCGACGCTGCTGTACGGCAGTGGCGCGATCGGCGGCGCGGTCAACGTGGTCGACGGCCGCATCCCGGAATCGCTGGGCGATGCGCCCTTCTCCGGTCGCGCGGAACTCCGTGGCGGTAGCGTGAATGACGAACGTACCAGCTTGTTGCGACTCGACGGCAACACCGGGGCATTCGCCTTCCATTTCGACGCCCTGCACCGCGAGGCCGGCGACTATGCGATCCCCGGCTACGCCGAGAGCGCCGCGCACATGGCCGAGGAGGGCGAAACACCCGATCCGGATGAAAAGGGCACGCTGGACAACAGTGCGGTGCGCACCGATGGCGCGTCGCTGGGCGTGTCCTGGATCGGCGGCAGCGGCTACCTCGGCGCCGCGTACAGCCTGTTCAACACGCGCTACGGGATCCCCGGCGGCGCCCACCAGCATGCCGCGGGCGACGGCGAGCACGACCACGAAGGCGAGGAACACGAGGGCGAAGGACACGAAGAGGAAGGCCCGGTCCAGATCCGCCTCGACCAGCGCCGGACCGAGGTCCGCGGTGGCTGGAACGCGATCGGCCCATTCGCCTCATTGCGCGTGAAATTGGCCAACACCGACTACACCCACACCGAATTCGAGGGTGAGGAGGTCGGCACCGTGTTCTTCAACGACAGCACCGAACTGCGCGCGGAACTCGTGCACCAACCGATCGCCGGGTGGGACGGCGCACTGGGCCTGCAGGCCAGCAAGCGCGATTTCTCCGCCGTGGGCGCGGAAGCCTTCGTGCCGTCTTCGCTGTCACGGGATGTCGGGATCTTCTGGGTCGGCAAACACGGCTTCAACATCGGCGGGCGCGACCTGCAGCTCGACCTCGGCCTGCGCCACGACCGCGTGCGCATGGATGTCTCGGGTACCGCGCCCGACCGGGACTTCGCCAACACCAGCGCGTCGCTCGGGCTGACCTGGCACGCCAGCGACGCGCTGCACTTCAACGTCGGCCTCGATCGCGCGCAGCGTTCCCCGACCGCGGAAGAGCTGTATTCGAATGGCCTGCACGTCGCAACCGGCGGCTTCGAGCTGGGCGACGCCGGGCTCGACCGCGAGACCGCGAACCGGATCGAGGTCGGCATGCGCGTGCACCATGGCCCGATCGAGGCCGCCATCACCGCCTGGCGCGCGGACTACCAGGACTTCGTCTTCCTCGCCAGCACGGATGCCGAGATCGAAGGCGCGCCGTTGCGCGTGTGGCACCAGGGCGATGCGCGCTTCACCGGCGCCGAAGCCAAGCTGGACTGGGATATCGCCGACACCCGCAGCGGATCGTGGACGCTCGGCCTGTTCGGCGACCTCGTGCGTGCGCGGCTGGACGACCCGGCCGGCACCACCAGCACCATCGAGGTCGAAGTCCCGCACGACGACCACGCCCACGCGATCGAGGCCAACGTAGCAACCGGCGGCAACCTGCCGCGCATCGCCCCTGCGCGGCTGGGCGCCCAGCTGCGCTGGGAATCCGGCGCATGGCGGGCATCGCTTGGCGCTGTGCGTTACGCGCGCCAGGACCGGGTGGCCGAATTCGAGGAGGAAACGGCCGGCTATACCCTGGTCGACGCACACGTCGCCTGGCATCTCGACGGCACCGACGGACGGGCGCTCGAAGTGTTCCTGGACGGCGCCAACCTCACCAACCGCGAGGCCCGCCCGCACACGTCCTTCCTCAAGGATGTGGTCCCGCTGCCGGGTCGCAACATCATGTTCGGCGTGCGCGCGTTCTTCTGACTGTCCCAGGCCGGGCCATGCCGCCCGACGTAGACCCCTTCATCGTTGCGGCACTGTTCGGTCATTCCTGGTTAGCGTTGGCCCGCTTGGCTTCTTGTCAAGTGACCGCTGCGCACTTCGCGCACAGGCCATGCACTTCCAGCGTCTGCGCCTGCGGTGCGAACCCCAGCGCGCGGGCGGCGGCATCCAGCTGGCCGACGATGCCGGCATCCTCGAGCTCGGTCGCCGAATGGCAGCGGTCGCAGATCAGGAACGGCACCGAATGCTGCGCGGCGTTCGGGTGGTGGCAGGCCACGAACGCGTTGATCGATTCCAGCTTGTGGATGAAGCCGTTCGCGAGCAGGAAATCCAGCGCGCGATACACCGTCGGCGGCGCCGCCGCGCCCGCACCTTCGCCCTCGCGCACCTGCTCCAGCAAGTCATAGGCCTTGATCGGCCTGCCCGCCTCGGCCACCAGGCCGAGCACGCGCAGGCGGATCGGGGTCAGCCGCAAGCCCCGCTCGCTGCACGCGCGTTCCACCGCGCCGACGAAGCCCGCCGCGTCGTGGACGTGGTGGGTGGGGTCGGTGCAGGCGTGCGGATGGGCCATGGCGATGATCTAGGGGCCGGCGGGCAGCATCGCAAGGGCGGCATCGATCCGCGCCAGCGCCTCGTCGCGCCCGCAGAGATACACCGTCCAGCCGATGTCCGGGCTGACCTGGCTGCCGGTGATGGCGACGCGCAGCGGCTGCGCGATCTTGCCCATGCCGATGCCGAGCGCCTCGGCGACCGCCTTCACCACCTCGTGGATCGGATCGGGCGACCAGTCGGACAGTTCGGCAAGCCGCGCCCGCATCTGCGCCAGCGGTTCGCGCGCGGCTTCCTTGAGGTGCTTGGCCACCGACGCCTCGTCGTACACCGTCAACGGGCCGAACCACACCGCCGATTTCTCCGCCATCTCCTTCAGCGTCTGCGCGCGCTCGCGCAAGGCGATGACGAGTTCGGCGGGCTTCGGGCCATGCGCCAGGTCATACCCAGCCTGTTGCAGGTGCCAGGCGAGGTGCTTCGCCACCGCCTCGGGATCGTCCGACTTCAGGTATTGCTGGTTGAGCCAGCCGAGCTTGGCCATGTCCAGGCGCGCGGCCTTCGCATTGACGTCGGCGAGGTCGAACAGCGACTGCATCTCCGCGATCGAGAACACTTCCTGGTCGCCGTGCGACCAGCCCAGCCGCACCAGGTAGTTCAACAGCGCATGCGGCAGGTAGCCGGCGTCGCGGTACTGCATCACGTCGGCCGCGCCGGTGCGCTTGGACAGCTTGGCGCCCTGCTCGTCGAGGATCATCGGCAGGTGCGCGAAGTGCGGCACGGGCGCGCCCAGCGCCTGGTAGATGTTGATCTGGCGCGGCGTGTTGTTGACGTGGTCGTCGCCGCGCACCACGTCGGTGATGCGCATGTCGATGTCGTCCACCACCACCGCGAAGTTGTAGGTGGCGTAACCGTCGCTGCGGAAGATGACGAGGTCGTCGAGCTCGCTGTTGGCGATCTCGATCCGGCCCTTGACCTTGTCGTCCCACGCGACCACGCCATCCAGCGGGTTGCGGAAGCGGATCACCCGGTTGGGATCGTCGCGCCAGCCCGCGTCCGCATCGCGATAGGCGCCGTTGTAGCGCGGCTTGTCGCCGGCAGCCATCGCCGCCTCGCGCATCGCCTCGAGTTCTTCCTTGGTCTCGTAGGCGTAATAGGCGTGGCCGGACGCGACCAGCTGTTCGGCGACTTCCTTGTAGCGATCGAGGCGATGGGTCTGGTAGATCGGACCCTCGTCATAGTCCAGGCCCAGCCAGTCCATCGCCTGCAGGATGGCGTCGATCGCGGCCTGCGTGCTGCGCTCGCGGTCGGTGTCCTCGATCCGCAGGATGAACTGCCCGCCCTTGCGGCGCGCCTCCAGCCAGCAATACAGCGCGGTGCGCGCGCCGCCGATGTGGAGGTAGCCGGTCGGGGACGGGGCGAAGCGGGTGCGGACGGTCATGGGGATGCAGGTTCTGGAGTGCGGCGTATTTTAGCCTGCAGCCGGCGGGTACCCCTTCGCGGCTCCTGCGAACATCCTGTTCGAGTCGCCGCCGCAGCCACCCGCCAGCCGCAGGCAATCCGCCGCATCCTTAGAATCACGCCATGACCACCCTGTTCGTCTCCGACCTCCACCTCGACCCGTCGCGCCCCGCGATCACCGAGCTGTTCGGCCGCTTCCTGGATGGCGAGGCGCGCTGCGCCGATGCGCTGTACATCCTTGGCGACCTGTTCGAGGCCTGGGTCGGCGACGACGATCCCGCCGAGACCGGCGCCTTCGTGGCCGGGCGGCTGCGCGCTCTGGTCGATGCCGGCGTGCCGGTCTCCTTCATCCGCGGCAACCGCGACTTCCTGCTCGGCGCAGGCTACGCGCGGCGGTGCGGGATGCGCCTGCTGCCGGATCCCGCGGTGGTGATGCTGCACGGCGAGCCCACCCTGCTCCTGCATGGCGACCTGCTGTGCACCGACGATGTCGCCTACCAGCAGTTCCGCGCGCAGACCCGCGACCCGGCGTGGCAGGCGCGGTTCCTGGCGCAGCCCCTGCAGGCGCGGCTCGCCTTCGCCGCGCAGGCGCGCGCCGCCAGCCAGGCCCGGCACGGGGAATTGCAGGCCAGCGGGATGGCCGAGGCGATCACCGACGTCGCGCCGGCTACCGTGCAGACCTGGTTCGCCCGCTACGGCGTGCGCCGCATGATCCACGGCCACACCCATCGCCCGGCAATCCACGACGAAGGCCACGGCAACACGCGCATCGTGCTCGGCGACTGGTACGAGCAGGGATCGGTGCTGCGAGTGGATGCCGACGGCGCGGTGCTCGATGCGCTGTAGCAGCCGCTACTTGGCGGCTTCGCCGCAGCCGGCGTAGCTCATGTCGCCGAAGCGGAAGCGCGCGGACAACGCATAGACGTTGTCGGACATGCCATCGCTGCATTCGCCCGGCGACACCTCGAGCACGAACGGCTTGCCGCCGTGCGTCCCGCTCAGTTCCAGCGTGTCGCCGCGGGTCCGCCGCGTGCCCTGCATTGCGATGCCGGCCTGGTCATCGGGGGTGGTGAAGGTGAGCGTGTCGCCCTCCACGTTGACGTTCCAGAACGGCTCGGTGCCGAACGCGCGGAACACGGCCATGGGCGGCGTGGCGTCGCCGGGCGCGCGCTTGGCCATCGGGGCCTCCTGGATCGGGGTGGCGGCGGTCGTGGGCACGGGCGACGCCGTCATGGTGCAGCCAGCGAGGCCGAGGGCTGCGGCGAGCAACAGCGGACGAAGGCAGGTCATGGCACGGCTCCACACACGGGACGGGCCGAGCGAGTGTGCCGCATCCCGCGCCGGGGCGTCCGATTTCACCCGGCCGCGGCCAGCAGGCTCTCCAGTTCGTCGAGGTCGAAGCCGGCCTGCAGCCGCGCCTCGGTGTTGAACGGCTTGTGCAGCACGCCCGTGGCGTGCTCGCGCAGCAATTCGCGGAACCGCGCGCGCGGCTCGACGCGGGCGCGCTCGCAATGCCAGCGGTACCAGCGACTGCCAGCGGCGACATGCGCCACTTCCTCGCGCAGGATCACGTCCAGGATGTCGGCGGTGGCGTCGTCGCCCAGCGACCGCAGCTTCACGATCATCCCCGGGGTGACGTCCAGTCCGCGCGCCTCCAGTACCCGCGGCACCAGCGCCATCCGCGCCAGGCCGTCGTGCGCGGTCTTCTCGGCCATTTCCCACAGGCCGTTGTGGGCATCGAAGTCGCCGTAGTCGTGGCCAAGCTCGCGCAGCCGCGCGCGCAGCATCGCGAAATGGCGTGCCTCGTCCCTCGCCACCGACACCCAGTCGGCGTAGAACGTGCTCGGCATCCCGCGGAAGCGGTAGACCGCGTCCCAGGCCAGGTCGATGGCGTTGAATTCGATGTGGGCCACCGCGTGGATGAACGCGGCCCGTCCTTCGTCGCTGCCGAACCCGCGGCGCGGCAGATCGCGCGGATGCACCAGCCGCGGCCGCGGCGGGCGACCGGGCATGCGGATCGGCTCGGGCGGCGGCGCGTCCGTCGGGATCGCCAGCTCGCCACGCGCGAATGCATCGGCCATGGCCAGCGTCAGCGCGGGCTTGTCGTCCGGCGTGGCGGCGTCGAGGCAGGCGCGGGCGGCGGCGAACAGGCTGGTCATCCGGTAAGGGGCTTCCTGCTGAACGCGTCACCGGGTGCGTTCCAAGTCGCTCCCCGATACTCGCTTGGTTGGAACGCACCCGGTGACCCGCCCTGCAGCAGACTCGGGTCCTGATGGCGGGCAGGCCCCGCAACCAAGCGAGTATCGGGGAGCGACTTGCGGGGCCTGCCCGCCATCAGCTTCCCCGGATCCCGTGCATGGTTACCCAGCCCGCCGCTTCTTCTTCGCCTCGTCCGAGCGCAACTGCTTGATCCGCTCGAAGTAGCCGGGCTCGATCCCGGTCACGTATTCGCCGCTGAAGCAAGAGCTGTCGAACTTGCGGCCCGGGAACTTCGGGCCGGCGACCGCCGCCTCGAGGTCCGCCAGGTCCTGGTAGACCAGCCAGTCGCAGCCCAGCAGGTCCTCAATCTCCTTCTCGCTGCGGCCGTGCGCCACCAGCTCCTCGCTCGACGGCATGTCGATGCCGTAGATGTTCGGGTAGCGCACCGGCGGCGCCGCTGAGGCCAGGTAGACCTTGCGCGCCCCGGCATCGCGCGCCATCTGCACGATCTGCTTGCTCGTGGTGCCGCGCACGATCGAATCGTCGACCAGCAGTACCACCCGGTTGCGGAATTCCAGCGGGATCGGGTTGAGCTTGCGCTTGACCGACTTCGCGCGCTCGCCCTGCCCGGGCATGATGAAGGTGCGGCCGACGTAGCGGTTCTTGATGAAGCCCTCGCGGTACTTCACGCCGAGCACGTTGGCGATCTCCAGCGCGGAGTCGCGGCTGGTGTCCGGGATCGGGATGACCACGTCGATGTCGTGGTCAGGCCGCTCGCGCAGGATCTTCTCGCCCAGGGTCACGCCCATGCGCATGCGCGCCTTGTGCACCGAGATCTCTTCCATCATCGAGTCCGGGCGCGCGAAGTACACGTACTCGAAGATGCACGGCGCGTTGGCCTGCTCCGGCGCGCACTGCTGGGCGAACAGCTCGCCGCGCGCGGTGACCACGATGCCCTCGCCCGGGCGCACGTCGCGCACGCGCTCGAAGCCGAGGATGTCCAGCGCCACGGACTCGGAGGCCACGATGTACTCGTCGCCGCCGGCCGCGGCGCGCTTGCCCAGCACAAGCGGGCGGATCCCGTTCGGGTCGCGGAACGCGACCAGCCCCAGGCCCAGCACTGCGCAGACCACCGCGTACCCGCCCTTGGCGCGATGCGCCACGCCGGCGATGGCGCGGAACGCCGCTTCCGGGGTCAGCGCCCTCTGCAGGTCCAGCTCGTGCGCGAACACGTTGAGCAGGACCTCGGAATCGGACTCGGTGTTGACGTTGCGGCGGTCCTGCTCGAACACCTCGCGGCGCAGCGCATCGGTGTTCACCAGGTTGCCGTTGTGCGCCAGGGCGATGCCGAACGGCGAGTTCACGTAGAACGGCTGCGCCTCGTCGCTGCCCTCGCTGCCCGCGGTCGGGTAGCGGCAATGGGCGATGCCGACGCGCCCTTCCAGCAGCGCCATCGACTTCGCATCGAACACGTCGCGCACCAGGCCGTTGCCCTTGTGCACGCGCAGGCGGGTGCCGTGCACGGTGGCGATGCCGGCGGCGTCCTGGCCGCGGTGCTGGAGGACGGTCAGGCCGTCGTACAGCTGGGCCGCGACTTCGCTCTGGCCGACGATTCCGACGATGCCGCACATGGGGGTCTGTCCTGTTCCTGGCGACGCTGATGTCAGGGATGCGGGCGCACGATGCCGTCGATGCCGGCCTTGGCCTTGACTTGCGCCTTCAGCGCATCGGCCTCGGCGCGGTTCATCGCCGGGCCGACGCGCACGCGGGTGCGCTTACCCGACTCGGTCTGCACGACGTCGGTGAAGGCATTGAAGCCGGCGGCACGCAGCTTGTCGCGCAGGCTGGTGGCCGCGGCGGCATCGGCGAAGGCACCCACCTGCACCGCGAATCCGGTGCCTGCGGCAGGCGCCGCGGCGGCAGGCTGGGGCGCCGCGACGGGGGCAGCCGCCACCGGCGCGGGCTTCGCGGCGTCCGGCTTGGGTGCCTCGGCCTTGGCCACCTCCGGCTTGGCCGGTTCCGGCGCGGGCTTGGGCGGCGGCGGCAAGGCGACCGGCTTGGCCGGGGCCGCCGCGACCGGGGCTGGCATCGGCATCGAGGCGGCCTCTGGCGCCGTGGTCCCGGCATCCAGCGCGATCACCTTGGCATCGACCTTGGGGTTCAGTCCGACTGCGGTGAGCCGCGCGGATTCCGCCTGCGCGCGGTCGACGAACGGGCCGATGCGCACGCGTTCCGCGGCCTTGCCGGCCACCGTGGTCGCCTCGCGGTAGGCGGCCAGGCCGGCGCCGCGCAGGGCCGCGATCACCTTGTCGGCGTCGGCCACGCTGGCGTAACTGCCGAAGCTGACGGCGTAGTCGCCGGCGGCCGCCCCGGGGCCGTCCGCGGCGGCGGGCACAGCCGGCGTTGCGACGGGCTGCGCTGCGGCGGGATCGGGCATGCCGGTGGCACCGGCGGCCGAGGCGCCCGCGGGCGTTTCCAGCGGCAGGTCGATCGTCTGCATGTCGCCCGCTTGCTTCGGCTCGGCGGGGACGTCGAGGGACACGTCGGACACGCCGCTGTCGGGGGCCGGGCCCTTGACCAGCATGGGCAGGAAGATCACGCCCAGGGCCACCAGCACCACGGCGCCGACCAGGCGCTGCTTCATCGAGGCATCCATCAGGGGCGGCATCCTGGCGCGTCGGGGAGCGCGATTATAGCGGCGCGCGCCGGCGCACCGGCTTAACCGCGTCCGTCGTCCCCGCCCTCGAGCACGGCTAGGCCCGCCGCCGCGGCGTGGAACGACCCGAACACCAGCACCCGCCCCTCCGGGGCCGCCGCCGCGATCGCGGCGTTCAGCGCCGCGCCCACGTCCGCATGCCGGGATCCCGCTGCCGCAGCGGTGCCGGCCAGCGCGTGCGCGAAGTCCTCGACCGACTGCCCGCGCGGCCCGGCGGCCTGCGACCCGGCGAGATGCCAGGCCGCGATGTCGTCGGCGAGCGCCGCCACCACGCCGGCGCCGTCCTTGTCGCCCAAGGCAGCGAACACCGCCTGCGTCGGCTTGGCCGGCTGCGCCCGCAGCCAGGCGGACAGCGCACGCGCCGCCTGCGGGTTATGGCCAACGTCGACGACCACCTCGACGCCATCGCGGGTGAACCGTTGCAGGCGACCCCGGATCCGCGCGGTCGCGATGCCGCGCGCAAACGTGGCGGGCGTGATCGCCTCCTCGGCATCGAGCGCACGCAACGCGGCGATCGCGCAGGCGGCGTTGCGCAGCTGCACCGGCGCGTCCAGTGCAGGCGGCGGCAGGTCCATCGCGAAGCCGACCTCGCGCCAGCGCCAGGTGGTCGCGTCGAGCGGTTCGGCGAAGAAATCGTTGGCGATCCGCCAGGCCGGGGCACCGATCGCGTAGGCGTGGCGCAGCACGCTGGCCGGCGGGTCGTCGTCGCCCAGCACCAGCGGCCGGCCGGCGCGCGCGATGCCCGCCTTCTCGAAGCCGATCGACTCCACGTCCGGGCCGAGCCAGTCCTGGTGGTCGAGGTCGACGGTGGTGATGATCGCGGCATCGGCATCCACCAGGTTCACCGCATCCAGGCGCCCGCCCAGCCCGACCTCCAGCACCGCCAGGTCCAGGCCGGCGCGTTCGAACAGCCAGAGCGCGCACAAGGTGGCGTACTCGAAATAGGTCAGCGGGGTCTTGCCGCGCGCCGCCTCCACCGCGGCGAAGCCGGCGACCAGCGCTTGGTCGTCCGCCTCGCGGCCATCGATGCGCACGCGCTCGTTGAAGCGCAGCAGGTGGGGCGAGGTGTAGGCGCCGACCTTCCAGCCCTGGGCCAGGCCGATCGCCTCGAGGAAGGCCACGGTCGAGCCCTTGCCATTGGTGCCGCCGACCACGACCACGCGCCCGGCCGGGCGCCCGAGCGCCATCCGCGCGGCGACGCCGCGGATGCGGGCCAGGCCAAGTTCGATGCTGCGCGGATGCTGGCGCTCGATGTAGGCCAGCCACTCGTCGAGGGTTGCGTGCATGCGGCGCATCTTATCGGGGGAAGCCGCCCGCGCGGCCGCATCCGTCGACGAGCGCGGCACGTATCACTGGCATGTCGATCCATCGCCTCATGTCCCTGGCCCTCGCCTGCCTGCTGCTCGGCGGCTGCGCCAGCCTGCCCCCCGGCGCGGCGCGCGACGACGAGGCCGGCTTCCGCAACGTGCGCGAGCAGGCGCACTACCGCGTCCGCGTCCGCGAAGGGACGGCGCCCCTGCCCGAGGGATCGCGGTTCCGCCTCCCGGTGGTGCGGGTGGTCGACGACGGTGCCGGTCCCGGCATCAGCGAGGCGCAGGCCGGTGTGGTCGCCACGCATGCCGCGCGCAGCGTGTGCCTGGTGCTGTCGCCGTGGGTGCGCTGGGTAGATGAGGATGAGGCCGGCCGCATCGCACTGGACTTGCGGCGCATCGGCCAGAGCAGCAGCGGGCTGGCGGCGACGTCGGCCGTGATCGATGCGGTGGTGCCCGGGCCGTTCCGGCTGCCGGCCGGCCTGGGCGCGCTCGAAGTGGACAGCCGCATCGAGGCCGCCGACGGCACGCCGGTGCTGGAGCTGCGCTGGGCCCGCGGCGCCAATCCACTCCTGCATCGCGCCCGCGCCTCGTCGATCGGCGATGCGTGGGAACTCGCGCCCTCCCACGCGCGCGACCTCAAGGCCGCGCTCGCCGCGCTGCATCCCGTCGCGCAACCGGACGAGGTGCGCAAGGCCAACCTGGCCGCCTGCAACGCCCGCTTCGGCGAAGTCAGCGTCGCCGGCCGCGCCGCGTCGTTGTTCGTGCCGCTGTCGCCTGAGGCGCTGGACCCGTCGGACGACGAGGATCCCTCGCCCTAGAGCGCGCGATGCACCGCTTCGCCGAACAACGCGGTGTGGTGGCTGCAATCGTTGAGGCGGACCACATCGAGCGCCTCCACGCCGTCGCCTTCGAGCAGGTTCAGGGTGGTCGGCGCCTGCCGGAAGGTCCACAGCCGCGCCAGCGGGATACCCAGCACCCGCGCCAGCAACACGCGGTTCACCGCATCGTGGGCCACCACCAGCAACGTCTCGTTGGCGCCAAGGCCCGCCGCCGCGCGTGCAAACGCGGGCCAGGCGCGGTCCAGCACCTGCTGCAGCGATTCGCCGCCGGGCCCCGGCATCAGCACGCTGTCCGGCGCCTCGCGCCAGGCGCGCAGGCGCTCGGGATCGCGCGCCGCGATCTCGCTGGCAAGCAAGCCCTCCCAGTCGCCGTGGCCGATCTCCTTCAGGCCGTCGTCGAAGCCGAGCTGCGCCGCCCGGGCCTCGCCGAGGGCCAGTTGCGCGGTGCGCGTCGCGCGCGACAGCGGGGAGGCGACCGCGCGGTCGATGCGCACCTCGCGCAGGCGTTCGCCGAGGGCGCGTGCCTGGGCCAGCCCGACCTCGGACAAGGGGATGTCGACCTGCCCTTGGTAGCGGCCTTCCGCGTTCCAGGGTGTCTCTCCATGGCGGGCAAGCAGGATCCTCATGCGCAGCGCGTCCCGGGCGATGTTGCGGTGCACCAGCGTAGCAGGTTGGCCACGGTTGGGGCGCACGACGCTACGCTGTCGCCCCACCCCTACCGGACACCGCCATGCAGGCCAAGGGCGAATTCGAAGTCACCCGCATTCCGCAGCAGGAACTGGACATCGGCGGCGACGCCCGCGTCGGCCACTCGCGCTTCGACAAGCGCTTCCACGGTCCGCTGCAGGCGACCAGCGTGGTCCACATGCTGGCGGTCATGGCACCGATGCCGGGTTCCGGCGCCTACGTCGCGATCGAGCGCATCGAAGGCACGCTCGACGGCCGCCGCGGCAGCTTCTACGCGCAGCACAACGGCATCATGGATCGCGGCAGGCCCTCGCTGGACCTGACCGTGGTGCCGGACACCGGCACCGATGGGCTGGCGGGCCTGCACGGCCGCATCGCCATCGACATCGTCGACGGCAAGCACTACTACACCTTCGATTACGACTTCCGCGACTGAGCCACACATGCAAACGCCGGCGCGAGGCCGGCGTTTGCGTCATGCGGCGTGCCACCGGCGGGGCGCGGATCCCCGCCCCGCATCCCTCACTTCGGCGCGACGCCCAGTTCCTTGAGCAGCTGCGGCGCCGGCATCACCTCCTGCATGATCCAGCGCATGTAGCGCTGGTCCACCGAGATCATGCGGGTGATGACCGGATCGAACACCCAGTTGCTGGCCACCGACTCCAGGGTGCCGTCGAAGGCCAGGCCCACCAGCCGCCCGTCCGCGTCCAGCACCGGCGAGCCGGAGTTGCCGCCGGTGATGTCGAGGTCGGACAGGAAGTTCACCGGCACCGTCCCAAGCCGGGCGTCGGCCAGGCCGGCGTAACGCTTCGCCGCCACCGCGTCGAGCAGCGCCTTCGGGTTGTCGAACGGCTCGGCGCCGGTCTCCTTCGCCGCGACTTCTTCCAGCTTGGTGAACGGCGTGTACACGGTGCCGTCCAGGCCGGTGTAGCCCTTCACCTGGCCGTAGGTGATGCGCAGCGACGAGTTCGCGTCCGGATAGACCGCCTCGCCCTTGCTGCGCTTGTAATCAGCGATGGCGGCGAGGTAGGTCGGGCGTGCCTGCAGGGCGGTGCCGTACACGGCCTTCGACTTCTCCTCCATCTCCAGCAGGGTGGGCATCACTGCCACCGCGTAGCGGATCGCCGGGTCGTCGCTGGACTCGAAGGCCGCCTTGTCAGCGTTGAACCACTTGAGGCGCTCGTCGAGGCTGCCCAACTTGCTGGCACCCAGGCGCGCAAGCGCCTTATCGGCGGCGGCCTTGTCGCGCCCCCCCAGCCACGCGTCCACCGCCGCCACATGCTGCGCGGCCGGCAACGCGACATAGCGGTCCAGCCAGTACTGCTGGAGCTGGCGGTCCATCGCCGGCACATAGCGGCGCTCCATCTGCTTGAGGCTGCCCTCGATCACCGGCAGGTCGCGCTGCTGGTAGCCGGACTCGCGCGCGGCGTCGGGCTTCTGCTTCTCCAGGGCGAGGCGGTACAGGCTCACCGCGGTGCCCAGCACGCCGGTGCGGTTGAAGCTGCCCAGCACCAGGTCGCGCTCCTGCGTGCGCTTGCCGTCCTCGACCAGCTTCACCAGCGTCGCGTGCGCGGCCAGCCCCGGCTTGCCGGCGTCGCCCTGGGTGCGCAGCCAGTCCAGCACCGCGGCTTCCTCGCGGCGCTTGATCGCCAGCACGTCGTTGCGCTTGAAGCCGGCCAGCTGGCCGTCGTAGTTCTTGCTGGTGTTGTTCCAGCCGGCCATGGTCGCGGCGTACTTCACCGCGATGTCGGGATCCTGCTTGCCGGCGGCCTCGACCAGCGCGATCTGGTCCTTGTACGCCTTGGCGATGGCCGGGTAGCGCCACGCCTGCGTGTTCTCGAATTCGGCGACCAGCGCATAGCGGTCGGTGCGGCCCGGGTAGCCGGCCACCATCACGAAATCGCCCGCGCCCAGCGGCTTGTCGGCGATCTTCAGCCAGTGCTTCGGCTTGTACGGCACGTTGTCCTTGCTGAAGGCCGCCGGCTTGCCGTCCTTGCCCACGTAGGCGCGGTAGAACGAGAAGTCGCCGGTGTGGCGCGGCCACATCCAGTTGTCGATGTCGCCGCCGAACTTGCCGACGCTGCCGGGGGGCGCATACGCCAGGCGCACGTCCTTGATCTCGAGGTTCTTGAACAGGCGGTAGGTGTTGCCGCCCAAGAAGCTGTAGAGCCTGCAGCGGTAGCCCGGCTCGGCTTCGCACGCGGTGGTGGCCTGCTTCTCAAAGGCTTCCAGCGCATTCGCGCGCGCCACCGGGTCCTGGCCCGCCGCCGCCATCGCCGCCTTGGCCTGCGCGGTCACGTCGGTGATGTCTTCCAGCACGTAGATGCGCGCGTTCGGGCCCGCCGAGACCTCATCGGCCAGCGTGGCCGGGTTGAAGCCGTCGCGGATCAGGTTCTTCTCCGCCGTGGAGTTGAGCTGGATCGCGCCGTAGGCGCAGTGGTGGTTGGTCGCCACCAGGCCCTGCGGCGAGACGAAGCTGGCGGTGCAGCCGCCCAGCGAGACCACCGCGCCCATGGGGTCGCCGGTGAGGTCGGCCAGTTGCTTCGGGTCGAGCCGCAGGCCGGCCTTCTTCAGCGGGCCGGCGATCTCCGGCAGCTGTTGCGGGACCCACATGCCCTCGTCGGCGTGCACGGCCAGGCTGAGTCCCATCGTCGCCACGGCGATTCCCGTGGCCAGTCTTGTCCGATTGCGCATCATCATGTCCTTGCGGTGTCCTTCTGGAGTGTCGCGAATGGTTCGGGGCATGCCACGGATCATTCCGCGGGCAGGCCCATTTCCTGCAGCAGGTGCGGTGCCGGGTAGACCTTCGCCAGCAGCCAGCGCAGGTAGCGCATGTCGACGTGGATCGCGCGCTTGTAGCGCGGGTCGAACATCCAGCTGGCGCTGACCGCCTCCCAGTTGCTGTCGAAGTTCAGGCCGATCAGCTTGCCGTTGGCGTCCAGCACCGGCGAGCCGGAATTGCCGCCGGTGGTGTCGAGGTTGGTCATGAAGTCGACGGTCTGGGTGCCGAGGGTCGGATCCGCGGTGCTGCCGAAGTCGCCCTTGGCGATCGCGTCGAGCAGCGGCTTCGGCGCATCGAAGGGTTCGACGCCAGTGTTCTTCTCCACGATCCCGGCCACGGTGGTGAGCGGGCGGTAATCCATGCCGTCGCGCGGGCTCAGCGGGCTGACCTTGCCGTAGCTGACGCGCAGGGTGGAGTTGGCATCGGGATAGACCGCCTTGCCCTGCGAATGGCGGAAGCCGACCAGCGCCTGCATGTAGGCCGGACGCAGGCGCATCAGCTCGCCGCTGCGCTGCTTGCCTTCCTCTTCGAGGCGCAGCAAGGCCGGCTGCAGGGTGGCGGCGGCCTGCAGCAGGGTGTCGTCGGAGGCCGCGAGGGTCTTCGCATCGGCCTTCATCGCGGCCAGGCGCTCGCCCTCGTTGCCGAGCTTGGTGCCGGCGTACAAGGCATCGAGCCGCGCCCTGGCCTGCGCTTCATCGCCGCCGAACACCGCATCGAATTCGGGCACGCGCTGCGCGGCCGGCAACGCGGCATAACGCTTCAGCACGTAGGCCAGCACCGCCTTCTCGACGTCGGGGTGGTAGCGCCGCTGCAACTGCTTGAGGCCGCCTTCGATCAGGGCCTCGTCGCGCTGCTGGTAGCCGGACTCGCGCTGGGCATCCGGCTTGCCGCGCTCCAGCGCCAGGCGCTGCAGGGTGATCGCGGAGCCCAGCAACCCGCTGCGCAGGAACGGCAGCAGGAAGTCGCGCTGGCGGTTGGCCTCGGCGGCATCCAGTTGCGCCTGCATCGCGCGGATGTCGGCCTGCACCGCGGCGGCCCCGGGCTGCTTCGCCAGCCAGGCCAGCATCGCGGCCTCGTCGGCGGCACGCACGCGCACCGCGTCGCTGCGGCGCAGCCCGTCCAGCTCGCCCTGCGCGCGCTTGAGCGTGTTCTTCTGCCCGGCGACGGTGGAGGCGTAGAGCACCTCCTTGGCCTTGTCGCCCGCGGTCGCGGCTTCGATCGTCCTGATCAACCCGCCGACAACCTCGATCCGGGTCGGCAGCAGCCACTCGATCTGGTTGGCGAATTCGGAGGCGGTGCGATGGCGGAAGGTGACGCCCGGGTAGCCGGCCACCATCGCGAAGTCGCCGGCCTTCACCGGCGCGGTGGACACGGTGAGGTGCGCGGGCGGCGCGTAGGGCACGTTGTCGGGGCTGTACGCGGCCGGCTTGCCGTCCTTGCCGACGTAGGCGCGGTAGAACGTGAAGTCGCCGGTGTGGCGCGGCCACATGAAGTTGTCGATCTCGTCGCCGTAGTTGCCGATCGCGCGCGGCGGCGCGTAGACGAGGCGGATGTCCTTCAGTTCCAGCTGCTTGATCAGGTAGTACTCGCGGCCGTAGTACATGCTGGCCACGCTGCACCGACGGCCGGCATCCTGTTCGCAGGCGGCGACGGCGGCCTTCTGCGCGGATTCGACGGCGTCGTAGTAGGCGCGCCCGGTCTTGCCGCGCGCATCGGCCAGGATGCGGTCGGTGACGTTGTCGAAGCCGACCGTGACCCAGACCCGGGCGGCGGGGCCGGCGGAGGGCTCGGCGGCCATGCGCGCGGCGATGAAGCCGTCGTCGATCAGGTTGCGCTGGGCGGTCGAATTCAGCTGGATCGCGCCCAGCGCGCAGTGGTGGTTGGTCACCACCAGGCCCTGCGGCGACACGAAGCTGGCGGTGCACCCGCCCAGCGAGACCACGGCGCTCATCGGATGCCGGGTGAGGTCGGCGAGGTCGGCCGGGTTGCCCTTGAAGCCCGCGGCCTTCAGTTCCTTGGCCAGCTGCGGCAGCTGCGACGGCATCCACATGCCTTCGTCGGCCTGGGCGGCGCCGGCGGCGAGGGCCAGCGCAAGGGTCGGGATCACGGGGCGAAGGCGCATTCAGGTGTCCTCGTCTGCAGGCAAACGTGCATTACACCACCCTGCCCCGGCCACGGCCTGTGCCCGTGGTCATGGCCGCGGCCTGCACGGCACCCGGCGGTAGAATGGCCGACTTTCCCGACGGTGGATGCAGGCATGTCGCAGCCGATGATGAAGGCCCTGGTGAAGCGCGAGGCGGCCAAGGGCATCTGGATGGAACAGGTGCCGGTGCCGACGCCGGGCCCGAACGAAGTGCTGATCAAGCTGGAGAAGACCGCGATCTGCGGCACCGACCTGCACATCTACCTGTGGGACGACTGGAGCCAGCGCACGATCAAGCCCGGCCTGGTGATCGGCCACGAATTCGTCGGCCGCATCGTCGAGATCGGTCCCGGCGTGTCCGGCTACACGCTCGGCCAGCGCGTGTCCGCTGAAGGCCACATCGTCTGCGGCCATTGCCGCAACTGCCGCGCCGGCAAGCAGCACCTGTGCCCGAACACGGTCGGCATCGGGGTGAACCGCGACGGCGCCTTCGCCGAATACATCGTGATGCCGGCCAGCAACCTGTGGCCGATCCCGGACCAGATCCCGAGCGAGCTCGCCGCGTTCTTCGACCCGTACGGCAATGCCGCGCACTGCGCGCTGGAGTTCGACGTGGTCGGCGAGGACGTGCTGATCACCGGCGCCGGCCCGATCGGGGTGATCGCCGCCGGCATCTGCAAGCACATCGGCGCGCGCAACGTGGTGGTCACCGACGTCAACGACTACCGCCTGAAGCTCGCCGCCGACATGGGCGCGACCCGCGTCGTCAACGTCGCCAACACCTCGCTGAAGGACGTGATGTCGGACCTGCACATGGAGGGCTTCGACGTGGGCCTGGAGATGAGCGGCAACCCGCGCGCGTTCAACGACATGCTCGACTGCATGTACAACGGCGGCAAGATCGCGATGCTCGGGATCATGCCGAAGGGCGCCGGCGTGGACTGGGACAAGATCATCTTCAAGGGCCTGACCCTCCACGGCATCTACGGCCGGCGCATGTACGAGACCTGGTACAAGATGACCCAACTGGTGCTGTCCGGTTTCCCGCTGGGCAAGGTGCTGACGCACCAGTTGCCGATCGACGACTTCCAGAAGGGCTTCGAACTGATGGAAGGCGGCAAATCGGGCAAGGTCGTGCTGAGCTGGAATTGACGAGACTGGTCGGGCACGAGGCGGCCGGGGCTGCCTGTGCACGACCATCGGCGGCATGGACGCCGCCGATGAGCCTACATGGACGTATTCACGGCGTGTCGGGCAGAGGCAGCCCTGGCCGCCTCATGCGCACGGAACCACCATGTCCCTGACCCAACGCTACGCCGACACCCTCGACGAGATCCGCGCCGCCGGCCTGTTCAAGTCCGAGCGCATCATCACCAGCCCGCAATCGGCCGAGATCGAACTCGCCGACGGCCGCAAGGTGCTGAACTTCTGCGCCAACAACTACCTGGGCTTGGCCGATCATCCGGAGATCATCGCCGCGGCCAAGGAGGCGCTGGAGACGCACGGATTCGGCATGGCCTCGGTGCGCTTCATCTGCGGCACCCAGGACCTGCACAAGCAGCTCGAAAGGACCATCGCGGACTTCTTCGGCACCGAGGACACCATCCTCTATGCCGCCTGCTTCGACGCCAACGGCGGCCTGTTCGAGCCGCTGCTGGACGAGCACGACGCGATCATCAGCGACGCGCTCAACCATGCCTCGATCATCGATGGCGTGCGCCTGTGCAAGGCCAGGCGCTACCGCTACGCCAACTGCGACATGGCCGACCTGGAAGCACAGTTGCAGCAGGCCAAGGCCGACGGCGCGCGCACGATCATGATCACCACGGACGGGGTGTTCTCGATGGACGGCTTCATCGCGCCGCTCGACGAGATCACCGCGTTGGCCAAGCAGTACGGCGCGCTCGTGCACATCGACGAATGCCACGCCACCGGCTTCCTCGGCGCCACCGGCCGGGGCTCGGCGGAGGTGAAGGGCGTGATGGACAGGATCGACATCTTCACCGGCACCCTCGGCAAGGCGATGGGCGGCGCACTCGGTGGCTTCACCACCGCGAAACGCGAAGTCATCGAACTGCTGCGCCAGCGCTCGCGCCCGTACCTGTTCTCCAACTCGCTGCCGCCGCACGTGGTCGCGGCTGGCATCAAGGCATTCGAGATGCTCTCGTCCGCCGGCGAGCTGCGCACGCAACTGCAGGCGAACACCGCGCATTTCCGCGCGCGCATGACCGCCGCGGGCTTCGACATCAAGCCCGGCGTGCACCCCATCTCGCCGGTCATGCTGTACGACGCCCCGCTGGCCCAGCGCTTCGCGCAACGGCTGCTGGAGGAAGGGATTTACGCGATCGGGTTCTTCTTCCCGGTGGTGCCCAAGGGCCAGGCGCGCATCCGCACCCAGATCTCGGCGGCGCACACGCGCGAGCAACTCGATCGCGCGATCGATGCCTTCATCCGCATCGGCAAGGAACTCGGCGTCATCGCGTCCTGAAGCTCAGCCGCCGCCCAGCGCGGCGACTTCCACCTCGGTGAGGGGTCGCCACGCCCCCTTCGCGAGGTCGCCCAACACGACCTGGCCGATCGACACCCGCACCAGCCGCAGCACGCCGATGCCGAGCGCCGCCAGCAGGCGCCGGATCTGCCGGTTTCGGCCTTCGTCGAGCACGATCTCCAGCCATGCGTGCTTGCCGCCGGCGCGCAACAGCGAGACCGCCTTCGCCCGCAACACCACGCCATCGCACGCCACGCCCTCGCGCATCGCGCGCAGGCGCGCCTCGTCGGGGATGCAATCGACCTGCACGTGGTAGCCCTTGTCCGGGCCGGTGCCGGGATCGGTGATGCGCGCCGCCCACTGCGGATCGTTGGAAAACAGCAACAAGCCCTCGCTGGCCTTGTCGAGCCGGCCCACGGGGGCGATCCAGCCCAGGCCGGCGCCATCGAAGCAGCGATACACGGTGTTGCGCGCCTGTTCGTCGCGCGCGGTGGTGACGAGGCCGCGGGGCTTGTTGAGGGCGATGTAGCGGCGCTCGACCGCGAGTGCACCGACTGCGTGGCGGTCGACTTCCAGCACGTGAAGGCCATCGACTGTCGGGAACTCCGGGTCGGTCACGACGCGCCCATCGACACGCACGCGCCCTTCGCGGATCCACGCGGTGGCCTGGCTGCGCGAGGCGACGCCGCGCTTGGACAGCGCGCGCGCGAGCCCGATGCGACGCGGACGTGCACCCGGACCGTGGCTCGCCATCGGATTACTGCTTCGGCTTCTCCGCCGCAGGCGTTGCCGGTCCGGGCGCTGCAGGCACGGGCGCGGCGTCCTTGCGACCAACCACGCGTACCCCACGCGACTTCAACCAGGCGTCGAATTCATCGGCGGTCATGCGCTTGCCGTTCTGCGTCATGTTGAAGCGCCACGGCGTGTTGTCGAATTGGGTCTTGGGCTTGTAGGCGGCGGGGTCGTTGGGGTCCACGGCACCCGCCGGGCGCGCATTCGCCATCGCCCGGCAACCATCCTGGCGGATGCGCAGGAGCACGTTGTCGACCGACAGCGCCTCGTCGAAAGCCTCTCCCAGCACCCCCGCCGATGCGCCAGCCTGCGACGTGCCCGGATTCAACTCGATCGCCAGCGTCGACAACACCGTCGAGCGCACAGGCATCGCAGACAGTAATTCGTTGCTGCAGGCCAGCTGCGCCTGCGCGAACGAAGCCGGGGACATGCACGCCAAGAGGAGGGCGGCAACGACGCGAATGAAGGTCATGTGGGTTTCCCCGAGGGTTGCGGCAGTGTAGGTCGAAGCTCCGCGACCCTGCAATCGGAGGCTGGGGCCGAACGTGGTCCACAAACAAGAAGCCCGGCGCGAGGCCGGGCTTCCTGATGCCGCGAACGGAACAGTCCGAATTACTGGGTGTTCAGCTCGGTACGGCGGTTGGTCTCGCTCTTGCAGCCCGGGAAGGCCTGGCCCTTGTCCTCGAGCGGACGGCTCTCGCCGTAACCGTTCGGACCCGCCAGACGGCCGGCATCGACGCCGTTGCTGGTCAGGTAGTCGTACACGGCCTTGGCGCGACGCTCGGACAGACCTTGGTTGTACGAATCCTTGCCGCACTGGTCGGTGTGGCCAGCCACTTCGACGCGCAGTTCCGGATAGCGCTTCAGGATCTCGACCGCCTCGTTCAGGATCGCGATCGCGTCCGGACGCAGGGTCGACTTGTCGAAGTCGAAGTTCACGCCCTTCAGGTCGATCGACACCGGCACCGGGCAACCGTCCGGACCGATGGTCTGGCCAGCCTGCGAACCCGGGCACTTGTCGTTGCAGTTGTTGACGCCGTCGCCGTCGTCATCCATGTCGGCGCAGGTCGGCTGCGGGGCCGGCGGCGGAGCAACCGGGGCCATCGGCTCCGGCCCAAGGGCCACGGTCAGGCCGACGGACGCGAGCAGGTCGGTGAACTGGTCTTCGCTCGGTGCCGAGTAAGACGAGTCATTGAAATCGACGCGGGTGCCGATTTCCGTGCGCAGGTCCAAGCGACCGAAGTCGAACTGAAGACCAGCGCCCAAGTTCAGCGCCAAGTTCGAATCCTCGACCTGACCCGGGGACACCGGGTTCGGCGTCGCGGCGTACTCTTCTTCGCTGCGCTGCCAGCCGATCCCGCCACGGACATAGGGCCACCACTTGGAATCGACGCTGCGGAAGTGGTAACGGCCATCCAGCGACACGCCGTACTGGCTCCACCACAGGTTCGGATTGGAGGACTTGTCCGGGTTCTGGTAGTTGATTTCAGCTTCCAGCGAGACGTTCGGCGAGATGAACTTGCCGAAGCCCAAGGTGCCGAAGAGGGAGTCTTCGGTGTTGCGGTCCTTGTCCTGGAAGTTCACGCCGGTCGAACCGGAGACGTACCAACGGTCATCGAACTCCTGGGCGGACGCAGCCTGCGCCAGACCCAGACCACCCAGAAGGGCGGCGCAGAGGAGTTTCTTGTTCATGTTCAGCTCCTTGATCAGTAAAAGAAACCGTGACGCAAATTTTGAATGCACTGAGACGGCTGTGTCCGCACGCCATCCCGTTCAAACTACAGCGGGCGCCGTGAAAGCCATGTTAACGCTAGCATAACGGATGCGGCGATGCAAAATCCCGCAGCGAAGTCTACCGTTCATCCCGAACCACGAGGCGGGCTCGGCCATCCGCGACCATGGAAACGCGACGCGCACCGTACGCCTAGGTATGCTAGGCCCATGAGCCCACCCTATCCTCGCCTCCTGCAACCCCTCGACCTGGGATTCACCCGCCTTCGCAACCGGGTGCTCATGGGTTCGATGCACACCGGGCTGGAAGACCATGCCCGCGACTTCCCGAAGCTCGCGGCCTACTACGCGGAGCGGGCGGCCGGTGGTGTCGGCCTGATCGTGACCGGGGGGTTCGCACCGAATATCGTGGGCTGGCTGAAACCGTTCGCCGGGCGCATGAGCCAGCCTTGGCACGTCGGCCGGCATCGGATGGTCACCTCCGCCGTGCACGCACACGACGGCAAGATCTGCATGCAGCTGCTGCACGCCGGCCGCTATGCCTACCATCCGCTGTCGGTCGCGCCTTCGCGATTGAAGGCGCCGATCAATCCCTTCACGCCCCGCGCCCTGGGTACACGCGCGGTCGAGCGCCAGATCCGCGACTTCGCGACGGCGGCATCGCGCGCGCGCGACGCCGGCTACGACGGCGTCGAGATCATGGGCTCCGAAGGCTACCTGCTGAACGAGTTCACCGCGCCGCGGACCAACCGGCGCAACGACGCCTGGGGCGGCGATGCGACCCGCCGCATGCGCTTCGCGGTGGAGATCGTGCGTCGCGTGCGCGAGGCCTGCGGCCCCGACTTCATCCTGGTCTACCGGTTGTCGATGCTCGACCTGGTGGAAGGCGGCAATGGCTGGGACGACATCGTCGCGCAGGCGCGCGCGGTCGAGGCCGTTGGCGCCACGATCATCAACACCGGCATCGGCTGGCACGAGGCGCGGGTGCCGACCATCGCGACCTCGGTGCCACGCGCGGCCTTCGCCGGCGTGACCGCCAAGCTGAAGCCGCATGTCGGCCTGCCGCTGGTCGCGACCAACCGCATCAACACGCCCGAGGTGGCCGAAGCCGTGCTGGCGGCCGGCGGCGCCGACATGGTCTCGATGGCGCGGCCATTGCTCGCCGACCCGCAGTGGGTGGAGAAGGCCCGCAGCGGGCGCGCGGCGGCCATCAACACCTGCATCGCCTGCAACCAGGCCTGCCTCGACCACGTGTTCGAGAACAAGCGCGCGAGCTGCCTGGTCAATCCGCGCGCCTGCGCCGAGACCGAATTGGTGTACACGCCCGCGGCGGCCCCCAAGTCGATCGCCGTGGTCGGCGCGGGACCGGCCGGCCTCGCCTGCGCCACGGTCGCCGCGGAACGCGGCCATCGGGTCGCCCTGTTCGATGCCGCCGGCGAGATCGGCGGCCAGTTCAACCTCGCCAAGCGCATTCCGGGCAAGGAAGAGTTCCACGAGACCCTGCGCTACTTCCGCCAGCGGATCGAGGACACCGGCGTCGAGCTCCGCCTGCACGCCCCGGTGGATGCCGCGATGCTCGACGGATTCGACGAGGTGGTGGTGGCGACAGGGGTGACGCCGCGCGCGATCGACATCCCCGGCCACGACCACCCCAAGGTCGTCGGCTACCTGGATGTCCTGCAGGGCCGCGTCGTGCCGGGCGCCAAGGTCGCGATCATCGGCGCCGGCGGCATCGGCTTCGACGTGGCCGAATTCCTCGCCGAGCACGGCGCCTCGGCAACGCTGGATCCGGCGCGGTGGATGGCCGAATGGGGCGTCGACCCGAGCTTCGAGGCGGCCGGCGGGCTGGTGGCGCCGCGCCCCGAACCGTCCGCCCGCCAACTGTGGCTGCTGCAGCGCAGCCCGGGGCGTCCCGGTGCGCGGCTGGGCAAGACCACCGGCTGGATCCATCGCGCCACCCTGAAGTCCAAGGGCGTGAAGATGCTCGGCGGGGTGGAATACCTCGGTGTCGACGACGAGGGCCTGCACGTGCGGATCGATGGCGGCGAGCAGCTGCTTGCAGTCGACCACGTGGTGGTTTGCGCCGGCCAGGAGCCGCGCCGCGACCTGCATGCGGCGCTGCTGGCGCGCGGTCGCAACGTCCACCTGATCGGCGGCGCCGACGTGGCCGCCGAGCTCGATGCCAAGCGCGCGATCGCCCAGGGCAGTCGCCTCGCCGCGGCGCTTTGAGCAGGCGACCGAATAAAAACTCCAGTCGGATCAGAGACTTGGCAAAAGGCGCATTCAGCTTTCGTTCGGGAAGCGCCGCCTAAGGTGCGCGCACTTTCGTCCTGCCCCGCCCTCCTGGCGCACGGGCAGCTACCGGCCCCCGACTACGACGGCGGGCCCGGGCAAAGGTCGCCATAGAGCTGCCGCCCTCCCCAGTACGCCATGACGCGTGTCCCCGCCCCGGCCGAACGCCGGTGTCGAAGCCACGCGCCGCAACGGAGCAAGGAGTCCGACATGAAACTGGCCTGGATCCTCTGGCTGTCGCACGTGTTGCCGCAGCCCGCCGCCGATTCGCTGTGCCTGTCCACCACCGTGTACCTGGAAGCGCGCGACCAGTCCGTGCGCGGCCAGCAGGCGGTCGCTGAAGTCGCCCTGCGCCGTCGCGACAGCGGGCTGTGGGGCCGCGACCTCTGCCAGGTGGTCACCGCGCGCAAGCAGTTCGCGCCGACCCTGGTGTCCCCGCAGACCCGCCTGTCGAACACCGAGGCCTGGGCGGAGGCGGTGACCATCGCCCTGGAATCCGAGCGCAACTGGGCCCTGCCCCCGGGGCAGCGCAAGGAAGTCGTGCCGGGCGCCAGCCACTTCGCCGCCCACGCCATCGCCAGCCCGAGCTGGCGCACCGCCTACCAGGTCGCGACCATCGGCGACCACACCTTCTACAAGGTGCAGAGCCTCAAGCCGCGCCGGGGCTGAGCCGGCATCGCGTCACTCGCGACCCGGCGTCCATAGGCGCGACATCTCGAGGTAGGTGAAGGTCGCCGACCAGGTGATCATCAGCAGGCCGGTGATCGCTTCCATGCCCGACATCAGGCGGACCGCGCCGACCGGCGACAGGTCGCCGAAACCCACCGTGCTGTAGGTCATCGCCGAGAAGTAGACCGCATCGAACAGGTGGTCCATGCCGTGCTCGCCGTGCACGAACCCGGTATCCGGGAACTTGACCAGCCACCAGTACCCGAGGCCGTAGCACCAGATCTCCAGCACGTGCAGGCCCAGCAGCGCGAAGATGATCCACAGCATCGACGAGCGGCTGCGCCGCGGCGCACGGCCGCCGTAGCGCCGCGCCAGCGCGTGCAGGCCCTCGTAGTGGATGACCACCACCAGCGCGGTGACGACCAGCGTCGCCAACGCGACCAGCGCATGTTCTACGAAGCGGTCGGCGGGGATCAGCCAGTCGGTATCCATCGGGTCTTGCGAGCGGGTGGCCATGCGCCACGGCCGTTAGGGTAACGCCGCGCCGCCGGCACGCGCATCGCGAATTCTGGCCAGTAGCGCGGCGCATCGTCGATGCGGACGCAAGCGCCAACGTCTCCGACTTTGGTCGGCGGCGTCGATGGGTACGGATCGCGCGCGGCTGGCAGCGCGGGCCTCAGCGCTGGTCGATCGGCACGAAGGCCTGGTCTTCGGGGCCGATGTAGTTCGCGCTCGGGCGGATGATCTTGCCGTCGATGCGCTGCTCGATCACGTGCGCGCTCCAGCCGCTGGTGCGCGCGATGACGAACAGCGGGGTGAACATCGCGGTGGGCACGCCCATCATGTGGTAGCTGACCGCGCTGAACCAGTCGAGGTTGGGGAACATCTTCTTGATGTCCCACATCACCGACTCCAGGCGCTCGGCGATGGCGTACATCTTCATGTTCGACTGCTCGGCCGACAGGTCGTGGGCGACCTGCTTGATCACCTTGTTGCGCGGGTCCGACACCGTGTACACCGGGTGCCCGAATCCGATCACCACTTCCTTGCGCTCCACGCGGGCCTTGATGTCGGCCTCGGCCTCGTCCGGCGTCTCGTAGCGCTTCTGCACCTCGAACGCGACCTCGTTGGCGCCGCCGTGCTTGGGACCGCGCAGCGCGCCGATCGCGCCGGCGATGCAGGAATGCATGTCGCTGCCGGTGCCGGCGATGACCCGCGCGGTGAAGGTCGAGGCATTGAACTCGTGCTCGGCGTACAGGATCAGCGAGGTGTGCATCGCGCGCACCCAGCTCTCCGGCGCCGGCGCACCGTGCAGCAGGTGCAGGAAGTGGCCGCCGATGGAGTCGTCGTCGGTCTCGACGTCGATGGCCCGGCCGTTGTGGCTCCAGTGGTACCAGTACAGCAGCATCGAGCCCAGGCAGGCCATCAGCTTGTCGGCGATGTCGCGCGCGCCGGGGTGGTTGTGGTCGTCCTTCTCCGGCGACACGCAGCCGAGCACCGAGACGCCGGTGCGCATCACGTCCATCGGGTGCGCGGACGGCGGCAATTCCTCCAGCGCGGCCTTGACCGCGGCGGGGATGCCGCGCAGCGCCTTCAGCTTCGCCTTGTAGCTGGCCAGCTCGGCGCGGTTGGGCAGCTTGCCGTGCACCAGCAGGTGGGCGATCTCCTCGAACTCGCTGGTGGTGGCCAGGTCGAGGATGTCGTAGCCGCGGTAGGCCAGGTCGTTGCCGGTGCGGCCCACGGTGCACAGCGCGGTGTTGCCGGCTGCCGTGCCAGACAGCGCGACGGATTTCTTCGGCTTGAACGCCGGGGCGGGGGTCTGCTCGCTCATCTTGGGTCCTCGGCTCACTTCTTCTGCGCAAACAACTGGTCGAGCTTGTCCTCGTAGGCGTGGTAGCCCAGGAAGTCATAGAGCTCGGCGCGGGTCTGCAGGGTGTCGATGACGTGCTTCTGCGTGCCGTCGCGGCGGACCGCCTCGTAGAAGCCCAGCGCGGCCTTGTTCATCGCGCGGTAGGCGCCGCAGCAATACAGGGCGATGTCGACGCCGGCATCGCGCAGCTCGTCGGTGGTGTAGAACGGCGTGCTGCCGAACTCGGTGAGGTTGGCGAGCACCGGCACGCCGACCGCGGCCTTCACCTTGCGGTAGTCGTCCAGCGAGGTCATCGCCTCCGGGAACACCATGTCGGCACCGGCCTCGACGTAGGCGACGGCGCGTTCGATCGCGCTGTCCAGGCCCTCCACCGCGGCGGCATCGGTGCGCGCCATGATCACGAAATCGCGGTCGCTGCGCGCGTCGACCGCCGCCTTCACCCGGTCGACCATCTCGTCCTTCGTCACCACTTCCTTGCCGGGACGATGGCCGCAGCGCTTTTGCCCGACCTGGTCCTCCATGTGCACGGCGGCCACGCCGACGCGCTCGAAGTTGCGGATGGTGCGGGCGATGTTGAACGCGCCGCCCCAGCCGGTGTCGATGTCGACCAGCAGCGGCATGCCGGTCGCGTCCACGATGCGGCGCGCATCGATGAGCACGTCCTCCATGGTGCTGATGCCGAGGTCGGGCATGCCCAGCGAATTGGCGGCGACGCCGCCGCCGGACAGGTACAGCGCGCGGTAGCCGGTGCGCTTGGCCATCAGGCCGGCGTAGGCGGTGATCGCGCCCATCACCTGCAGCGGCGACTCGGCGGACAGGGCGGCGCGGAACCGCGCGCCGGCGGAGGAATTCATCGACATGCAGCCTCCGGGGAAAACGCGATTTTACCGCGAGCGCCCACCTGCCCGCTCAGGCGTCGGAACCGCGCGCCAGCGCGCGCTTCACCTCGTCCAGCGCGGCGGGGTCGTCGAGGGTCGACAGGTCGCCCGGGTCGCGGGCTTCGGCCAGGGCCTGCAACGAGCGCCGCAGCAGCTTGCCGGAGCGGGTCTTGGGCAGTGCGCCGACCACGTAGACGCGCGACGGCCGCGCCACCGCGCCGAGCTGGTCGACGACGCTGCGCAGCATGCCGGTCGCGGCATCGGCGGCGTCGCTGCCCGCGGCCTTCAGGGTGGCGAACACGATCGGCACCTGTCCCTTCAGGTCGTCCTGCACACCGACCACCGCTGCCTCGGCGACCGCCGGGTGGCTGGCTACCGCTTCCTCGATTTCGCGCGTGCCGAGGCGATGGCCGGCCACGTTGATCACGTCGTCGGTGCGGCCGAGGATGAAGGTGTAGCCGTCCTCGTCGCGGATCGCCCAGTCCAGCGAGGAATACAGCAGGTCCTTGAAGTGGCCGAAATAGCTGGCGAGGAAGCGGGCGTCGTTGCGCCACACGGTGGTCAGGCAGCCCGGCGGCATCGGCGGCTCGATCACCAGCACGCCCTTTTCGCCCGCCGGCGCGTCCTCGCCGGTGACCTCGTTGATCACCCGCAGCCGGTAGCCCGGCGCGGGCAGCCCGGGGGAACCGAACTTCACCGGCTTGAGCTCCACGCCCGGCATCAGGCACAGCACCGGCCAGCCGGTCTCGGTCTGCCAGTAGTTGTCGATCACCGTCTTGCCCAGTCCGTCGGTGATCCAGCGCGCGGTCGGCTCGTCCAGCGGTTCGCCGGCGAGGAACAACCACTGGAACTTCGACAGGTCGTAGCGCTTGAGCCAGGCCTCGTCCTGCTTCTTCAGCACGCGCACCGCGGTCGGTGAGGAGAACATCGTGCGCACGCCGTAGGTCTCGCAGATCCGCCACCACACGCCCGCGTCCGGCGAGGTCGGCAAACCCTCGTAGAGGATCGAGGTGGCGCCGGCGATCAGCGGCCCGTACACGTTGTACGAATGCCCGACCGCCCAGCCCACGTCGGAGGTGGAGAACATGACCTGCCCGGCGCGGATGTCGTAGATCGCCCACATCGACAGCGCCAGCGCCACCGCGTGCCCGCCGACATCGCGCTGCACGCCCTTGGGCTTGCCGGTGGTGCCGCTGGTGTAGAGCAGGTAGCTGGGTTCGTTCGACTCCAGCCACGCCACCGGGACCTCGCTGCCGAGGTGGCGTTCACGCAGCGGCGCGTAATCGATGTCGCGGCCCTCGACGCGCGCCATGCCCGGGTCCAGGCCGCGATCCACGACCAGCACGCGCGGCGGCGGCGAGGCGGCTTCGGCCAGCGCGGCGTCGACCAGCGGCTTGTACGGGATCACCTTGCCGCCGCGCATGCCGGCGTCGGCGCAGACCAGCAAGGCCGGCTCCGCGTCGTCGATCCGCAACGCGAGGTTGTGCGCGGCGAACCCGCCGAACACCACCGAGTGGATCGCGCCGATGCGCGCGCAGGCCAGCATCGCGAACACCGCCTCGGCGATGTTGGGCATGTAGATGACGACGCGGTCGCCACGCCCCACGCCGAGCTCGACCAGGCTGGCGGCGAAGGCGTTCACCTCGCGGTGCAGCTCGCGGTAGGTGATCTCGCGGGCCACCCCGGTCTCGCTGGAGATCGCGACCAAGGCCAGCTGGTCGCCGCGCTCCGCGAGGTGGCGGTCGACCGCGTTATGGCAGAGGTTGGTCTCGCCGCCGGCGAACCACTTGCGGAACGGCGGGTTGTCGTCGTCCAGGATCCGTTGCGGCGGTACATGCCAGTGGATGGCCTTGGCCTGCTCGGCCCAGAAGCCCTCCGGATCCTCCAGCGACCAGCGGTGGAATTCTTCGTAGCGCATCGCAGGCCTCCCCAGCGTCGCCGACTAGGCTAGCGCCGCGCCCGGCGTCGCACATTCAGACCTTCGTCGTAACCGCCGGGCCCGGACGCGACGACGCCGGCACGAGGCCGGCGTCGGGTTGCCACGCGGATGGCGCGGCGGGGTCAGAGCAGGTGGGCGACGCCCGCGCGCTCTTCCTCGAGTTCGGCCAGGGTCTTGTCCATCGCGGCGCGGCTGAAGTCGTCCACCGGCAGGCCCTCGATGCGGGTGTACTCGCCGTTCGCGCAGGTCACCGGCACGCCGTACATCACGCCTTCCGGGATGCCGTAGCTGCCGTCCGACGGCACGCCCATGGTCACCCACTTGCCGTCGGTGCCCAGCGCCCAGTCGCGCATGTGGTCGATCGCGGCATTGGCCGCCGAGGCCGCCGACGACAGGCCGCGCGCCTCGATGATCGCCGCGCCGCGCTTGCCCACGGTCGGGATGAAGGTATTGGCGTTCCAGTCGGCGTCGCCGATCTTGTCCTTCAGCGACGCGCCGCCGACGGTGGCGAAGCGGTAGTCCGGGTACATGGTGGGGCTGTGGTTGCCCCACACGACCAGCTTCTCGATGTCGGCCACCGCCACGCCGGCCTTGTTGGCCAGCTGCGACAGCGCGCGGTTGTGGTCCAGGCGCAGCATCGCGGTGAAGTTCTTGGCCGGCAGGTCCGGCGCCGACTTCATCGCGATGTAGGCATTGGTGTTGGCCGGGTTGCCGACCACCAGCACCTTCACGTCGCGGCTGGCGACTTTGTTCAGCGCGGCGCCCTGGGCGGTGAAGATCTTCGCGTTCTCCAGCAGCAGGTCCTTGCGCTCCATGCCCGGGCCGCGCGGACGCGCACCGACCAGCAGGGCGTAGTCGGCGTCCTTGAACGCGACCTCCGGGTCATCGGTGCCGACCATGCCGGCCAGCAGCGGGAACGCGCAGTCCTCCAGCTCCATCATCACGCCGCGCAACGCGGCCTGCGCCTTGTCGAGCGGCAGCTCGAGCATCTGCAGGATGACCGGCTGGTCCTTGCCCAGCATTTCGCCGGAGGCGATGCGGAACAGCAGGGCGTAACCGATCTGGCCGGCGGCACCGGTGACCGCGACACGGACGGGGGCTTTCATGGGGGCGACTCCTGGAGGGTGTGGAGGCGCGGCAGGCGTCCGCGCCGGCGGAATGGGTCAGGACAACTCGGCGAAGAATTCCCGGAAACGCGCCAGGCCAGGGGCCAGCTGCGCGGTCGGGCAGGTGTAGCTGATGCGCAGCGCGCGCGGCTCGCCGAACGCCGAGCCCGGCACGCAGGCCACGCCCTTGCTCTCCAGCAGCGCGTTGCAGAGGTCGACGTCGTTGGCGACGACCTGGCCCGCATGCGACTTGCCGAAATAGGCGCTGACGTCGGGGAACACGTAGAACGCACCCTGCGGCTTCGGGCAGACGATGCCGGGGATCGCGTCCATCACCGCCATCACCTGGTCGCGCTTGGCCTGGAACTCGGCGCACTTCTCGCTTGGCACGTCCTGCGGACCGTCCAGCGCGGCGATCGCCGCGGCGGTGACGATTTCGGGGATGTTGGTGATGTGGTTGGAGTTCATCGTGGTGACCGCTGAGGCCACCGCCTCCGGACCGGCCAGGAAGCCCACGCGCCAGCCCGGCATGCCGTAGGTCTTGGACAGCGAGTCGATGAAGATCACGCGGTCGCGCAACTCGGGGCGGCTCTGCACGAAATTGCGGTAGCCGATCCCGTCGAACACCATCCGGTTGTAGATGTCGTCGGTGATGATCCAGGTATCGGGGTACTTCGCGACGACGTCGGCCAGCGCATCGATCTCGGCGGCGGTGTAGGCCATGCCGGTCGGGTTGTTCGGGTTGTTGAACAGGAACACCTTGGGCTTGCGCGCCAGCGCGGCGTCGAGCTGCGCGGGGGTGAGCTTGTAGTCCTGTTCCGGCGGGCACGGCAGCAGGTCGACCTTCGCCCCGACGATCTCCGCGATGTCCATGTAGCTGGTCCAGTACGGCACCGCGAAGGCGATGGTGTCGCCTTCGTCCAGCAAGGCCTCGGCCAGGTTGTAGATGACGTGCTTGGCGCCGATGCCGGTCGCGCAGTTCACCCGCCCGTAGCCGGTCAGGCCGATCTTCGCCATGTGCGCGATGAAGGCGTCCAGCAGCAGGTCGCTGCCGCGGTTGCTGCCGTACTGGCCGCTGTCCTTGGCCAGCGCCTCGCGGGCGGCGGCGTAGACATGCTCGCCGGGCAGGAAGTTGGGGACGCCGATCGAGAAGCTGATGATGTCGCGGCCTTCGGCCTTCAGGCGCTTGGCCTTTTCGGCGACGGCCATGATGGCGCTGGGCTTGGCGCGACCGACGCGCCGGGCGAGCTGAGGCATCGTGGGGAACCTCGGGACGGGCCGCGCAGGCGCGGCGGAGACGTGGGAAACAGCCCCGTGATGTTACCACAGGGCATCCCCGCGACCGCCCTGCGACCTTGGTCGAAACGCAGGGCCGGCGCGGCTCTCGGCCGTTCGCCGGGCCATCGGCGACAGCCGCCGGCACGCGTGGCGCGGCCGGCGGTCGACGCGCTCAGCGTGCCGCGATCAGGCGGCGAGGATGCGGTTCCACTCGGCGACGCGGTCGGCCTTGGCGGCCAGCACGGCGTCGGCGTCGCCCTCGATCTTGACCGACTTGATCAGGTCGCCTTGGCGGACCGCGTCCACCACGTCCAGGCCCTCGACCACCTTGCCGAACACGGTGTGCTTGCCGTCCAGCCAGCCGCAGGGCACGTGGGTGATGAAGAACTGGCTGCCGTTGGTGTTGGGGCCGGCGTTCGCCATCGACAGCACGCCGCGCTCGTGGCGCAGGCCGTTGTTCGCCTCGTCCTCGAAGCGGTAGCCGGGACCGCCGCGGCCGGAGCCTTCGGGGCAACCGCCCTGGACCATGAAGTCGGCGATGACCCGATGGAAGTTGAGGCCGTCGTAGAACCCGCGCTTGGCGAGGTTGACGAAGTTGGCGACGGTCAGCGGCGCCTTGTCGGCGGCCAGCTCGATGCGGATCGGGCCGCGGTCGGTATCGAAATGGGCAATCAGGGACATCGGGATGCTCCGTCCGGAATCGGGGCGCGCACGGTAACACGCCCCGCCCGGGACGCCGCCTAGAGCCCTTCGTCCGCGGTCTGGCCGGGATGGAAGGTGGTGTACACGAGCACCGGGATCGGCAGGTCGCCGAGGTATTCCTCGACCAGCGGGCGGACCTCGTCCCACTCCAGCCCGCCCACGCCGGTGGCGATCCGCGGCAGCGCCAGGCTGGCGAAGCCCTCGCGCTCGACCTCGTGGCGCAGCGCCTTCAGGGCGTGCCGCACGTTGGCGAGTGTGGCCTTGCCCGGCTTGCCGCCATGGTGGCCCTCGGCCGGCTCCTGGGTGAACAGGTTGACCACGCGCTGGCCGTCGGCGCCGGTCCAAGTCCACAGGCTGCCGGGCTTGGGGTGGGTGGACTGGCAGTAATGGCGGAAATCCTTGTACAGCGCCGGCGCGTGTTCGCGCAGGGACAGGGCCAGGCCGGTGTGGAAGTCGTCGTTCGGGGCCACGCCGTGGGCGATCGCCCGGGCCTGGCTGGACAGGATGTCGCCACTCACTTCACGGATCATGCGGGGTCTCCTTCTGGGGTCGCCACCAGTCTCGACCCACCCCCGGCGCGTCGCATTGAGGCAAATCAACGCGCCGGCAGGCTATAATCCCGGGTTCCCCAACCGCCATCTGGCCGCCCCCACGCGCGCGGCCCCTTCCGCATGTCCGCATCCAATTCCATCGAACGCCTCCGCAACATCGCCATCGTCGCCCACGTCGACCACGGCAAGACCACCCTGGTGGACTGCCTGCTCAAGCAGTCGGGCACCCTGTCCGAACGCACCGTGCTGGCCGAGCGGGTGATGGACAGCAACGACCAGGAAAAGGAGCGCGGCATCACCATCCTGGCCAAGAACACCGCCATCACCTGGCGCGGCAACCGCATCAACATCGTCGATACCCCGGGGCACGCCGACTTCGGCGGCGAGGTCGAGCGCGTGCTGTCGATGGTGGACTCGGTGCTGATCCTGGTCGACGCCATGGACGGTCCCATGCCGCAGACGCGCTTCGTGACCCAGAAGGCGTTCGCGATGGGCTTCCGCCCGATCGTGGTGGTCAACAAGATCGACCGCCCGGGGGCGCGCCCCGACTGGGTGATCGACCAGGTGTTCGACCTGTTCGACAAGCTCGGCGCGACCAACGAGCAGCTCGACTTCCCGATCGTCTACGCGTCGGCGCTGCACGGCTTCGCCAGCCTGGACGACAGCGTCCGCGAGGGCGACATGACGCCGCTGTACGAGGCGATCATGCAGCACGTGCCGGCCCCGCCGGTGGCCAAGGACGGTCCGTTCCAGATGCGCATCAGCCAGCTGGACTACAACAATTTCGTCGGCGTGATCGGCATCGGCCGCATCCAGCGCGGCACCCTCAAGCGCAACATGCCGGTCACGGTGATCGACCGCGAGGGCAAGAAGCGCCAGGGCAAGGTCCTGCAGGTGCTCGGCTTCATGGGCCTGGAGCGGATCGAGCAGGAGACTGCGGAGGCTGGCGACATCGTGGCCATCTCCGGCATCGCCGACATCGGCATCTCCGACACCATCTGCGCGGTCGACCATCCGGAGGCGCTGCCGGCGCTGACCGTGGACGAACCGACCATCTCGATGACGTTCCAGGTCAACAATTCGCCGTTCGCCGGCAACAAGGACCTGTCCGGCGGCAAGTTCCTGACCAGCCGCCAGCTCAAGGACCGGCTGGACCGCGAGACCGTGCACAACGTGGCGCTCAAGGTCGAACAACTGGAGGACGCCGACAAGTTCCTGGTCAGCGGCCGCGGCGAGCTGCACCTGTCGGTGCTGATCGAGAACATGCGTCGCGAGGGCTTCGAGCTGGCGGTGTCGCGCCCCGAGGTGATCATCAAGGAAATCGACGGCCAGCTGATGGAGCCGATCGAGCAGCTCGTCGTCGACGTCGAGGAAAACCACCAGGGCGGCGTGATGGAGAAGCTGGGCATCCGCAAGGCGCAGCTGAAGAACATGGAGCCCGACGGCAAGGGCCGGGTGCGCCTGGATTACGAAATCCCCGCCCGTGGCCTGATCGGGTTCCAGAACGAATTCAAGACCCTGACCCAGGGGTCGGGCCTGCTGTTCCACGTGTTCGACCGCTACGGCCCGAAGGAAACCGGCCCGATCGCCAAGCGCCTCAACGGCGTGATGATCGCCAATGCTGCGGGCGCCACCCCGGCCTATTCGCTCGGCCCGCTGCAGGAGCGCGGCAAGCTGTTCGCCGCCGAAGGCGACCAGGTCTACGAAGGCCAACTGGTCGGCATCCACAGCAAGGACAACGACCTCACGGTCAACGCAATCAAGACCAAGCCGCTGACCAACATGCGCGCTTCCGGCAAGGACGACGCGATCCAGCTGACCCCGGCGACCAAGTTCACCCTGGAGCAGGCGCTGGACTTCATCGACGACGACGAGCTGGTCGAGATCACCCCGAAGGAAATCCGCCTGCGCAAGAAGCTGCTGACCGAGAGCGACCGCAAGCGCGCCAGCCGCGCCGGCTGACCGGGCGGGATCGCCGGTGAGCGTGTTCCTGGGCTGGATGCCGGACGCAGCCGCCCAGGCCGTGCTGGGCGACATGCGCGACGGGCTCGCCGCCGCGCTGCCGGCAGGCGCGCCCCGCCACCAATGGCGCCTCCCGGCGCAGTGGCATTGCACGCTGCGCTACCTCGGCGAGTCGCTGTCACCGCCACGGCGCGATGCGGTCGAGGCGTCGGTGGCCGCGGTGGCGGCCGCGCATGGCCGGTTCACGATCGCCCTCGAGCAGGCGCAGTACTGGCCTGGCGCGAAGGTGCTGGTCGCGCTGCTGTCCTGCCCCGCACCGTTGCGGCAGCTGCACGCCGACCTCGAGCACGCCCTGCGCACCTGCGGGCTGCCTGCCGAGGGCCGCGCGCTGCGCCCGCACGTTACCCTGGCCTACCTGCCCACCCGCGACGCCCCGCCGCAACCGGCGCAAGGGTCGGCATCCCACCCGCTGAACATCGACCGCATCCACCTCTTGCAGACCGCCCCGCGCGGCTACACCTCGTTGCAATCGTGGGCGCTCGCCGGCCCGGTGCAGGACGCATGAGCCAGGGCCACTACAACCCGGATCCGCACGCCCATCCCGGGCTGCACGTGATCGCGCTGATCGAGGCCGCCAAGGGCGCGCTGGCCCTGCTCGCCGCGAGCGGGCTGGAACTGCTCGGCCCGGCGCCGCTGCAGCGCGCCGTGCACACAATGATCGCGAAGTTCCAGCTCGACCCCGACCACGGCGCGATGGCCTGGCTGGCGCATGCCATCAACCCCGGGTCGGTGCACCTGGCGGCACTGGTCGCCGCGCTGTACGGCCTCGTCCACCTCGCAGAAGGCTGGGGCCTGTGGCGTGCCAAGGCGTGGGCATCGTGGCTGGGCTGCCTCACCGCCGCCGCCTACCTGCCGTTCGACCTCTACGCCTTCGCCACCCATCGGCACTGGCTGGAGGCGCTGGTGGTGGCGATCAACCTGGTGGTGGTCTGGGTGCTGGCGCGCGACCTGCGGGTGCGCCGCCGCCACTGAGTTGCCGACCCGCGGGAGAGGCGCGATGCTGCGCGCTTTCCCACGGGACTTCCTGCATGCGCCTGTTGCCGCTCGCGATCGCCGCCGCCCTCCTCGCCGCCTGCCAGCAAACGCCCGCGCCGGGCGCCGCGACACCGGCCGCCACAAGCGCCGCCCCCGATGCGCGGGCCGCCTTCGCCCATGAAGAAGCCGGCATTGCCGACCTGCAGGCGAAGATGCAGGCCGGCAGCCTCACCAGCCGGGCGCTCACCCAGGCCTACTTCGACCGCATCGCCGCGATCGACGATGCCGGCCCGACGCTCAATGCGGTCATTGAGCTCAATCCGGACGCGCTGAAGGACGCCGACGCGCTCGACGCCGAGCGCAAGTCTGGCAAGGTCCGCGGCCCGCTGCACGGCATCCCGGTGCTGCTCAAGGACAACATCGACGCGCTCCCGATGGCCAACTCCGCAGGCTCGCTCGCCCTCGCCGAGCACCACCCCAAGGCCGATGCGTTCCTGGTGCGCAAGCTGCGCGAGGCCGGCGCGGTGGTGCTGGGCAAGACCAACCTGTCGGAATGGGCGAACTTCCGTTCCACCCGTTCCAGCTCGGGCTGGAGCGGCCGCGGCGGGCAGACCCGCAACCCGTACGCGCTCGACCGCAACCCGTGCGGCTCCAGCGCCGGCACCGGCAGCGCGATCGCGGCCAACCTCGCCGCGGTCGGCATCGGCACCGAGACCGACGGCAGCATCATCTGCCCGTCGGCCGTCGCCGGCCTGGTCGGGATCAAGCCGACGGTGGGCCTGGTCAGCCGCGGCGGGATCATCCCGATCTCGATCTCGCAGGACACCGCCGGCCCGATGACCCGCAGCGTGGCCGACGCCGCCGCCCTGCTCACCGCGATCGCATCGCCGGACCCCGCCGATCCCGCTGCGGGCGAGCGCACCGACGCCACCCCGATCGACTACAGCGCCCACCTGAAGGCCGATGGGCTGAAGGGCGCCCGGATCGGCGTGGTGCGCAAGCTGATGGGCTACCAGCCGGATACCGATGCCGCGATGGAACGCGCGATCGCGGCGCTCAAGGCGGCTGGCGCGACGGTCGTGGACGCGGAGATTCCGACCCTCGGCCAGTGGGACGCGGACGAGTACCAGGTGCTGCTGTACGAGTTCAAGGATGGACTGGACCGTTACCTCGCCGAGAGCGGCGCGCCGCATGCATCGCTGGCCGCGCTGATCGAGTTCAACAAGGCGCATGCGGTGGAGGAAATGCGCTTCTTCGGCCAGGAGATCTTCGAGCAGGCGCAGGCCAAGGGGCCGCTGACCGAACCTGCCTACGTCGCCGCCCGCGACAAGGCGCGTCGCCTGGCCGGACCCGAGGGCATCGACGCCGCACTGAAGGCGCAACAGCTGGATGCGCTGGTGGCACCGGCAATGTCGCCCGCCTGGCCCACCGATCCGGTCAACGCCGACCACTTCACCGGCGCCGGCTACGGCGCGGCCGCGGTCGCCCGCTACCCGAGCATCACCGTGCCGATGGGCGACGTGCACGGACTGCCGGTCGGCATCGTGTTCATGGGCACCGCATGGAGCGAGCCGCGGCTGGTCGAACTCGCCTACGCCTACGAGCAGGCGAGCAAGGCGCGCAAGGCGCCGCGCCTGCTGCCGACGATCGAGCTCGCGCCGGCGAAGTGACTCAGCCGGCGATCTGCCCGCGCTTGCGCACGATGAGCATGGCGATCTCCAGCGCCTGCTCGTAGTTCAGGCGCGGGTCGACCGTGGTCCGGTAGGCGCGCTTGAGGTCGAGCTCGGTGAGTTCGCGCGCGCCGCCGAGGCATTCGGTCACGTTCTCGCCGGTGAGCTCGAGGTGCACGCCGCCCAGCCGGGTCCCGGCGGCGGCATGCAGGTCGAACGCCTGCTCCAGCTCGCTGCGGATGTTGTCGAAGCGCCGCGTCTTGTAACCGTTGCTGGTCGACTCGGTATTCCCGTGCATGGGATCGCAGATCCACAGGATCCGGCGCCCGTCGCGCTTCACCGCGTCGAGCAGCGGCGGCAGCTTGGACGCGATGCTGCCGGCGCTCATCCGGTGGATGAAGGCCAGCCGCCCGGGCTCGTCGTCCGGGTTCAGCACGTCGATCAGGCGCAGCAGCTGGTCGGGGGCCACCGACGGCCCGACCTTCACCGCGATCGGGTTGCGGATGCCGCGGAAGTACTCGAGGTGCGCGCCCTCCAGCGCCGCCGTGCGCATGCCGATCCACGGATAGTGGGTCGACAGGTTGAACCAGCCATGCTGGCGCGGGACCTGGCGGGTCTGGGTTTCCTCGTAGGGGAGCAGCAGGGCCTCGTGCGAGGTGTAGAAGTCGACCCGGTTGATGTTGTGGACCTGGCCGCCGGCGAGGGTCTCCATGAAGCGCACGGCGTCGCCGATCGCGCCCACCATGCGCTGGTACTCGTGCGCCAATGGCGCATGCCCGACCCACGCAAGGTCCCAGTACTCGGGGTGGTGGAGGTCGGCGAAGCCTCCATCGATCAGCGCACGCACGAAGTTCATGGTCATCGCGGAGCGCGCATGCGCGCGGACCATGCGGCGCGGATCCGGGATGCGCGCGGCCTCGGTGAACGCGGGTGCGTTGACCATGTCGCCGCGATAGCACGGCAGGGTGACGCCATCGATGGTTTCGGTGTCGGCCGAACGCGGCTTGGCGTACTGGCCGGCGAAGCGGCCCACGCGCACGACCGGCAGCTTGAGGCCGTGGACGAGCACCAGGCTCATCTGCAGCAGCACCTTCAGGCGGTTCGAGATCACCGAGGAATTGCACTCGGCGAAACTCTCGGCGCAATCGCCGCCCTGCAGCACGAAGCGTTCGCCGGCCTGCGCCTCCGCCAGCTGGCGCTTGAGCGCGAGGATCTCCCACGAGGTCACCAGCGGCGGGAGGTTGCGCAACTCGTCCTGCGCCGATGCCAAGGCCTCGGCGTCGGGATAGTGCGGCAACTGCAGCGCCGGCCGCGAGCGCCAGCTGTCCGGCGCCCAGGCGGCATCGGCGGAAGCGGGCATCACGGGCAACGGCGAGGCAGGCGACATGCGGGGTTCCAACGCGGGATGGTGCATCGCATCATCCGCCGGCAGCCCGCCCCCTGCAACCGTTACCGCTGGAACGGTCAGCGATGGAAGCGGTGCGTGTTGCGCCGGCGGAATGCCGCCTGCAAGGCCCAGATCGCGAGCCCGATGAACCACACCAGCGACCACATCGGCATGGTCAGCCCCAGGAACTGCCAGTCGATGTTGCTGCAGTCGCCGGTCGCCATCAGCACCTGCCGGGCCGCACCGAGCCAGGAATGCTGCTCGATCATGAAGTTCAAGCCAGGCCCGCAGCTCGGCAATTCCGGCGGGTGCAACTGCACCCACGCATGGCGGCCGGCATAGCCCATGCCCGCCGCGGCGGCGGCCAGGGCGGCCAGGCCCCAGGCCTTGCGCGTCCCGGCGGCGCGTGGCGCATGCAGGGCGCCGAACAGGAACACCAGGCCCAGCACCGCGAAGCAGATGCGCTGGAAGATGCAGAACGGGCACGGCATGAGTTGCTGCACGAACTGCACGTACAGCGCGTAGCCGATCAACGACGCGCACGCCACGAAGCCGAGCAGGAACTGGGAGCGGAACGACCAGCGGAACGGATTCATCGACGCGCCTGCAGGGAGGGATCGCCCGATTATCGTGCACGCGGCGCAAACGAAAAACCCCGGGAGGTCCCGGGGCCTTTCGACATACCGCTGGCGGTCGCGATTACTCGGCGGCCTGCGGGCGATCGACCAGCTCGACGTACGCCATCGGCGCGTTGTCGCCGGCACGGAAGCCGCACTTGAGGATGCGCATGTAGCCACCCGGACGCTGCGCGTAGCGCGGGCCCAGGATGGTGAACAGGGTGCCCACCGCTTCCTTGTCGCGCAGGCGCGCGAAGGCGAGGCGGCGGTTCGCCACGCCGTCGGTCTTGGCCAGGGTGATCAGCGGCTCCGCGACGCGGCGCAGTTCCTTGGCCTTCGGCAGGGTGGTGCGGATGACTTCGTGCTTGAACAGCGAGGCCGCCATGTTCGAGAACATGACCTGGCGGTGGGCGCTGGTGCGGTTGAACTTGCGGCCGGCTTTCTGGTGGCGCATGGCGGGAATTCCTTACGAAGGTAATGGTGTGGCGTTGAGGTTCGCTGTCGCCATCCTGGCGGGTGCCCGTCGGAGCGGGCGGTGGACTGCGGGTGGCCCGTGCCGGCATCCCTTGCCGGTCATGCCGCGGACGTGTCGTCCGTCGGCAGTGGTGGTGCGGTGTCGCCGGGCCGGCCCGCATCGCTGCGGGCCGGGACCGTCTTGCTCAGCCGAGCATGCCGTGGGCGGAAATGCCCGCCGGCGGCCAGTTCTCGAGCTTCATCCCGAGCGAAAGGCCGCGCTGGGCGAGGACTTCCTTGATCTCGGTGAGCGACTTCTTGCCCAGGTTCGGGGTCTTGAGCAGCTCGACCTCGGTCTTCTGGATCAGGTCGCCGATGTAGTAGATGCTCTCGGCCTTCAGGCAGTTGGCCGAACGCACGGTCAGCTCGAGGTCGTCGATCGGGCGCAGCAGCACCGGATCCACGCCGCTCGCCGCCGGCTTGGCCGCACCGCGGTCGCGGTGGGTGAAGTCGCCGAACACCGACAGCTGGTCGCTGAGGATGTCGGCGGCGGTGCGCACGGCTTCCTCGGCGTCGATGGTGCCGTTGGTCTCGATGTCGAGCACCAGCTTGTCCAGGTCGGTGCGCTGCTCGACGCGCGCGGCTTCCACCGCGTACGCGACGCGACGGACCGGCGAGAACGAGGCGTCCAGCACCAGCTTGCCGATCGCGCGGGTTTCCTCGTCCGGGCGGCGGCGCGCGGCGGCCGGCTGGTAGCCGTAGCCGCGGCTGATGGTCAGGCGCATGTTCAGCGCCACGTCCTTGGTCAGGTTGGCGATCACGTGGCCGGGGTTCAGCACCTCGACGTTGTGGCTGGTCTTGATGTCGCCGGCGGTGACGATGCCCGGGCCCTGCTTCTTCAGCTCCAGGGTGTCGCTGTCGCCGTTGTGCATGCGGATGGCGACGTCCTTGAGGTTCAGCAGGACTTCGAGCACGTCCTCCTGCAGGCCCTCGACCGTGGTGTACTCGTGCAGCACGCCGTCGATCTCGACTTCGGTGATCGCGAAGCCCGGGATCGAGGACAGCAGCACGCGGCGCAGGGCGTTGCCCAGGGTGTGGCCATAACCGCGCTCGAGCGGCTCGATCACGACCTTGGCGCGGTTGTCGGTGATGCGCTCGATCTGCGGGCCGCGCGGACGCAGCACTTGGGTGGCGGTAACCGTCATTCGTGGTGTCTCCCGTTGGCCCGCGCCGGGGAATGCGCGGGCCGGTGGCAATGGCTTACTTCGAGTACAGCTCGACGATCAGCGCTTCGTTGATGTCGGCCGGCAGGTCGGCGCGATCAGGCACCGCCTTGAACACGCCACTGAACTTGTCGGCGTCGACTTCGACCCACGACGGCGACAGGTCCATCTGCTGGGACACGGTCAGCGATTCCTTGACGCGCAACTGCGTCTTGGCCTTCTCCGACAGCGCGATCGCGTCGCCGGCCTTGACGGCGTACGACGGCAGGTTGACAGACTTGCCGTTCACGGTCACGCCGCGGTGGCTGACCAGCTGGCGCGCGGCCGGACGGGTGACGGCGAAGCCCATGCGGTAGACGACGTTGTCCAGGCGGGTCTCCAGCATCTGCAGGAGGTTCTCGCCGGTGTTGCCCTTCTTGGTCGCGGCCTTCTTGTAGTAGTTGCGGAACTGGCGCTCCAGCAAGCCGTAGATGCGCTTGACCTTCTGCTTCTCGCGCAGCTGGGTGGCGTAGTCGGACAGCTTGCCCTTGCGCGCGGTGGGACCGTGCTGGCCGGGCTTCTGCTCCAGCTTGCACTTGGAATCCAGCGCGCGGGCCGGGGACTTCAGCGACAGGTCGGCGCCTTCGCGGCGCGCGAGCTTGCAGGTGGGACCGATATAACGAGCCATGTTCTGGTGCTCCTGCGCGTCAGACGCGACGCTTCTTCGGCGGACGGCACCCGTTGTGCGGGATCGGCGTCACGTCGATGATGTTGAGGATCTTGTACCCGACGTTGTTCAACGAACGGACGGCGGACTCGCGACCCGGACCCGGGCCCTTGATGCGCACTTCCAGCGCCTTCACGCCGTAGTCGAGCGCGGCCTTGCCGGCCTTCTCGGCGGCGACCTGCGCGGCGAACGGGGTCGACTTGCGCGAACCGCGGAAACCCGCGCCGCCCGAGGTCGCCCAACTCAGCGCGTTGCCCTGGCGGTCGGTGATGGTGACGATCGTGTTGTTGAACGAAGCGTGGACGTGCGCGATGCCGTCGGTGACGATGCGCTTGACCTTCTTCTTGGTCTTGGAGGCTGCAGCCGGCTTGGCCATGGTCTGGGTTCCTTACTTCTTGATGGCCTTGCGCGGGCCCTTGCGGGTGCGCGCATTGGTCCGGGTGCGCTGGCCACGGAGCGGCAGGCCGCGGCGATGGCGCAGGCCGCGGTAGCAGCCCAGGTCCATCAGGCGCTTGATCGCCATGCCGACTTCGCGACGCAGGTCGCCCTCGACGATGAACTTGCCGACCTCGGCGCGCAGGCGCTCGACTTCCGGCTCGGACAGGTCGCGGATCTTGGTCGACGAATTCACGCCGGCCGATTCGCACACCTGCTTGGAACGGGTACGGCCAATGCCGTAGATGCTTTGCAGCCCGACCCAGACGTGCTTCTGGGCAGGCAGGTTGACGCCCGCAATACGCGCCATAAGGCGATCTCCGATGACGAAATCGCGTCGTATCTCTCGATCCGACGCAGGGAACATGAAATTTTAGCAGGGTTCCGGCTGTTCAGGAAGTCCCGGCCCGAGGGTCGAGACCCGGCATGGGGAGTGTGCCCATGCTCCGGCGATGGCCGGGGACTGGCAGTGGCCGGGCTTGCGCCCCACCCTGCCCCCGCGCTCCTCTTGCGCGGGGATCGGTCCCTGGCCACCTGCGCCCGGAACCGCTGCGCAGGTCGCCCATTTGCCGTGCGGACGCGTGTGTTCCGCGCCGGCGCTTGTTCGTGGCCGTCCCGGCCCCGGTTCGGATCCCGCGGGATCCCCGCCAGGCCTCCAGCCCGGCGGTCGTGCGGCGTGCCCGCGCTCAGCGCGTGCGGTTGCCGCCCTTCAGGTTCGCCTTCTTCAGCAGGCTCTCGTACTGGTGCGACATCAGGTGGGCCTGGATCTGGGCGATGAAGTCCATCACCACGACCACCACGATCAGCAGCGACGTGCCGCCGAAGTAGAACGACGTGCCCAGCTGCGTCCGCATCACTTCAGGCAACAGGCAGACCAGCACCAGGTAGGCCGCGCCGGCGCCCGTCAGCCGGGTCAGCACGCCGTCGATGTAATCCGCCGTCGCCTTGCCCGGCCGAATGCCCGGGATCAGCGCGCCCGACTTCTTCAGGTTGTCGGCGGTCTCCTGCGAATTGAAGACCAGCGCGGTGTAAAAGAAGGCGAAGCCGATAATCAGGCCGGCGTACAGGATCATGTGCAGCGGCTCGCCCGGCGACAGCATCTGGCTGACCTTCTGCAGCCACGTCGTGGCAGAACTGCCGGACTGGCCGAACCACGTCGACGCCGTGGCCGGGAACATGATGATCGACGACGCGAAGATCGGCGGGATCACGCCCGACATGTTGAGCTTGAGCGGCAGGAACGAGCTCTGGTTCATGTAGGCGCCGCGGCCACCCTGGCGACGCGCGTAGTTCACGGTGATGCGGCGCTGGCCGCGTTCCATGAACACCACGAACCAGGTGAAGGCCAGCACGATCGCCAGGATGAAGAACACGGTGATCCACTGCATGTCGCCGCTGTTGGCCTGCTGCAGGGTGTTGAGCACCGCGCCCGGCAGGCCGGCGACGATGCCGGAGAAGATGATCAGCGAGACGCCGTTGCCGATGCCGCGCTCGGTCACCTGCTCGCCCAGCCACATCAGGAACATGGTGCCGGCGGTCAGCGAGACCACCGCGGTCATCACGAAGCCCGGACCGGGGTTGTACACCACCGGGATGCCGCTGCCGGCGCCCTGGTTCTGCAGCGCGATCGCGATGCCGGCGGCCTGGAAGATCGCCAGGAAGACCGCGCCGTAGCGCGAGTACTGGGTGATCTTGCGGCGGCCGGACTCGCCTTCCTTGGACATCGCCTTCCAGCTCGGCAGGATCTGGGTCATCAGCTGGACCACGATCGACGCCGAGATGTAGGGCACCACGTTCAGCGCGAAGATGCTGAAGCGGTGCAAGGCGCCGCCCGAGAACATGTTGAACATGTCCACGATCGTGCCCTTCTGGGATTCCATCAGCTGCAGCATCGCCTCGGGGTTGACGCCCGGCACCGGGATGAAGCACCCGATGCGGTAGACGATCAACGCCCCGAGGACGAACAGCAGGCGCGAGCGAAGTTCGGTGAACTTGCCCGCACCGGCCAGGCCGGACAACGCATCCGCGGTTCGCGACATGCCCGGCTTACTCCGCCAGCTTGCCGCCGGCGGCCTCGATCGCGGCCTTGGCGCCGGCGGTCGCGGCGATGCCCTTCAGCACGAAGGCCTTGGTCACTTCGCCCTTGGCGACGACCTTGGCGCGCTTCGCGGTGCTCGGCACCAGCTTGGCTACGCGGAGCGCGGCGAAGTCGACGTCGCCCGCGGGCAGGCTGTCGAGCTTGTACAGCAGCACTTCGGCGGTGTCGCCGGCCAGCTTCGAGGCGAAGCCGATCTTCGGCAGGCGGCGCTGCATGGGCATCTGGCCGCCTTCGAAGCCGGCCTTGATCTTGCCCTTGCCGGCGCGCGCGAACGAACCCTTGTGGCCGCGGCCGCAGGTCTTGCCGAGGCCGGAACCAATGCCGCGGCCGACGCGCTTCGCCGCCTGGCGGGCGCCCTCGGCGGGGCTGAGCGTGTTCATCTTCATCGAATTACTCCTCGACCTTGACCAGGTAATGCAGCTGGTTGATCAGGCCACGCACCTGCGGGCTGTCCTTCAGCTCGCGGACGCTGTTGAGCTTGCCCAGGCCGAGCGCCTTCACCGACAGGCGGTGGCGCGACTGGGTGCCGCGCAGGCCCTTGACCAGACGGACCTTGATGGTCTTGCCTTCGTTAGCCATTGATCAGGTCCTCCACCTTCTTGCCGCGCTTGGCCGCGATCTTGGCCGGCGAATGCATCGCCTCGAGACCCTTGACCGTGGCGCGGACCAGGTTGATCGGATTGCGCGAACCGACCGCCTTCGCCAGCACGTTCTTGACGCCCACCGCTTCCAGCACGGCGCGCATCGCGCCGCCGGCGATCACGCCGGTACCTTCCGAGGCCGGCTGCATGAACACGCGTGCCGCGCCGTGGCCGGCCTTCACCGCGTGGAACAGGGTGCCGTTGTTGAGGTCGACGGTGCGCATGTTCTTGCGCGCGCCTTCCATCGACTTCTGGATGGCGACCGGCACTTCGCGCGCCTTGCCATAACCGAAGCCGACCTTGCCGCCGCCGTCGCCGACGACCGTCAGCGCGGTGAAGGTGAACTGGCGACCGCCCTTGACCGTCTTGCTGACGCGGTTGACCGCGATCAGCTTCTCGATCATGCCATCGTCGACTTTCTCCTCGCGGGGACCGCGATCGCGGCCGCGGGATTCGCGTTGCTCTGCCATTTCGATATCTCTTGGATTGAGGGAATTGCGGCGTCGCCGCTTATCGTTGTGGATTACCGCGGGTGGATCGCCGTGGCCGCAACCGGCACCGGCGCCCGATGCACCTCGCATCGGCGAGCGGGCATCGCCAGGGGCGAGCCCACGCCATGGGGACGATGCCCCAGGGCGCTCGGGATCAGAACTGCAGGCCGGCCTCGCGGGCGGCTTCCGCCAGGGCCTTGACGCGGCCGTGGTAGCGGTAGCCCGAGCGGTCGAACGCGATCTTCTCGACGCCGGCGGCCTTGGCGCGCTCGGCGATCACGCGACCGACCTTGGCGGCCGCGTCGGCGTTCTTGCCGTTCTTCAGGCCGTCCTTGACGTCGGCCTGCAGGGTGGAGGCCGAAGCCAGCACCTTGGAGCCGTCGGCGGTGAACAGCTGGGCGTACAGGTGCTGGCCGGTGCGCAGCACCGACAGGCGCGGCACGCCGAGTTCGCGGATGTGGGCACGGGTCGACTTGGCGCGACGCAGGCGGGCGATCTTCTTTTCCATGGTCTTCTTCTCCGGAAGCTGAAAGCCCGCTTAGGCCTTCTTGGCTTCCTTGCGGATGATGTTTTCGCCGGCGTACTTCACGCCCTTGCCCTTGTAGGGCTCCGGCGGACGGTAGCCGCGGATCTTGGCGGCGACTTCACCCACCAGCTGCTTGTCGGCGCCCGCGACCACGATCTCGGTCTGGGTCGGCGTGGTGATGGTGATGCCTTCCGGCGCCTTGAACACGACCGGGTGCGAGTACCCGAGCGAGAGGTTCAGGTCCTTGCCCTGGGCGGCGGCGCGGTAACCGACGCCGACCAGCTCGAGCTTGCGCTCGAAGCCGGCGCTCACGCCCTGCACCATGTTCGCGACGATCGCGCGCAGGGTGCCGGCCAGCGGCACCAGGGCCGGGTCGTTGGCGGACAGCAGCGCACTGCCGTCCTCGATCTTGACTTCGATGCCGGCCGGCTTGGCGACGCTCAGGGTGCCCTTCGGGCCCTTGACGCTGATCGATTCCGGCTGGACGTTGAGTTCGACGCCCTTGGCGAGGGCGACAGGCTTCTTGGCAACGCGGGACATGGTCGTCTCTCCCTTAGGCCACGATGCACAGGACTTCGCCACCGACGCCCTGCTGGCGCGCCTGCGAGTCGGTCATGATGCCCTTGGAGGTGGAAATGATGGCGACGCCGAGGCCGTTCAGCACCTTCGGCAGCGCGTCCTTGCCGCGGTAGTGGCGCAGGCCCGAGCGCGACACGCGCTTCAGGGTCTCGATCACCGGCTTGCCCTCGTAGTACTTCAGGGCGATTTCCAGCTCGGCCTTGGCGCCGGCCTGGGTGACGCGCGCGTCGGCGATGTAGCCCTCGCCCTTGAGGACGTTGGCGATCGCGACCTTGGTCTTGGAGGACGGCATCTTCACCGTCTGCTTGCCGACCGCCGCCGCATTCTTGATGCGGACCAGCATGTCGGCGATGGGATCAGTCATGCTCATGGATTCACCTGATGAGTAGCACCGATATCCGCTTTCGCGAAAATCTGTCGGATTGTGGGCGCCGTTGCGCGGCGCTTGTCGCGGCCGAAGGCCCGCATCGCTGCGGGCCCTTCGGTGTTCCTGCCGGTTGGCGGGAGCCGCCTAGTATAGCAGGCGGTTCGCCATCCGTGCGGATCGGTTACCAGCTGGCCTTGCGCAGGCCGGGCACGTCGCCGTTCATCGTCGCCTTGCGCAGCGCGTTGCGGCCCAGGCCGAACTTGCTGTACACGGCGCGCGGGCGGCCGGTCAGGGCGCAGCGGGTGGTCTGGCGGGACGCCGACGAGTCGCGCGGCAGCTTCTGCAGCTTGGTCGCGGCGGCCATCTTGTCCTCGTAGGACGCGTCCTGGCTGGCGATGATCTTCTTCAGGGCTTCGCGCTTGGCGCCGTGCTGCTTGGCCAGCTTGGCGCGCTTGGCCTCGCGGTTGATCATGGAGGTCTTGGCCATGGTCGGTCCTTAGTTGCGGAACGGGAAGCGGAAGGCCTCGAGCAGGGCCTTGGCCTCCGCGTCGGTCTTCGCCGTGGTGGTGATCGCGATGTCCATGCCGCGCATCGCGTCGACGGCGTCGAAGTCGATCTCCGGGAAGATGATCTGCTCCTTCACGCCCATGTTGTAGTTGCCGCGGCCGTCGAAAGAGCGGCCGGACACGCCGCGGAAGTCGCGGACGCGGGGCAGCGAGATGTTGATCAGGCGGTCCAGGAACTCGAACATCTTGGCGCGACGCAGGGTCACCTTGCAGCCGATCGGCCAGCCGTCGCGGATCTTGAACGAAGCGACCGACACGCGCGACTTGGTCACCACCGGCTTCTGGCCGGTGATCTTGGCCATGTCGGCGACGGCGTTCTCCAGCACCTTCTTGTTGGTCGCGGCTTCGCCGACGCCCATGTTGATGGTGATCTTGGTGAGCTTCGGCACTTCCATCGGATTGGTGTAGCCGAATTGCTGCATCAGCTTCGGCACCACTTCATCCTTGTAGAACTTCTCGAGTCGGGTGGTCATGTCAGATGGCCTCGCCGCTGGAGCGGAACACGCGGATGCGCTTTCCATTCTCCAGCACCTTGGTGGCAACGCGCTCGCCCTTGCCCGTCGCCGGGTTGAGCAGCATCACGTTGGAAATGTGGATCGACGCCTCGCGCTCGATGATGCCGCCGGCCTGGCCGGCCTGCGGGTTCGGCTTGGTGGCGCGCTTGACCAGGTTCAGGTTGGAGACGTACACGCGCTCGCCTTCGACGCGCAGCACTTCGCCGGTCTGGCCCTTGATCTTCTTGTTGCCGGTGGTGATGACCACCTGGTCGCCCTTGCGGATACGGTTCATGTTCTTCCTTCCTCCGCTCAGAGCACTTCGGGCGCGAGCGAGACGATCTTCATGAACTTCTCGGAGCGCAGCTCGCGGGTCACGGGCCCGAAGATGCGGGTGCCGATCGGCTCATGCTTGTTGTTGAGCAGCACGGCGGCGTTGCCGTCGAAGCGGATCAGCGACCCGTCCGGGCGACGCACGCCCTTGCGGGTGCGCACGACGACCGCGTTGTACACGTCGCCCTTCTTCACCTTGCCGCGCGGGATCGCGTCCTTCACCGAGACCTTGATGATGTCGCCGATGCCGGCGTAGCGGCGCTTGGAGCCGCCCAGCACCTTGATGCACATCAGTTCCTTGGCACCCGAGTTGTCGGCGACGTCGAGATAGCTCTGCATCTGGATCATGGCTGTCTCTCCTGCTTACTCGGCTGCGCGGGCGAGGATCTCGACCACGCGCCAGTTCTTGGTCTTGGACATCGGCGCGCACTCGGCCACGCGGACGAAGTCGCCTTCGTTGCACGCGTTCTCGGCGTCGTGGGCGTGCAGCTTGGTCGAGCGGCGGATGTACTTGCCGTACAGCGCGTGCTTGACCTGGCGCTCCACGAGCACGGTCACGGTCTTGTCCATCTTGTTGCTGACGACGCGGCCTTCGACCGTGTGCAGCTTCTTGGTTTGTTCGGTCATCTCGGCCGTCCTTACTTCTTCTGCCCGAGCAGCGTGTTGACGCGAGCGATCTCGCGGCGCACGCGGCGGGCCTCGTGGGTCTTGGCGAGCTGGCCGGTGGCCTTCTGCATGCGCAGCGCGAAGCGCTCCTTCTGCAGCTCGACCAGGTGGGCCTTGAGCTCGTCCGCCGACTTCGACTTGAGTTGCTTGAGTTCCATCAGCGCACCGTCCGGGTCACGAATTGGGTGGTGACCGAGAGCTTGGCGGCGGCCAGGCGGAACGCCTCGCGCGCCACGTCTTCGCTCACGCCCTCGATCTCGTAGATCATGCGGCCGGGCTGGATCTGCGCGACCCAGTACTCCACGTTGCCCTTGCCGGAGCCCATTCGGACTTCGATCGGCTTCTTGGTGATCGGCTTGTCGGGGAACACGCGGATCCACATCTTGCCGCCGCGCTTGACGTAGCGGCTGATCGAGCGGCGCGCGGCCTCGATCTGGCGGGCGGTGAGCTGTCCGTGGGCGGTCGCCTTCAGGCCGAACTCGCCGAAGCTGACGGCGTTGCCGCTCCAGCTCAGGCCCTCGTTGCGGCCCTTGTGGACCTTGCGGTATTTGGTTCGCTTGGGTTGCAGCATGGTTTATTCCCTCGCTTCGCCGCGCTCGGCGCGGTCGCCACGGTCGCGGCGCGGGCCGCGCGGACGGTCACGGTCGCCACGCTCGCCGCGCGGTGCCGGGGTGTCGTCCTGCTTCTCCTGGCCGATCTGGGTGAAATCGAAGATCTCGCCCTTGTAGACCCACACCTTGATGCCGATGATCCCGTACGTGGTCTTCGCCTCGGCGAAGCCGTAGTCGATGTCGGCGCGCAGGGTGTGCAGCGGGACGCGGCCCTCGCGGTACCACTCGGAGCGCGCGATCTCGGCGCCGTTCAGGCGGCCGGCCACGTTGACCTTGATGCCCAGCGCGCCCAGGCGCATCGCATTGCCCACGGCGCGCTTCATCGCGCGACGGAACATGATGCGGCGCTCGAGCTGCTGCGCGATGGACTCGGCGACCAGCTGGGCGTCGAGCTCGGGCTTGCGGACCTCGGTGACGTTGATGTGCGCCGGGACGCCCATCACGTCGGAGACTTCCTTCCGCAGCTTCTCGATGTCCTCGCCGCGCTTGCCGATCACCACGCCCGGGCGGGCGGTGTGGATCGTCACGCGGGCGTTGTTCGCCGGGCGCTCGATCAGGATCTTGCTGATGCCGGCCTGGGCCAGCTTCTTGCGAAGCATCTCGCGGACCTTCAGGTCGGCGGACAGGTACTCGGCGAAGTGCTTCTTGCCGGCGTACCACTTGGAGTTCCAGTCCTTGGCGATGCCCAGGCGGATGCCGATCGGATTGACTTTGTGACCCATGATTACTTGCCCTCGCCCACGACCACGGTGATGTGGCTGGTGCGCTTGCTGATGCGCGTGCCACGGCCCTTCGCACGCGCCATGAAGCGCTTCAGGATGGGACCTTCATCGACCATGATGGTCTTGACCTTGAGTGCGTCGACGTCGGCACCCTGGTTGTTCTCGGCGTTGGCGATGGCGGACTCCACGACCTTGCGGATCAGGGTGGCGGCCTTCTTGTCCGAGAACTTCAGTAGGTTGACGGCGCGCTCGGCCGACAGGCCGCGGACCTGGTCGGCGACCAGGCGGGCCTTCTGCGGGGAGATGCGCACGGTGCGCAGGATGGCTTTCGCTTCCATTGTCATCTCTCCTTACTTCGACTTCTTGTCGCCGCCGTGACCCTTGAACGTCCGGGTCAGGGCGAACTCGCCGAGCTTGTGGCCAACCATGTTCTCGTTGACCAGCACCGGGACGTGGTTCTTGCCGTTGTGCACGGCGATGGTGAACCCGATCATCTCCGGGAGCACGGTCGAACGGCGCGACCAGGTCTTGATCGGCTTCTTGCTGCTGCCCGCGGCCTCCACCTTCTTCTGCAGGTGGTGGTCGATGAACGGGCCCTTCTTGAGTGAACGTGCCATTGCCGATTAGCTCCTGCGGTCGCGCACGATGAACTGCTGGGTGCGCTTGTTCTTGCGGGTCTTGTAACCCTTGGTCGGGACGCCCCACGGGGTGACCGGATGCGGGTTGCCCTGGCCGGCCTTCGCCTCGCCGCCACCGTGCGGGTGGTCGACCGGGTTCATGGCGGCGCCGCGGACGGTCGGCTTCACGCCGCGCCAGCGCTTGGCGCCTGCCTTGCCCAGCTTCTCGAGGTTGTGCTCGTCGTTGCCGACTTCGCCGATGGTCGCGCGGCACTCGGCCGGGACCTTGCGCATCTCGCCGGAACGCAGGCGGAGCATCGCGTAGACGCCCTCGCGCGCGACCAGCTGCACGCCGGCGCCGGCGGCACGGGCGATCTGCGCGCCCTTGCCGGGCTTCATCTCGATGCAGTGCACGGTGGAACCGACCGGGATGTTGCGCAGCGGCAGCGTGTTGCCCGCCTTGATCGGGGCGTCGCGGCCCGCGATCACCTGGTCGCCGGCCTTCAGGCCCTTCGGCGCGATGATGTAGCGGCGCTCGCCGTCGGCGTAGCACAGCAGCGCGATGTGCGCGGTGCGGTTCGGGTCGTACTCGATGCGCTCGACGCGCGCCGGGATGCCTTCCTTGTCGCGCTTGAAGTCGATGATGCGGTAGTGCTGCTTGTGGCCACCGCCGATGTGGCGGGTGGTGATGCGGCCGTGGTGGTTACGACCACCGGTCTTGCCCTGCTTCTCCACCAGCGCCGCGAACGGGGCGCCCTTGTGCAGGTCGGGCGTCACCACGCGGACCGCGGAACGGCGGCCGGCGGAGGTGGGCTTGAATGTCATCAGTGCCATGGATGGTTCCTCAGGCCGAGGTCGTCATGACGTCGATCGACTGGCCGTCGGCCAGCGTGACGTACGCCTTGCGCCAATCGCCGCGGCGACCCTGGCGGAACTTGAAGGCCTTGGACTTGCCCTTCACGTTCACCACGTTCACCGCCTCGACCTTGACGTCGAAGATCTTCTCGACCGCGGCCTTCACATCGGCCTTCGTGGCGGTCTTCGCGACTTCGAAGACGTATTGGTTGGAGACTTCCTGCAGGCGCGCGGTCTTCTCGGACACGCGCGGCGCACGGATCACTTCGTACAGGTTTGCGGCGCTCATGCCAGCCACTCCTCGATCTTCTTGACCGCGTCGGTGGTCACGAACACGGTGTCGGCACCGACCAGCGCGACCGGGTCCAGGCCCTGGACGTCGCGGACCTGCACGTACGGCAGGTTGCGGGCGGACAGGTACAGGTTCTCGGAGGCGTCCTCGGTGACGATCAGCGGACGCTGGCCGGCGTTGAGGTCCTTCAGCTTCGCGACCAGGCCCGAGGTCTTCGGGGCGTCGACGTCGAAGCCCTCGACCACGGTGATCCGGCCCTGGCGGTTCAGCTCGGACAGGATCGCGGCGATCGCGGCGCGGTACATCTTGCGGTTCACCTTCTGCGCGAAGCTGCGCGGCTTGGCCGCGAAGGTCACGCCGCCGCCGACGAAGATCGGGGCCGTCAGGGCGCCATGACGCGCGCCGCCGCCCTTCTGCTTCTTCGACTTCTTGGTGGTGCCGTTGACTTCCGAACGGGTCTTCTGGGCCTTGGTGCCCGCGCGACCGGCGTTGCGGTAGGCGACCACCACCTGGTGGACGAGGTCGCCGTTGAACTCACGGCCGAACACGGCGTCGGAGACCGACACGGCGCCCTTGCCGCCATTGATGCTCAGTTCCATGTTCAGACTCCCTTGCTCGTCGGGCGCACGATCACGTCGCCGCCCGGCGCACCCGGGACCGCGCCGCGCACGGCGATCAGGCCGCGCTCGGCGTCGACCTTCACGACCTGCAGGTTCTGCGTGGTCTGGGTGACGTGGCCCATGTGGCCGGCCATCTTCTTGCCCGGGAACACGCGGCCAGGCGTCTGGCGCTGGCCGATAGAACCCGGCGAGCGGTGCGACAGCGAGTTGCCGTGCGTCGCGTCGCCCATGGTGAAGTTCCAGCGCTTGATCGTGCCCTGGAAGCCCTTGCCCTTGGTGACGCCCTGGACGTCGACCTTCTGGCCGACCTCGAAGATGTCGGCCTTGATCTCGCCGCCCACTTCGTAGGCGCCGATCTGGTCGGCCTCGACGCGCAGCTCCCACAGGCCGCGGCCGGCTTCCACCTTGGCCTTCGCCAGGTGGCCGGTCGCCGGCTTGCTCAGCAGGCTGGCGCGCTTGACGCCGGCGGTCACCTGCACGGCGCTGTAGCCGTCGGTGTCCAGCGTCTTGATCTGGGTGATGCGGTTCGGCGTGGCCTCGATCAGGGTCACCGGCACGGACTTGCCGTCCTCGGTGAACATGCGGCTCATGCCGGCCTTGCGACCGACGATGCCGAGCGAATGCTTCTTCGCGCTCATGGTCGGTCTCCTCAGGTCAACTTGATCTGGACGTCGACGCCGGCAGCCAGTTCGAGCTTCATCAGCGCGTCCACGGTCTTGTCGTTGGGGTCGACGATGTCGAGCACGCGCTTGTGCGTGCGGGTCTCGTACTGGTCGCGCGCGTCCTTGTCGACGTGCGGCGACACCAGGACGGTGTAGCGTTCGATCTTGGTCGGCAGCGGGATCGGGCCGCGCACCTGCGCGCCGGTCCGCTTGGCCGTTTCGACGATCTCGCTGGCCGAACGGTCGATCAGTCGATGATCGAACGCCTTCAGCCGGATGCGAATCTTCTGGTCCGCCATGAGGATTGCCTCGTATCTAAAGAGCGACAGGTGCGACGGCGTCTGTTGCGCCGCACCCCGTGGAAACAACGGGTGCTACGGGTACCGCGTGGAACCAAAACCCCTGAAACGACGCGGCGGCCCGGTCACCCGGCCCGCCAGCGTGGGAATCCATGAACGCGCCGAAAGGCCCCGCCGAAGTGTCCCGGACATTTCCGGAACGGACGAGGCCTTGCCACGCGACATCTCCCTGTCTGGCGAACACGAGGCGCGTCCTGCGCCTCTTTTCGCTTCCCCCAGGCGACTCACATCGCCGCGAGGGTCTTGCATTCTAACGGAGTTCCCGCCTTCGGCACAAGCCCAAGGCGGGATTATTTCCACAGGCTGCGGCCCCGGCATGCCCGGGAACCGCAAGACACTGATTTACTTGAGGATCTTGGCCACGACGCCGGCGCCGACGGTACGACCGCCCTCGCGGATCGCGAAGCGCAGGCCCTCGTCCATCGCCACCGGGTTGATCAGCTGCACCGTCATCTTCACGTTGTCGCCCGGCATCACCATCTCGGTGCCCTCCGGCAGCGTCAC
>NZ_JAPEVV010000010.1:0-57016 GCF_028201335.1 Thermomonas mangrovi
TGAAGGTCGCATGCGGCATACAGTGCCATCGTCGTCTCCTGGTGCGTGGCGCACGCTCGTTGTGTAGGAACCACGAACGTACCGCCATCGCCAGGAGGCGGCGATATGAGTTTTCAGAGAACATTTCCGTTTGAACTGCGCTGCGACCCAGAACGGGGTCAGCTTTACTTCCTTGAAAGGCGCGCATGTCGCGCCTTTTTGCTGCGCCCCGTTACCACATGGCACACCGCCCGCATGAGGAATTTTGCGTGTCGACTTCCGCCCTCGCGGCAGGCATCGTCGCGGTTGCATTGCATCGAAGGTGACGCACGTGATCGACACGCAGGAACCCCTGGTCGTGGCTGCCCCCGCGCCGAAGGCGGCGGCCAGCGACCGCCGCCCCTGGCCGCGCTACCTGGCCAGGATGCTCGACACGCTCGTGCTGGGCGCGGTGATGGGGCTGATCCTCGGCATCGTCCTGGTCTTCACCACCGACGACGCAGGCGAGCGCGTGTTCGCGGCGATGGGCGGCGTCGGCGGCACGTTGCTGACGAACGTGGTGTCGTTCGTGATCGCCGCGGTGCCCATCGCGTTCCTGCTCGCATTCGCGCAGACGCCGGGCAAGTGGGTGTTCGGCATCCGCGTCCGCAATCCCGATGGCAGCCGCCTGGGCCTGTGGAAGGCCCTGCAGCGCGAGGCCTGGGTGCTGGTGCGGGGCGTCGGGTTCGCGCTGCCGGTGGTCACCCTGTTCACTATGATCTCCAGCTACACCGACCTCAAGGACGACGGCGCCACCGCATGGGACCGCGCCCTGCGCTGCGAGGTCACGCATGCGCCGGCGACGCCGTGGTGGTGGGCGCGCGCCATCGTCGGCGGCGTGCTGGTGTTCGGCATGAGCCTGTGGGGCTACATCGACATGCTGATGTCGATCGCCCGGCCTGCGGCGGGCTGAAAGAGCAGCCAGGGACAGCTCCCCTGCCAATCCCCGCACGCGGCGTTTCCCATGCAACACTCCCGCATCGACTGAAGGATCAGGCGCCATGCGCACGCGATGGATCGTTTCGATGGGACTGGCCGCGGCCTTGTGCGGCGCGCCGGCGCTGGCGCAATCGCCCGCACCCGTGATCACCCTGGGTTTCAAGGCCGACGTGCAGGCCGATGGCGTGCCGACCAACATCCAGCCCGATGCCGCGCTCTCGCCGCCGCTGCAGGCGATGGTGCGCAAGCGCGTCGCGGAGTGGCGCTATCGGATGGGCACGTGGCAGGGCAAGCCGGTCGCCGCGACGGTATCGCAGCAGATCACGGCCGAAGCGGTGCCGGTCAACGGCGGCGGCTTCGCCCTGCGGATCAAGTCGGTCGCGTATCCGAGCGTGCGAGCGGACAGCGCTGCGGCCGCGGAGAAGAAGCCCCGCATGGTGGCGCCGGTGTATCCCGCGGCGCTCGCACAGCGGGGCGTGCAGGGCGTGCTGGTCTACGCCTACGCGGTGGATGCCGCGGGCAAGGCAGTGGACGTCGAACTGGTGCATCCGCAGCAGCCCGACCGCGACTTCAAGTTGCTGGATGCGGCCAGCCGCGACGCGATCGCGAAGTCGCGGATGCCGCCGACCAAGGTGGGAGGTGAACCGGTGCCCTGTCGCGTCCTGACGCCGATCACGTTCAGTACCGAGAGGGAGCCGCCGAAGGGACCGGACCTCAGCACCTATCGGGCTGGCCATCCCGAGCTGTGCCCGTTGCCGCCGGAGCTGCTGACCGACGTCGCCGGCACCATGCTCTGAGCAGGACCCGCCCACCCCGCAACGAAAGCGGGCGGCCGAAGCCGCCCGCCTGTTGCACATCGGGAGCTGCCGATCAGAACCCGGCCATCGTCTCCGGGGTGACTTCCCAGCCGGCCTCGATGCCGCCCGGCAGCATCTGTCCGCGGTCCTCGCCGACCTCCGCTTCGATCAGCCGGTTCATCTTCGCGTTCATCGCCATCGCCAGCTCGGCCGACTTCTTGCGGTCCACCGCGAGGTTGTTGACCTCGTGCGGATCGGCGGCGGTGTCGAACAGCTCGACGTCGTTGAGCGCGTACAACTGCTCCAGGGTCGTGGGCATGTTGTGCTGCTTGGGCGAGAAATAGCGGGTGAACACGTAGCGGCCGTCGTAGACCGAGCGGATCGCGCCGCGCTTGGTCATGTCGGGGCGCACGCCGGACGCGCCCAGCTGCTTCGGGTTGCCGCCCTGCTTGAGGAACTCCACGCCCTTGCGCATGAACTCGCCGTCGAGGTAGGCGAACATGTTGTAGTTGTAGAGCAGCGCGTCGTGCAGCGCGTTGACCTCGGCGGTCGCGGGCGAGGCCAGCAGGCCGGAGAAGTCCTTGCCGGGCAGGTCCGCGGTGATCGCCTTGCGCTTGTCGGCGGGCGGGTTGGCGAAGGCGACGAAGGTCGGCGCCAGGTCGAGGTGCGAGGTGAGCGCGCGGCACTCGCGGCCGCCCTTGTAGGCCGGGTGGGCGACGATCAGCGGCACGTTGTTCTGCTCGCGGTAGGCGGTGGCGCCCTTGGAGTGCATCTGGTGCGCGCCGTCGATGTCGCCGTGGTCCGCGGTCAGGATGACGATGGTGCGGTCGGCGAGGCCGGAGGCTTCCAGCTCGTCCAGCACGGCGGCGATGTTGCGGTCGACGTCGCGGATGCAGTTCAGGTAGTAGTTGTGGCGCCGGCGCCAGCGCGCCTCATCGTTGCCGATCGGCGCGACCATCCAGTCGTGCGACTTGAGGTAGTCGACGTGCGCGGCCGGCCGCCCGGGCGCATCCAGCGGCTGCTTGTGGCTGGCCGGCAGGTCGAAGTCCCAGCGCTTGGCGTACAGCGGGTCCACCGGGTCGCGCTCGATCGGCGACAGGCCCGGCGGCGGGCGCTTCGGCGTGCCGGGGGCGTCGGCGTCGTAGAACATCACGTCGTGCGGGTTGACCAGGTTCACCGCCAGGAACCAGGGCGTGCCTGCTTCGGCGAGGTCGCGGCCCTTGCCGCGCAGCCAGCTCACGCCCATCGCCGAGATGATGCCGTCGTGCTTATAGCCGCCGCGGTCGTGGGCGATGATGTCGCCGACGCCGAAGTAGTCCGAGAAGCCGTAGGCCTCCATCTCCTCGGTGAAGATCTTGGTCGGATGGCCGAGCTTGTTGACGGTCTCGAATTCCTTGGTGAGGTGCCACTTGCCCTTGTAGGCGGTGTAGTAGCCCGCATCGCGCAGCATCTTGCCGACCGTCGGCATCTCGGTGGACAGGCTCTGGATCCACGGGAAGTTGGTGTTGTCGAACATCTTGGTCTGCTGGATATGCCGGCCGGTGTAGATCACCGAGCGCGACGAGGTGCAGACGGCGGAGTTGATGCGGTGGTTGAGGAAGGTGGTGCCCGCCTTCATCAGCCGCTCGTGCCCCGGCAGGTGGAAGCCGACCGGCAGCTCGCCCGGGCGGAACAGGCGTTCCTGGTCGACCAGCAGGAACAGGATGTTGTAAGGCCCGGTGTGCGAACCCTGGCCCTGCATCAGGCCGCCGCCGGACGGCTGCGGGCCGGGCGATGCGGTGGCGTTGCCAGCAGCGCCGAGGGCGGCGCCGGTGCCGAGGGCGAGTGCGCTCAGGCCCGATGCCTTGAGGAAATCCCGGCGCGATGCGCCCAGGTCTGTTGGCTTCTTGTCGCTCACTGCACCCTCCGCGGAATGGCCGATTCGGAGGATGAGGGTAGGCAGGAGCGTGCGGCCTTGGGTATGGGACCTTGGCCCCAGCCGGGCGCACGCGCGGGGGAGGTCGCCCTGCCGCGTCGCCGGACGCCCGTACATAAAAACGGGCGGCCGAAGCCGCCCGCCCAACCGCGCCACACCACGGCTGTTGGAACGCGATTACTTGGGCATCAGCACGCTGTCGATCACGTGCACCACGCCGTTGCTCTGGCGGACGTCCGCATTGGTCACCTTCGCGGTGCCGCCCTTGCCGTCGGTCAGGGTGATGCCGCCCATGCCATCCGACTTCGCGGTCAGGGTCGCGCCCTGCACGGTGGTCAGGGTGGCGCTGCCGCCGCCCGCTTCGATCTGCTGCGCCAGCGCCGCGGCATCCACGTTGCCGGCGACCACGTGGTAGGTCAGCAGGCCGGCGAGGTCGGCCTTCTTCTCCGGCTTCAGCAGGCCGTCGACGGTACCGGCCGGCAGCTTGGCGAAGGCATCGTCGGTCGGGGCGAACACGGTGAACGGACCGGCGCCCTGCAGGGTGCCGACGAGGTCGGCGGCCTTGACCGCAGCGACCAGGGTGCTGAGATTCGGCGCGGCCGACGCATTGGTCACGATGTCCTTGCTGGCGTCCATCGCGGCGCCGCCGACGGTGGGGTTCTCGCTGGCGGCGGGCATCGGCTCGACCGGCGGAGTCTCTGCCGGGGTCTCGACCGCGACCGGCTCGGCGGCGGGCGGCGGGGTCTCCTGCTTGCCGCAGGCGGCGAGGGCCAGGGCGCTGGCGATGGCGATCGGGAGGGTCAGGTGCGGCTTCATCGGCATTCTCCTTGAGGGGGATGGGCCCGCCTGCGCGGCGGGAGTGCCGGGGCGTGCGTGGTGACCTTACGAGGCCGCATGCGAGGCGGATGCATGCGTTGCGCAGGTCGCCGCATTCGGGGAGATGAAGGTTCCGTTGCCGCTCACGGAGGTGCAGGGGCCGTGACCGCCGCCCGGCATGGCATCGATGCGCGACGTGGCGCTAGCATGCGTCGACGTATCGGGGGAGATGCGCCGCATGATGTTGGTTCCCGCGTATTGGGCCGAGGCCCGCGAGCAGGCACGGCACCAGGGCCGCACGATCACCGTGCGCCGCCATGGGTGGTCGGACGAGAGCGTGGAGGCCGCGCAGGCGCATGCGCAGGCGCGTACGCGCGCGGCGCTGGACGCGATCCTGGCCGGCGAAGCCCTGCCGCGTCGCGAACGTCGCACGAACTACGGCGTGGAAGGCGTGCCGATCCGCGAGCAGATCGTGTCCCGCCACGGCGACGTGGTGGTCACCCGCAACAGCTACGGCGCGCTCTGCCTCAATACCCCCGACGTGCTGTTCGCCGACATCGACCTGGAGCAGGCGCCCGCCGGGTGCGTGGTGCCGCTCGGCATGCTGGGCGCGTTGGCGGCGGTGGGATTCGCCGCGGGCTGGTGGCTCGGGCACTGGGCACTGGGCATCGCGATGGCGGGCGTGGCGATGTATGCGGCGAACGCGTGGATGCTGCGTCGCCGCCGTGCCATGCACGACCGCGACGGCGGCGCCGAGGCGCGTGCGTTCGCGCCGGTGGCCGCCTTCGCGGCAGCGCATCCGCATTGGCACCTGCGCGTGTATCGCACGCCGGCGGGGCTACGCGTGCTGGCGATGCACCGCTGCTTCGATCCGCAGGAACCGGAGGCGCAGGCCCTGTTCGAGGCCTTGCGCGCCGACGCGCTGTACGCGGTCATGTGCCGGGTGCAGCACTGCTTCCGCGCGCGCCTCACTCCCAAGCCGTGGCGGATCGGCATCAGCCGGCGCATCCGCCCGCCGGTCGCGGCGTGGTCGGCGGAACAGGCCAGCCTGCCCGGGCGCCTGGCCTGGATCGCGGACTACGAGGCGAGGTCCGCAGGCCATGCCGCCTGCCGCTTCCTGCGTGCGTTGGGCGACACCGACGCAGTCGATCCGAAGGCGGACGCGGTGCGTGCCCTGCACGACGCGATGGCGAAGGCGCACGAGGACCTGCCGCTGGCCTGAGCCGGTGTCGATGCGCGGCGCATGCGCGGACTACGGCTAGACTGCGCCCCCGTGCCCACGTTCGCAAAGGACCCGCCATGCCGTACACCACCACCGCCTCCGGCCTGCAGTTCGAGGACCTCGTCGTCGGCAGCGGCCCCGAGGCGCGGCCCGGCCGCAACGTCGTGGTGCATTACACCGGCTGGTTGTACGAGGGCGGCATGCAGGGCGCGAAGTTCGATTCCAGCAAGGACCGCGGCGAGCCCTTCATCTTCCCGCTCGGCGCGGGCATGGTCATCAAGGGCTGGGACGAGGGCGTGCAGGGGATGCGCGAAGGCGGCCGCCGCATGCTGGTGATCCCGGCCGCGCTGGGCTACGGCGCGCGCGGTGCTGGCGGGGTGATCCCGCCCAACGCGACCCTGCTGTTCGAGGTGGAATTGCTCGGCGCGTAAGCGGCCCGCTCACGTCGCCATCGCAGCCGCGCAGCCATCCTGCAGGCATTCCCACGCCACAGGTGCGCCGATGCGTCATTCCCCGCTGCCGTTCCTGGTGTTCGCCGTCGTCGCGATCGCGGCCTGTTCCGATCGCACGCCCGCGCCCGCCACGCCCGCTGCACCGGAAGCGGTGAGCGCGACGCCGGCGCCCTCCGTCGAACCCGCGCCGACGCCCGCGGCCGAGGCCACGCCCACCCCGCCGGCCACCGAGGCGGCGATGCTCGAGGCCGATTACCTCGGCCGCTGGACCGGCGTCGAGGGCATGTACCTCGACATCGCCAGCAAGCCCGGCGGCGGGGTCAGGGTGCAGATGCAGTGGGACCTCGACCATCGCGGCACCTTCGACGGCTCGGTCACCGCGGAAGGCCTGCGCTTCATGCGCGACGGCGTGGCGGAGACCGCGGTCCCCGGCAATGGCGATGCCACTGGCCTGAAGTACCTCGCCGGCAAGCAGGACTGCCTGGTGGTCAAGCCGGGCGAGGGGTATTGCCGCGACTGATCCGCGGCGTGTCGAAACGCGTCGCCCTGGCGCGTCGTCGGGGCATGTCCACCGGAGATCGCCCATGCATTACGTCGGCCTCGCCTACTTCACGCCCGATCGCTTCGCCGAGCTGAGCCCCGAAGAGGTCAAGGCGCTGGTCAGCCAATGCCCGCCGCTGGACGCGCGCATGCGCGCGACCGGCAAGGTGCGGGTGTCGGCCTCCTTGGGCGACCTCGACACCTGGCGCACGCTGCGCCCGCGCAACGGCGCGACCCACGTGAGCGACGGGCCCTACGCCGAGGCGAAAGAAGTGGTCGGCGGATTGTTCATCATCGAAGCCGACACCCATGAGGAGGCGCTGCGCATCTCGGCGATGCACCCGGCCGCGAACTTGGGCGAGGACGTCGGCTGGGCGGTGGAACTCATCCCGCTGCCGTTCTACCTGCCGGGCTGAGCCTCGCGGCGACCGACCCCGCGCACGGCCTGTTCGTCCCCGCGATCGGCCGCGCGCAGCGGGCGTGTGCCGGCGCCACCGGCGCGATTGCGGCATGATCCGGCATCGCCCGCCGCCGCACGGAGCCGCCATGGCATCCCCGCAACCGCTGCTCGCCCCGGTCATCGCGCTGGTCATCTGGACCGCGGTGATGTGGGCCTGGATGTACGCGACCCGCATCCCCGCGATCCTGCGCCTGCGCATCAAGCTCGACGGCCACCTGCCGCGCGGCGAGCAGATGGCCACGCTGCCGGCGGTGGTGCGCTGGAAGGCGGACAACTACAACCACCTGTTCGAGCAGCCGGTGTTGTTCTACGCCACCGCGCTGGCGCTGGCGGTGCTGGGCGATGCCAGCACGGCCTCGCTGGCGCTGGCTTGGGCATACGTGGCGCTGCGCATCGTGCACAGCCTGTGGCAGGCGCTGGTCAACCGCATCCCGGTGCGCTTCGCGCTGTTCGCGGCATCCTCGCTGGTGTTGTTCGCGCTGGTCGCGCGCGCGGCGATGCAGGTGTTCTGAGCGCAGCGTCGTCGCCATGTCGACGGCCGCCGCTGCTGCATCGCCTTGGCCTCAGCGCAGGGTGAGCCGCGCAGCGATCGCGCAGTGGTCGCTCAGCGACTCGCCCGGATAGCGCGATTCCTCGAAGCCGACCAGGTCGTTGGCCGCGCGCCGGTCCAGCACGATGTAGTCGATGAAGTCGGGGTAGCGCGGGTTGCAGCGCGCGCCCTGGTCGCCGGAGGCGCGCGCGAGGTCGGCGTTGGCCGGCAGGCCGTCGTCGAGGTCGGCCCACACCACGTCGCCGGGCACCGAGAGGCGGCGGTTGTAGTCGCCGAGCACGGCGAAGCGCAGGCCCTCGCCGGCGCGCTGGTCGATCCAGCGCTCCAGCACCGGCACCTGCTGCAACAGCACCGGGCAGGCCTCGTTGCGGTCGCCGGCGGTGCAGCCGGCCTTGAGGTGCACCGACAGCACGCGGATCGGCGCGCCGCCCGCCGGGCGCACGATGAGGTCGACGCCCGAGCGCAGGTCGGGGTTGCCGACCTGCAGCGCGGTGACGTCCGCCAGGCGCTGGTAGGCCACGCCCTTGCGGATCGCGAAGCCGGTGCGTTGCGCGTTCACGGTCAGCCCGGGACGGCCGCCGCATTCGCCCTTGCGCCCGGTGCCGACGCGCGCCTCGATCTCCACGGTGTAGCGCGCCGGGTCGAACACGCGTTCCGCCGCGGCCTTCGATTCCACTTCCTGGAACGCCACCACGTCCGCGCCGAGCGCCTCGACGTAGGCGCGCATCGCGGCGTAATCGGCCTCGGTGCGCGGGCGGCAGCCGGAACCGTCGAGCTCGGCCAGGTGCTCCATGTTCCAGCTCGCCAGGGTCAGCGTGGGCGCGGTGGCCCCGCGTTCGCGCACGCCGGTGCAGGACGTGGCGAGGAACAGGCAGAGGGCGGCGAGCAGGGCATGGCGTGTCATGCGACTAGTAAAGCATCCACGCATCGCCGTTCGCCAGCATCGCCGATCCGCGGCGGGCGTCTCACGGCTTCGCCGGGTACGCCAGCGCCGCCGCATCCGCGCCTGCGAACCCGCCCTGCAGGAAGCCCAGCCGGACCGTCCGGTACTCGTCGCCGATGAGTCGATGGCCGCCCGCGACGTAGAGCAGCCGCGCGTGCGGATAGGCCGCGCGCAACAGCTCGCTGGACGCGTCGTCGAACACCACGTCCTGCCGCCCCTTGATGATCAGGACGTCGCCCGCGAAGTGGCGATCGATCTCGAAGCGCATCGGCGCGATGCGATGGCGACGATGCCACGCCAGCATGTCGTCCAGCGCGACCGTCGAGAGTTCGTAGAGCAGGTTGAAGCGATCGTTTCGCTGGTAGCGCATCAGGTCCGCGCCGACCAGCTCGAACCAGCGGACCCGTGCCATCAGGGACGAGGGCGCGTGGACGACGTAGGCCAGCATGCCCAGGTTGCGTCGCGGCGACAGCTCGTACGTCCAGAGCCAGCGGCCACCCGCAAGTCCCCGGGCCGTGCGCAATTGCGCCGCGCGCGGGTCGGCCGCGTCGCGACCCTGCTGGTACAACACGTTCGCCACCCGGGCGCGCGCCGAAGGATGCGCGTGCAGCCAGGGCGCCAACGCCTTGGCGGCCATCGGGTTGTAATTGGCGAAATCCGGGGAGTAGGGCTGTCCGGCGCGCTGCGACAGGTCGGGAGCGCCGGTGGACTCCAGCAGCAGCCGGCGCACGTGGGCGCCGTGCGCGGAGACGTACTGTTGGGCGAGGACGCCGGCGCCAGAGGCGCCGAACACGTTGATCCGGCCATCCGCGGGAAGCAATCCCTTGCGCAGCATGTCCAGGCGCACCGCTTCGATGTCGCCGACTTGCTGGTTCGAACCGTACAGCCGCATCGCCTGCTCATGGTCGACCTTTCCGTCCCGATACACCTCCGGCAACAGCGTCGGTGCATGCCCACACACCCCGATCAGGACGTAGGACGCACCACCCAGCATGGCTTCGAAGAAGTCGAAGTCGGGATCGAGGTCGACCAGTTCCATCTGGCCGTCGGTGAGCAGGAAGGTGACGTCCCCACCCTTCCGGAAGCCCGGGCTCAGCAGGTAGAAGCCGCGCAGCGTGCCGCGCGCCAGGTCGGCGTGGTCCACCGGCAGGTCGATGTAGTGGTGCGACGCATCCTCGCGCATCTCGGGATAGGTCTCGCCCGCAGCCAGTCGCGCTCCGGGGGTTCGATACATCCAGGCATGCACCCCCGCCAGGATGGCGCAGGCCAGTCCGGCAGCCAGGACCAGCATCGGAAGCTTGCGACGAGGGGTGTGCATGCGGGCCGGGAGGCGAGTGCGGTGCGGGCATTCTCGCCGGCCCGCGCCGCCCGCGTATCTTCGGGTGCGCATCGCGGGTGCATCGCCGAGGGATGTCCCATGAACGAAAAACCCCGCACGTCGCCGTGCGGGGTCGGGTGTCGCACCGGCGGCGCGCGAAGCGCCGCGGCTGGCTCAGACGGCCTGGACTTCCTCGGCCTGCAGGCCCTTCTGGCCCTGCGCGACCTTGAAGGTCACCTTCTGGCCTTCCTGCAGGGACTTGAAGCCGCTGCCCTGGATGGAACGGAAGTGCACGAACAGGTCGGCGCCGCTCTCCGGGGTGATGAAGCCGAAGCCCTTGGCGTCGTTGAACCACTTGACGGTGCCGCTTTCGCGATTGGACATGGTGTTACTCCTTGCGACAGTTGGGGTTACGCAGCCCGCGGGGCGGTGCTGCGACTGCATCGAGCAAGGGGTAACGCGAAGCGATGAGGCGGATCGTCTGGAGCGGTCGTCTTCGACCATGTCACCGATTGATCTACAGCACCGGAGTCACGATGTACCGTGATCCCGCCTTGGACAGTGGCGCCACCCTACAGCAATTCGGCGCGCGAACATGAACGGAACGCCGTGCTTCGCCTCGGCGGGTGGACGCGCAGCGTACGCGATGCATGCTGCTGCAGCGCCTCAGCGCGTGGCGAAGAACCGCGCGAATGCGTCCGCGGTGCGTTCGATGCCGGCATCGTCGACATCGAGGTGGGTGACCAGGCGCAGCGTCGGCAGGGTGCCGATGCTGATGCGGATGCCGGCGTCGCGCAGGTGCGCGTCGAGCGCGCGCAGGCGGTCCACCGGCACGTCGACGAAGACCATGTTGGTGTGCTGGCCGAGCACGGTCGGTCCGTCGATGTCGGCCAGGCGTTGCGCCAGTCGCGCCGCGCGCGCGTGGTCGTCGGCGAGCCGGTCGACGTGGTGGTCCAGCGCGTGCAGGCAGGCCGCGGCCAGCATCCCCGCCTGGCGCCAGCCGCCGCCGCAGACCTTGCGCCAGCGCCGCGCCTTCCCGATCAAGGCATGCGGGCCGACCAGCACCGAGCCCACCGGCGCGCCCAGGCCCTTCGACAGGCACACCGACACGGTGTCGAAATGCCGCGCGATCTCCCGCGCCGGCACGTCGCAGGCCACCGCCGCGTTGAACAGCCGCGCGCCGTCGAGGTGGATGCCGAGGCCACGGTCGCGCGCGAGCGCGCTGGCTTGCCGCAGGTAGTCGAGTGGCAGCGTGCGGCCGTGCCAGGTGTTCTCCAGCGCGAGCAGTCGGGTACGCGCGAAGTGCGGGTCGATCGGCTTGATCGCGGCGGCCACGCGGTCGAGCGGCAGGCTGCCGTCGTCGGCCTGCACGATCGGTTGCGGCTGGATCGAGCCGAGCACCGCCGCGCCGCCGCCCTCGAACTTGTAGGTATGCGCGTCCATGCCGACGAGGTATTCGTCGCCGCGCTCGCAGTGCGCGAGCAGGGCCAGCAGGTTGGACTGGGTGCCGCTGGGCACGAACAGGCCCGCCTCGAAGCCGAGGTCGTCGGCCAGCCGGCGCTGCAGCGCATCGACCGTGGGATCCTCGCCGTAGACGTCGTCGCCGACGTCCGCCGCCCGCATCGCCTCGCGCATCGCGTCGGTGGGGCGGGTCACGGTGTCGCTGCGCAGGTCCACCGGGGTCATCGTGCGTCCTTCGGAAAAGGGAACGGCGACTTTACTGCGCGACGCGGCATCCGGAACCGGTCCCGGCGCGTAGTGGGACGGGTGCATGCCAGCGTGGCGATCGATGCGGGCCCGCACTTCCTCCATGACCCGGGAACCCCCATGCGCATGCCCGTCCTCGCCATTGCCCTGCTGGTCGCGACGTCGACCACGCCCCTCCGTGCGGCCGAGCCCGGGCTCGACGGGCGCTGGGTGGTCGATCTCTCCAGCGAGCCCGGCAAGCCCTACACCCAGCCGATGGATCTGGCGCTGCTGGCCGACGGCAGCGTGACCGGCAGCTTCTACAACAGCACCATCGAGGCCGGCCGCTGGAAGCGCGACCGCGGCCGCCTGTGCGCGAGCTTCCGCACCACCGACGGCGTCGGCCCGTACCACACCGCGGTGTGCCTGGTCGGCGACCACGCCGAGGGCCAGACCTGGGCGGAGCACCGGCGCTTCCTGTTCAACTGGGGCGCCACCCGCGCGCCGACCACGGCGCCCTGACCGAGCCGCGATAGGCCCATGGGCCGATTGCCGGCCCCCTGCGGGCGGCGGACGATCCCGCCACCGCCCGCCCGAGGAATGCCCATGCGCCGCCCCTTGCTCGCCTTCGCCCTGCTCGCCCTGGCCACGCTCGCCCAGGCCCGCGGTTCCGACAACAAGTGGCGGCTGGAATTCAGCGGCAATGCCGAGTCGGCCGGCCGCATCGTGCTGCAGCTGGTGCCCGAGGAGGGCGAGCCGGTCGCGGCGACCGTCGAGATCCGCAAGGGCCGCAGCGAGAACGGCGTGGCCCGCGACGTGCGCGACGGCCTGCGCGCGGCGGTCGGCAAGCGCTTCAAGGTCGAAGTCGACGACGGCGAGGACGTGCTGGTGAAGAAGGGCCGCGGCGAACGCAACTTCTCGGTGACGATCGTCGAGAACAGCGTCAAGGGCGTGCGGATCAACCTCGATCCGGAATAAGCGGCGCCACCGTCCCAGCTTGACCGCGCGCTCCACGCTTCGAATGCGCCCTGCTGGCATCATCGCCACCCCGGTTCGAGGCGAGGCGCGTGATGGAGATCCTGCACGTGGGTGCGACTGGCCTGGTCGGCAGCCTGGTATTGCCGCGGCTGCTGGCGGCCCCGCAAGTCTCGCGGGTGGTGGCGCCGACGCGCGCCCCATTGCCGTTCGCGGACCCGCGCCTGGTCAATCCGGTCGTGGACTTCGAGGCGCTGCCCGTCGGTGTCGCCTGGTGGGACGTGGATGCGGTGGTGTGCACGCTCGGCACGACCATGGCCAACGCCGGGTCGCGCGAAGCGTTCCGCCGCGTCGACCTCGACTACCCGCTGGAGATCGCCCGGCATGCACGCCTGCATGGTGCGCGCGTGTTCGCCTTGAACTCCGCGATGGGTGCGGATCCCGGCTCGCGGGTGTTCTACAACCGGGTGAAGGGCGAGCTCGAAGCCGCGCTGGACGCACTGGGATTCCCGTCGCTGGTGCTGGTCCGGCCCGGCCTGATCGACGGTGAGCGGCAGGAGCGTCGACCGGGCGAACGCGCGGCCCTGGCGGTGTCGCGCGTGTTGCGCCCGCTGCTGCCGCACGGTTGGCGCCCGAGCAGGGCGGCCCGCATCGCCGATGCGCTGGTCGCGGGCGTGCTCGCCCCGACCCCGGGTCGGGTCCTCGTCGACGCCGCCGCGCTCGCCTGATCCGGGCATTCACCCGGCGGCCACGCAGGGCGCGGCACGCTACGCCACCCCACGCATCGAAGCCGATCCGATGAAACGCCTGTTGCCGTTCACCCTGTTGTTCGCCGCCGCCACCGCCCAGGCGCAGGATGCGACCCTGCCCAATGTCGCGGTCCCCGCGCTGGACCTGCAGCGCTATGCGGGCCAATGGCACGAGATCGCCCACGTGCCGATGTTCTTCCAGCGCAATTGCGTGGCCAACATCACCGCGACCTACACGCCCCGCGACGACGGCAGGATCGGCGTCCGCAACGCCTGCGACGACAAGCAGGGCAAGCGGATGGTGTCGGAGGGCGTGGCGCGCCCGGTGCCCGGTCAGCCAGGACAGCTGGAAGTGCGGTTCGCGCCGGACTGGCTGGCCTGGGTGCCGATGGTGTGGGCGGACTACTGGGTGGTCGACCTCGATCCGGATTACCAGTGGGCGGTGGTCGGCGGCCCGAGCCGCAAGTACCTGTGGATTCTGTCGCGGACGCCGACGATGGCGCGATCGAAGTACGACGCGATCGTGGCCCGCGCGGCGCAGCGCGGCTACCCGGTCGACGAGCTGGTGCTGCCGTTGGGCACGCTGGACTGAACAAGCTCGGCTGAACCCGCTGGAATGAAACGGGGACGTTCGTCCGCGCTTGGCATGCGTTGGTCCCCGATCCGCATCCCGCAGCGACACGCGGATTGTGGTTGCGTCGCAGCGTGTCTATCTTCCGCGGGCGGCGGAGCGCGCCGCATACGGGGAGGCGGGCATGAAGATGCACAGGTTCGCGGGCGTGGTCCTTGGCGGCTTGGTGCTGGCGGGCTGCGGTGGCACGGCAGGATCGGATTCGCGCGAGCTCAGCGCGGCGGATTGCCGTGCCTATTACGAATACACCTACAAGCTCGATGGCATGGATGCGGCGGGCGTGCTCGGCGAGGAGCAGCTGGCCAAGGATTCCCAGACCTGCGCGGATACCGGGATGGTGACCAAGCGTCACTACGATTGCGCGATGAAGGCGGCGTCGGTAGCCGACCTGCAGGGCTGCGGGGCGCCGAACACCTGACGACGCGAGCCGGGTGCCGGTTTCGCGGTGACGCCGGCCCCTCCAGGGCGCCAACGCGTGGCGGGGCGTAAAATCTCGGCTTCGCCCGTTTTTGGTTGCCCCCATGTCCACCTTGCCGCCCTGCCCGCAATGCGCGTCCACCTACACCTACGAGGACGGCGCGCTGCTGGTCTGCCCGGAGTGCGGGCACGAGTGGTCGCCTGGGCAGGCTGAGGCGGCGGAGGATGCGAAGGTCGTGCGCGATGCGGTCGGCAACGTCCTGCAGGACGGCGACACCGTCACCGTGATCAAGGACCTCAAGCTCAAGGGCTCGTCGCTGGTCGTCAAGGTGGGCACGAAGGTGCGCAACATCCGCCTCGTGGATGGCGACCACGACATCGATTGCAAGGTCGACGGGATCGGCCAGATGGGCCTGAAGTCGGAGTTCGTGAAGAAGGCCTGAGCCCGGGCGGGGTCAGGCGGCCTGCACGCGGTCGCGGCCACCGCGCTTGGCTGCGTAAAGCGCTGCGTCGGCGCGTTGCAGCCACTCGCCGACGGTGTCCCCGGGGCGATGGGCGCTGACGCCGATACTGATGGTGACCGGCAGCGCCTGCGAGGCGAAGGCCACCGCCTCGCGTGCGTACTCGCACTGCAGCGTCGCCTGCGCCAAGTCCACCTCCGGCAACAGCCACGCGAACTCCTCGCCGCCATGCCGCGCCAGCAGGCCATGCCCTGCACTGGTCGCGCGCAGCGTCGCGGCGACCTGCACCAGCACCTCGTCGCCCGCCGGATGGCCATGGGTGTCGTTGATCGCCTTGAAGTGGTCGATGTCGAGCAGCGCCAGGCAGGCCGGTCGACCCGCCGCCGACGCTTGCTCCAGCGCCGCGACCAGTGCGCGCCGGTTGGCCAGGCCAGTCAGCGGGTCCAGCCGGGCCTGTTCGTTGAGGTCGGCGTTGGCCAGTTCCAGCGCATCGCTGAACTTCACCAGCTGTTCCTCGTACCACGCTCGCTCCTGCAGTTGCAGGCGCAGCGCACGGCTCGTCCGTCGCAGTTCCAGCAACGCCGACACCTGCCGCGACAACGCCTGCAGGGCCGCCTGCTGTTGCGGTTCCAGCGTGCGCGGTTCGCCATCCATGACGCAGAGGGTGCCGACCGCCAATCCGTCGGCATCGAGCAACGGCGCGCCCGCGTAGAAGCGGATGCCGGGTGCGCCGGTGACGTACGGGTTGTCGCGGAAGCGCGCGTCCGCGCGCGCGTCCGGCACCACCATGGTCTCGTGCGGCTGCAGGATGGCATGCGCGCAGAACGCGGCATCGCGCGGCGTCTGCGGATCCTCGATGCCCAGCCGGGCCTTGAACCACTGGCGGTCGGCGTCGATCAGCGCCACCGACGCCATCGGCATCCCGCAGATCGCGGCGGCGATCGCGACCAGGTCGTCGAAGGCGGCCTCCGGCGCGGAATCCAGGATGTCGTAACGCTGCAGCGCGCGCAGGCGCTCGGCTTCGTTGTCGGGCTTGGCGGGACGCAGCATGGTGGTCGGCGGGCCGGAAAGCGCGCAGCCTAGCGCGCCGCCGGCGGGCGACCGTGAAGGGATCGCGGTGGCGCCCCGGGCCGCGTAGAGTGCTGGCTGGTTGACCTCGGGGAAAGACGATGCGCGCGATCTTGGGCGGTGTGCTGGGCTTGCTGCTGGCGGGGGGCGCGTTCGCCGCCGATCCGCCCACGCTGGCGTCCTACCACGACAACACCGGGCGCGCGGATGCGTTCTCCGGCGGCTCGCGGATGATCCCGATCCACACCCCGCAGGGCGACTTCAAGGTCTGGACCAAGCGGGTCGGCAACAACCCGACGCTGAAGCTGCTGTTGCTGCATGGCGGGCCGGGCGCCACCCACGAGTACTTCGAGGCGTTCGACAGCTTCCTGCCGGCGGCGGGCGTGGAGTACTACTACTACGACCAATTGGGCTCTGCCTACAGCGACCAGCCCAAGGACATGGCGCCGTTGCTGTCGGTCGACCGCTTCGTCGAGGAAGTCGAGCAGGTGCGCCAGGCGCTGGGCCTGGATGCCGCGGACTTCTGCGTGCTGGGGCATTCCTGGGGCGGTATCCTCGCCATCGAGTACGCGCTGAAGTACCCGCAGCACCTCAAGTGCCTGGTGGTCTCGAACATGATGTCGAGCATCCCGGCCTACAACCGCTACGCGCGCGATGTGCTGATGCCGCGCATGGACCCGGCGGCGCTGAAGGAGATCCTCGCGCTGGAAGCCGCGGGCAAGTACACCAACGCGCGCTACGAGGAACTGCTGCTGCCGTACTACGAGCAGCACGTCCTGCGCATGCCCGCGTCGCAGTGGCCGGAGCCGGTGCAGCGGGCATTCTCCAAGACCAACAAGGCGGTCTACGTGCCGATGCAGGGGCCCAGCGAAATGGGCGCCAGCGGCATCCTTCTGGAATGGGACCGCACTGCCGACCTGGAGAAGATCGCAGTGCCCACCCTGGTGATCGGCGCGGAGCACGACACCATGGATCCGACGTTCATGCAGATGATGAGCCGGAAGTTCCCGCGCGGCGATTACCTGTACCTGCCCAACGGCAGCCACATGGCGATGTATGACGACCAGCAGGCGTATTTCGCGGGCCTGCTCGGCTGGCTGCGCAAGGTCGACCAGGGGCGCTGAGGCGCGTCGCGCCGGCGTCCGCCAGTACAGGGGTCAGGGCACCCACGCGGCGCGCAACGGCGCGTCGCCGGACCAGCGCGCGCGCCCGTCGAGGAAATCGAGCTCGATGAGCACCGCGGCGCCGACCACGTCGGCCTGCAGCGCATCCGCCAGTCCGCGTGCGGCGGCGAGCGTGCCGCCGGTCGCGAGCACGTCGTCGACCAGCAACACGCGCGCGCCCGGTGGCAGGGCATCCGCCTGCACCTGCAACGCATCCTCGCCGTATTCGAGCGCATAGCGCTGCTCGATCACCCGGCCCGGCAACTTGCCGGGCTTGCGGACCGCCACCAGCCCGGTGCGGAGTTCCCGCGCCAGCGGCGCGCCGAGCAGGAAGCCGCGCGCCTCGATCGCCATCACCGCGTCGATCGCGGTGTCGCGCCACGGTGCGGCGAGTGCATCGATCGCCGCCGCGTTCGCGAGCGGATCGGCCAGCATCGGCATGATGTCCTTGAACACGATCCCCGGCTTCGGGAAGTCCGGGATGTCGCGGATGCGCTGGATCCAGTCGGCCACGGGCGGTCCTCGGCAAAGCGCGCATCATGCCGCGCGCCGTGCGGGCGCTCAACGTGGGCGCCGCCCGCCTTGCACGGATCCGTGGTTGGGTGGTTAAGGCGATGTTGCGGTTCAGGCTGCGCGGCAAGGCATGTTCAGAGCGCGTCCGTAAGGTGGGTGGCGCATCCGGTGCCGGACCTGTCAGCGGACCCGGGTGCGACGCACGTTTTGATCCCCCGCAGAACGCACGAGGTGACACATGCAGAAGACAATGCTCATGGCCGCGCTGTCGGCCACCCTGGCGATGGCCGCGGCGACGGTGCAGGCGCAGGACCCGATGCCGCCCAAGCCCGCCCCGCCGCCGCCCGCGACCCCAGCGCCACCGGCCGCGCCGATGTCGTGGAGCGCGCTGGACGCGAACGGCAACGGCACCCTGGACGCCGGCGAGGCCGCGCGCATGGAGAGTCTGGCCAAGGTCTTCCCGGCGGCGGATGCAGACGCCAACGGTGAGCTCAGCCAGGACGAGTACAAGGCCTGGCTTGCGGCCAATGGAAACGGCAAGGCGAAGCCCGCTGCAGGCGGCTGATCGCGATTCGAGAGAACACGGCGCAGGGACGCGCCAACCGTTGTGGCACGGCACGAAGGGCGGCGCGAGTCGCCCTTCGTCTTGCCCGTTTACACTGGCGCCATGCAGCCACAGACCCTTCGCTGCGCGGACATCGCGCTGGTCGGCTTCGATGCCGACGACACCCTCTGGCGCAGCCAGGACTACTTCGACGAGGCGCAGGCGCGGTTCGAGGAGATCGTGGCCGGCTATGTCGACCTCGGCGACCTGGGCGGGCGCCTGTACGCGGTCGAGAAACGCAACATCGCGCTGTTCGGCTACGGCGTGAAGGGCATGGTGCTGTCCATGATCGAGGCCGCGGTGGAGATCACCGGCGCACGCATCAGCGCCGCCGACCTGCATCGCATCGTCGTCCTCGGCAAGGACCTCCTGCAGCACCCGGTCGAGTTGCTGCCCGGCGTGCGCGAAGCGGTGGCCGAGGTCGCGTCCACGCACCCGGTGGTGCTGATCACCAAGGGCGACCTGTTCCACCAGGAAGCGAAGGTGCGCGATTCCGGCCTCTCCGACCTGTTCCGGCGGATCGAGATCGTCAGCGAAAAGGACCCCGCCACCTACGCGCGCCTGTTCGAGGAATTCGGCATCGACGCCGGGCGCTTCCTGATGGTCGGCAATTCGCTGCGCTCGGACATCGCGCCGGTGCTGGCGCTGGGCGGTTGGGGCGTGCACGTGCCGTACCACACCACCTGGGCGCACGAGGCGGAGGCGCCGCTCGGCGAAGGGATCGAACGCATGCGCACGATCGCGCGACTGGCGCTGCTTCCCGCGGCGATCCACGAACTGCAGGCGCAGAACTCACTTCGCTGAATGCCGCCCCTTGGCTAGCGCCGCAGTGGGGCTGGATTAAAAACATGTTCATGGCAGCCGCGCGAAGGTGTCCCTGCGTCCGCATGGTGCGGACCGAGGAGACCTCCATGAGCCTGACGACCCGATTCCTTGCCCCCGCCGTTCTGGCCGCCAGCCTTGGCGCTGCGGCGATCGCCGTGCCGGCTCCGGCGCAGGCGCAGTCCGACGCCCTGGTCCGCGTGCTGGTCGACGTCGCCGACGTGGCCTTGCGTGGCGGCGTGCCGTACTACCGCTACGGCAACTACGGATACGGCGACCGACTGGTGATGCAGCGCGACCGCTACGGCCGCCCGGTCTACTACCGCTACGTGCCGCGCGCGTCCTATCGCGCGGGTCCGCCGTACGGCAACGCCTATGGCCATTACCGCAACCGCGGCAATCCCGTGACCGGTCCGCAGCGGGTGATGTGCAACCACAACGGCAAGTGCACCGCGGTGTACTACGACCCGCGCCATGACCGAGATGGCGACCGCGACTGGGATGGTCGCCGCTGGCGCGACCGCCGCTGAGTTCCGCCATGCCGCGGCACGACGAACGGCGCCCACGGGGCGCCGTTCGTGCGTCCGGATCCGGCCGGGTGCGACACAATCGGCGCATGCCGCGCCTTTCCTGCGTTGTCGCCTCACTCGTCCTGCTGTTGGCCGGCTGCGGGCGCGTGGAAGCGCCGGCGGAGCAGGCGGGCGAGCCCGGTATCGGGATGGAATTCAGCGGCGTGCGCGCCTGCGCGGACTGCGACGCGATCGAGGCGTGGCTGCGATTGGAGGCGGATGGTGGCTCGCAGCGCTACCGCCTGGTCGAACGTTATCTCGACGATGGCCATGCGCGACGCTTCGAGGAGTCCGGGACGTGGCGCGCGCGCGGCGACCTGCTGCAACTGCGGCGCGTCGATGGCGGCGAGCGTACCTACCTGCGCCTGGCGGATGGCCGCCTGCAGGCGCGTGCATCGTCCGGGCGGGCGGATCCGCGGCTGGCGGACGATCTGCTGGCGCCGCTGGCCCGACCCCATCCGCGTTGATGCGGCGTGTTCGCATGCCACGCACGCCGTCGCTTGCGACACAATGGCATCCAATCCCAGCGACCCGAGGTGGGCCCGTGCCGAGATGCCGCGCGGTTTCGTTCGTTTGCGCCATGGCGCTGGCCGTCGCGGCCCAGGCGGCGGCGCAGGTCGCCAGCCCGGGCTGGACGCCGCGCACCGGCGATGCCTGGGTCGATGCCTGGCTCGGCGACATGAACGCCTACGCCCATCGCTATCGGGATCCCTTCATCGACGAAGTCGTGCGTTACCAGGGCGCGCCACGCCCGCTGGTCGACGAGTTGTTGGTGCGGCGTCGCTGGGCGCCCGCCGACGTGTACTACGCCTGCGCCATCGCGCGGGAGGTTGGTCGTCCCTGCGATGCCGTCGCGGATGACTGGCAGCAGCACCGCGACCAAGGATGGGGCATGGTGGCGCAGCGGCAGGGGATCCGGCCGGGTTCGCCGGAGTTCCGTCGCTTGAAGCGGGGCTTGGTGCCCACCTACGATCGCTGGGCGCGCCCGATCCTCCTGGATCCGGAGCTGCAGCGGATCTATCCCAATCGGGGCAAGGCGGCGGATCCCGGGGTACGCCCCTCGGGAGAAGGGCCGGCGGCGCCGAAAGCGGGGCCCCCACGCAGTGGCGACGCCAGGGCGGCGCGGACCAAGCCGCGCGACAAGGCCGATGCCACTCCGCGATGAGCGCCTTGCGATGACCCCGCCCCCTGCCCGCACCGACTTCGCCGGCGGCTGCCATTGCGGGCGCGTGCGTTTCGAAGTGGACGCAGCGACCCCGCTCGAGGTGCTGGACTGCAACTGCTCGATCTGCCGGATGACCGGCTTCCTGCACCTGATCGTGCCGGCCACGCGGTTTCGCCTGCTGTCCGGCGCGGACGCGCTGGTCGAGTACCGCTTCAATACCGGCGCGGCCCGGCACCTGTTCTGCGGCCACTGCGGCATCAAGTCCTTCTACGTGCCGCGCAGCCACCCGGACGGGATCAGCGTCAACGCGCGCTGCCTCGATGGCATCGACCTCGCCGCCGTGCGCGTGATTCCCTTCGACGACCACCACCGCGAGGCGGCGATGGCCGGCATCGCCCATCTTTCCGAGGCCTGAACGCATGCACATGATCGACCTGGCTGGCCGCGTCGCCATCGTCACCGGCGCGGGCGGCGGCCTCGGCCGCCAGCACGCCCTGCTGCTCGCACGGCGCGGTGCACGCGTGGTGGTGAACGACCTCGGCGCGGGCGCCGACGCGGTGGCCGCCGAGATCGTGGCCGCCGGCGGTCAGGCGCGCGCCGTGCAGTGTTCGGTGACCGATGCCGACGCGGTGCAGGCGATGGTCGATGGCGTGGTCGCCGACTGGGGCCGCGTCGACATCCTGGTCAACAACGCCGGCATCCTGCGCGACAAGTCCTTCGCCAAGCTCGACCTCGCCGACTTCCGTGCGGTGGTCGACGTGCACCTGATGGGCGCGGCCCACTGCAGCAAGGCGGTGTGGGAACCGATGCGCGCGCAACGCCATGGCCGCATCGTGATGACCACGTCCTCGTCCGGCCTGTACGGCAACTTCGGCCAGGCCAACTACGGCGCGGCGAAGATGGCGCTGGTCGGGCTGATGCAGACGCTGGCGCTGGAAGGCGAGCGCTACGGGATCCGCGTCAACTGCCTCGCGCCAACCGCGTACACGCGGATGATGGAAGGCATCCTGCCGCAGGACCAGCTGGATGCGCTGGATCCGGCGCTGGTGAGCCCGGCGGTGCTGGCGCTGGTCGCCGACGCCGCCCCGACCCGCGCGATCCTGTGCGCGGGCGCGGGCAGCTACGAGCTAGCGCACGTGACCCTCACCCAGGGCGTGCACCTGGCCGACCCGACGCCGGAAGCCCTGCTCGCGCAATGGGATGCGCTGGCCGACCGCGACGGCGAGATGGTGCCGGGCACCGGCTTCAACCAGGCCCGCCACGAATTGCGCAAGGCCGGCCTCGCGATTCCCGACGCCGACTAGGCGCCCGCCACCTGTTCCACCGGCACGCGCACCGTGCCTTCCATCAGCACCCGCGCGGACCGCGACATCACCGCCTTGGTCGCGACCCACTGGCCGTCGACCTGGCGCACGTCCGCGCCCACGCGCAAGGTGCCGGAGGGATGCCCGAAGCGCACGACGTCGCGGGTCCCGCCGCCGGCCGCGGCATTGACCAGCGTGCCCGGCACCGCGGCGGCGGTGGCGATGGCGACCGAGGCGGTGCCCATCATCGCGTGGTGCAGCTTGCCCATCGAGATCGCGCGCGCCAGCAGGGCGATGTCGGCGGCGGCGACCGGCTTGCCGCTCGACGCGACGTAATCCTTGGGCGGCGCGACGAACGCGACCTTGGGCGTGAGCGGGCGCGCCGCGGCCTGCGCCACGTCGCCGATGAGCCCCATGCGCACCGCGCCGGCGGCGCGGATGGCCTCCAGCTTGGCCAGCGCGGCCTTGTCCTCGTTGATCGCGGGCTGCAGCTCGGTGCCGTCGTAGCCGAGCGTCGCCGCTTCGACGAACACCATCGGCACGCCGGCGTTGATCAGGGTGGCGCGGACGCGGCCTAGGCCGGGCACGTCGAGTTCGTCGACCAGCTGGCCGGTCGGGAACATCGCGCCGCCGTCCTCGCCTTCGTCGGCGGGATCCAGGAATTCCAGCGCGATCTCGGCGGCGGGGAAGGTCACGCCGTCGAGCTCGAAGTCGCCGGATTCCTGCACCTCGCCAGCGCGCACCGGCACGTGCGCGACGATGGTCTTGCCGATGTTGGCCTGCCAGATCCGCACCGTGCACAGGCCGTCGCGCGGGATGCGCGCGGGGTCGAGGAAGCCGTTGGCGATCGCGAACGGGCCCACCGCGGAAGACAGGTTGCCGCAGTTGCCGCTCCAGTCGATGAAGTCGCCGTCGACCGGCACCTGGCCGTAGAGGTAGTCGACATCGTGGTCCGGCACCGACGCCGGCGAAATGATCACCACCTTGCTGGTGCTCGAGGTCGCGCCGCCCATGCCGTCGGTCTGCTTGCCGTATGGATCGGGCGAGCCGATGACGCGCACCAGCAGGGCATCGCGCGCCTTGCCTGGCGCCTGCGCGAACGCGGGCAGGTCCTGCAGGCGGAAGAACACGCCCTTGCTGGTGCCGCCGCGCATGTAGGTGGCGGGGATGCGGAGTTGCGGGGCGAAGTCGCTCATCTCACGCGCTCCGGTTGGCGGCGAGGAAATCCTGCGCGAAGCGCTGCAGCACGCCGCCGGCCTCGTACACCTCGACGTCTTCATCGGAATCCAGCCGGCAGGTCACCGGGACCTCGACGGTCTCGCCGTTGGCGCGGTGGATCACCAGCGCCAGCGTCGCCCGCGGGGTGCGCGCACCGACCACGTCGAAGGTTTCGGTGCCGTCGATGCCCAGCGTCTTGCGGGTGGTGCCGGGCAGGAACTCCAGCGGCAGCACGCCCATCCCGACCAGGTTGGTGCGGTGGATGCGCTCGAAGCCCTCGGCGACGATCGCCTCCACGCCTGCCAGGCGCACGCCCTTGGCGGCCCAGTCGCGCGAGCTGCCCTGGCCGTAGTCGGCGCCGGCGATGATCACCAGCGGCTGCTTGCGCTGCATGTAGGTTTCGATCGCTTCCCACATGCGCACCACGGTGCCGTCCGGCTCGATCCGAGCCAGCGAGCCCTTCTTCACCTCGCCATCGACCACCGCCATCTCGTTGACCAGCTGCGGGTTGGCGAAGGTCGCGCGCTGCGCGGTGAGGTGGTCGCCGCGATGGGTGGCGTAGGAATTGAAGTCCTCCTCCGGCAGGCCCATCTTCGCCAGGTATTCGCCGGCCGCGCTGGAGGCGAGGATCGCGTTCGACGGCGACAGGTGGTCGGTGGTGATGTTGTCGCCGAGCACCGCCAGCGGGCGCATGCCGCGCAGCGTGCGTTCGCCGGCCAGCGCGCCTTCCCAGTACGGCGGGCGGCGGATGTAGGTGCTCTGCGGGCGCCATGCGTAGAGCGGGGCGACGTGGCCGGCGTGCGCCATGCGCGGCGCGAACATCGGGTCGTAGACCCGGCGGAACTGTTCGGGTTTCACGCTGGCGCGCACCACCGCGTCGATCTCGGCGTCGCTCGGCCAGATGTCCTTGAGCGTGACCGGGCGGCCGTCGGCATCCAGGCCCAGCGCATCCTTCTCGATGTCGAAGCGCACCGTGCCGGCGATCGCGTAGGCGATCACCAGCGGCGGCGAGGCGAGGAAGGCCTGCTTGGCGTAGGGATGGATGCGCCCGTCGAAGTTGCGGTTGCCGCTGAGGACCGCGGTGGCGTACAGGTCGCGGTCGATGATCTCCTGCTGGATCGCGGGGTCCAGCGCACCGCTCATGCCGTTGCAGGTGGTGCAGGCGAAGGCGACGATGCCGAAGCCCAGGCGTTCCAGCTCCGCCAGCAGGCCGGCCTCCTCCAGGTACAGCTGCACCGCCTTGCTGCCCGGCGCCAGCGAGCTCTTCACCCACGGCTTGCGCAGCAGGCCCCTGGCATTCGCGTTGCGCGCCAGCAGGCCGGCGGCGATCACGTTGCGCGGGTTGCTGGTGTTGGTGCAGGAGGTGATCGCGGCGATGATGACCGCGCCATCCGGCATCAGGCCGGCGGCTTCGTCGGCCTTGCCCGCGGCGAGCTTGGCCTCGTCGGCGATGCCGCGCGCGGCGAGGTCGTCCACCGGCAGGCGGCGATGCGGGTTCGACGGACCGGCCATATTGCGCACGACGCCGGACAGGTCGAACCGCAGGGTGCGTTCGTACTGCGCATCGGCGAGATCATCGGCCCACAGCCCGGCGGCCTTCGCATAGGTCTCGACCAGCCGGACCTGGGCGTCGTCGCGGCCGGTCAGGCGCAGGTAGTCGAGCGTGTTGTCGTCGATGGCGAACATCGCCGCGGTGGCGCCGTACTCGGGCGCCATGTTGGAGATCGTCGCGCGGTCGCCGATGGTCAGCGCCGCGGCGCCCTCGCCCCGGAACTCCAGGTAGGCGCCGACCACCTTCTCCTTGCGCAGGAACTCGGTCAGCGCCAGCACCACGTCGGTGGCGGTGATGCCGGGCCGCGGCCGGCCATCGAGTTCGACCGCCACGATGTCCGGCGTGCGCATCCACGAGGCGCGGCCGAGCATCACGTTCTCCGCTTCCAGCCCGCCGACGCCGATCGCGATCACGCCGAGCGCATCCACGTGCGGGGTGTGCGAGTCGGTGCCGACGCAGGTGTCCGGGAAGGCCACGCCATCTTGCACGTACACCACCGGCGACATCTTCTCCAGGTTGATCTGGTGCATGATCCCGTTGCCCGCGGGGATCACGTCGACGTTGGCGAAGGCGTGCTTGGTCCATTCGATGAAATGGAAGCGGTCGGCGTTGCGGCGGTCCTCGATCTCGCGGTTCTTGCGGAACGCCTCCGGGTCCGAGCCCGGCGCCTCCACCGCCAGCGAGTGGTCGACGATCAGCTGCACCGGCACCACCGGATTGACCCGCGCGGGATCGCCGCCCTGGTCGGCGATCGCGTCGCGCAGGCCGGCGAGGTCGACCAGCGCGGTCTGGCCGAGGATGTCGTGGCAGACCACGCGCGCCGGGAACCACGGGAAGTCGAGGTCGCGGCGGCGTTCGACCAGCTGGGCGAGGTAGGCGTCGCGCATGGCAGGGTCGGCCTTGCGCACGATGTTCTCGGCGTGCACGCGGGCGGTGTAGGGCAGGCCGGCCCAGGCGCCGGGGCGCAGCGCCTCGACCGCCGCGCGGGCGTCGTACCAGTCCAGGGAGGTGCCGGGCAGCGGCTTGCGGAACATCGCGTCGGGGGCGGGGCTGGTCATCGCGGTCGTGGGGTGCGTGGGCGAGGCCGCCATTGTCGCGCATGCCTCCGTTCGCCGCAGTCAGACGATGGTCGTCCGTACAATGCCGGCCGTGACCCCTGCGCCCGCCATCCCCGCCGACCAGCTGCGCCTGTCCGTCGCCCCGATGATGGACTGGACGGACCCGCATTGCCGCGTCTTCCACCGCGTGCTGGCGCCGCATGCGCGGCTGTACAGCGAGATGGTCCACGCCAACGCGGTACTCCACGGCGACCGCGCGCGCCTGCTGGCGATGGACCCGGTCGAGCATCCGGTCGCGCTGCAACTGGGCGGCAGCGAGCCGGCGCTGCTGGCCGCGGCCGCGCGGATCGGCGTCGACGCCGGCTTCGACGAGGTCAACCTCAACTGCGGCTGCCCTTCGGACCGCGTGCAGGCGGGGCGCTTCGGCGCCTGCCTGATGCGCGAGCCGGCGCTGGTCGCCGACAGCGTGGCGGCGATGATCGCGGCGGTGCCCGGCGTACCGGTGACGGTGAAGTGCCGGCTCGGCGTCGACGACGACCACGAATGGGAGCGCTTCCTCGCCTTCGTCGACACCATCGCCGCCGCCGGCTGCGCGACCTTCGTGGTGCATGCACGCAATGCGTGGCTGCAGGGCCTGTCGCCGAAGGAGAACCGCGAGGTGCCGCCGCTGCGCTACGACTGGGCCTACCGGCTCAAGCGCGAGCGCCCGGCGCTGCAGGTGGTGGTCAATGGCGGTATCGCCGATGCGGCGGAGGCGACCGCGCACCTGGCGCATGTCGATGGCGCGATGCTCGGTCGCGCCGCTTACCACACGCCCTACCTGCTGCATGAACTCGACGTCGCGTGGTTCGGCGGCGCGCTGCGCTCGCGGGCCGACCTGCTGCGCGCCTACCGGCCGTATGTCGAGGCGCAGCTCGATCGCGGGGTGTTCCTCAAGCACATCGCCCGCCACGTGCTCGGCCTGTTCGCCGGCCAGCCGGGCGGTCGCGCGTTCCGCCAGGTCCTGAGCGAGGGCGCGCACAAGCCGGGTGCCGGCTGGGCGCTGGTCGAGCAGGCGCTGGCGCTCACCGAGCGCGGGGCGCAGGCGGCATGATCACCCGCGACCTCGATGCCTTCTTCGCCTTCGCGCGTGGCGTCGAAGCCGACTTCGGTCCGGCCACGCCGCGCGCGGCGTTCCTGGTCGCGCCGGACGGGTTTGCGCGGGCCGGGCAGTCGGCCACCGACAACGTCTACATGGCCGATGCCGCCGCCTTCGACGCGCAACGTGCCTCCCTGCAGCACCGCGACCTGCAGCGCGCGATCTCCGCGGTGCTGCCGACGCTCTGCTTCGCCGGCGATCCGGCCACCCCGGACGCGGTGTTCCCGAACAACGTCTTCGGCTGCGCACCCGGGCGTTACGTGGTCGGCCGCATGCGCCACCCGGTGCGCCAGCGCGAGGCCGGGCGCGCCGACATCCGCGCCTTCTTCCGCGACGTGCTGGGCCGCGACGAGGTCGACCTGTCCGGCCAGCCGAATCCGTGCGAGCTCACCGGCTCGCTGGTGATCGACCGCGCCCGCGGGCTGGGGTATTGCGGCCTCTCCGAGCGCTGCGACGAGGACGGCGCGCGCCTGATGCACGCGGCCTTCGGCCTGCGCGCCACCCTGCTGTTCGACCTCGCTGCCGGCGAGTACCACGCGAACGTCGTGCTGGCGGTGCTGGCCGGGCGGGCGGCGGTGGTCTGCCCAGGCGGTTTCGCCGATCCGGCGGTGCCCGCGGCGATCGCCGGGTTCCACGCGCCGCATGCGATCACCTGCAACGCCGACGAACATGTCGCCTTCGTCGGCAATTGCATCGCCTTGTCCCGGGAAACGGTGTGGATGAGCGCCGCCGCCGCCGCGGCCCTGGCCCCGCCCCATCGGCAGGTCCTCGCGGAAGCCGGTTTCCGGGTCGAATCCGTGGCCCTGGACGCGATCGAGGCCGGGGGCGGCTCCCTGCGCTGCTGCATCGGCGAAGTGTTTTGACGGGTGCCGCTGCCCCGAACCTGAACAGCGCGGTATCCTGTTCAGGTGATTTCAGGGCCGATTCACCGCCCGCGCCCAGAATCGTCGCCAACGTTCCGCCAACTGGTCCCGCCATGTCCCGCCGTCGCCCGCCCTCGTTGACGCTCCTGGCCCTCGCCTTGCTGGCGATGCTGCCGGCGTTGCCGGCCTTCGCGGATCCGCAATCGAACGGCGGTGGCCGGGGCGGGCGCCAGCAGCAGGAACAGGGCAACAATCGCGCGGACCACAGCAGCCTGTCCGATGCCGTGCGCCGGGTCGAGCGCGACACCCGCGGCGAAGTGCTGTCGGCCGAGCGCGTGCAGTACGACGGCCGCGATATGCACCGGGTCAAGGTGGTGGACGACCAGGGCCGCGTGCGCGTCTTCATGCAGGAGCCGCGCCACGACGAAGGCGAACGCCCGGCCCAGCGCGAGAGCGGTGGTCGTCGCCCGCCCCCGCCTCCACGCGACAATGACGACTGACCCCGCATCCTGAGCCGCTGACAGATGCCCCCGGCCGCGAGGCCGGATCCCACGAGGAGATTCCATGCGTATCCTGCTCGTCGAAGACGAAGCCCCGCTGCGCGAAACCCTGGCCGCGCGTCTGAAGCGCGAAGGCTATGCGGTCGATGCCGCGCAAGACGGCGAGGAAGGCCTGTACATGGGCCGCGAAGTGCCGTTCGACGTCGGCATCATCGACCTCGGCCTGCCGAAGATGTCGGGCATGGAGTTGATCAAGGCCCTGCGCGACGAAGGCAAGAAGTTCCCGGTGCTGATCCTGACCGCGCGCTCCAGCTGGCAGGACAAGGTCGAGGGCCTGAAGCAGGGTGCCGACGACTACCTGGTGAAGCCGTTCCATGTCGAGGAGTTGCTGGCCCGCATCAATGCGCTGGTCCGCCGCGCCGCCGGCTGGAGCAAGCCGAGCCTGGAATGCGGACCGGTGATGCTCGACCTCGCCGCGCAGACGGTCAGCGTCAACGGCGCCAACGTCGACCTCACCAGCTACGAGTACAAGGTGCTCGAGTATCTGATGATGCACGCCGGCGAACTGGTCTCGAAGGCCGACCTCACCGAGCACATCTACCAGCAGGACTTCGACCGCGACTCGAACGTGCTCGAAGTGTTCATCGGCCGCCTGCGCAAGAAGCTCGATCCCGATGGCAGCCTCAAGCCGATCGAGACCGTGCGCGGCCGTGGCTACCGCTTCGCGATCCCGCGGAGCGGGGAGTAAGCGCATTCCGGCGGCGCGGCGCGTGAGGCCCGCCGCTGGTCGCGCGTCCCGCGCATGACCCCGGCGCCCGCCGTCGATCCCCCGAAGCCCACGGGCGCGGCCGACCAGCCGCGCCCGCGTCGTTTGCGCATCGCCCAGCCCCGTTCGCTGCAGTCGCGCCAGTTGTGGGCGGCAAGCCTGGGCCTGGTGGCGTTCCTCGCGCTGGCCGGTTTCGCGCTGGACCGCGCGTTCCTCAGCACCGCGCAGAGCGGCATGCGCGAGCGCCTGCACAGTTATGCGCTTGCCTACGCCAGCAGCGACTTCGCCCGCGACGGCAGCGTCATCCCGCCGTACGACCCGCCCGACCCGCGCTTCAAGCGCCCGGGTAGCGGGCTGTATGCGCAGATCGTGCTGCCGAGCCGGCGTTGGGAGTCGGAGTCCGCGCAAGGGCCGCGCCTGCCGCCGGCCTCGATGCTCGCTGCGCGCCAACAGGTCTTCGAAGGGCCGTTGCCGCTCACCCAGATCAATGGCGAGGCGGGCGAGGTCTACCGCTACGGGATCGGCCTGGTCGACGCGACTCGCGCCGACGGCACCGAGGTGCCGTACGCCGTCTATGTACTGGAGGACACCACCGCGCTCGGCCGGCAGCTTGGGGCGTTCCGCTCCGCGCTCTGGCTCAACCTGGGCGGTGCGGGCCTCGTCCTGCTGCTGCTGCAGATGCTCGTGCTGCGCTGGAGCCTGCGTCCGCTGCGCGATGTGATCGCCGACCTCAAGCGCGTCCAGGCCGGCCACGCGTCCGGCATGAGCGAAGCCCATCCGCGCGAGCTGGAACCGCTGACCGCCAGCATCAATGCGTTCATCGAGAGCGAGCGCGAGAACCTGGACCGCCAGCGCAACACGCTCGCCGACCTCGCGCACAGCCTGAAGACGCCGCTGGCGGTGATGCGCACGCGGCTGGACAGCGGCGCCGGCGAGGCGGAGTTGCGCGTCGAAGTTGACACCCAATTGCGGCGCATGAATGACCTGGTGTCCTACCAGCTGGCGCGCGCCGCGCGCTCCGGCCACCAGTTGTTCGCCGCGCCGATCGAGATCGAGCCGCACGCCGAGCAGATCGTGACCGGGCTGGAGAAGGTGTATGCCGGCAAGCGGGTGCTGTGCGAGTTCGAGATCGCGCCGCAGGCCCGCTTCCACGGCGAGGTCGGCGACCTGCAGGAGTTGCTGGGCAACCTGCTGGAAAACGCGTTCAAGTGGGCGCGGGCGCGTGTCCTGCTGACCATCGCCGAAGGCACGGAGAGCGCCGGTCGCCGGCCCGGCCTGTCGATCGCGGTCGAGGACGATGGGCCCGGCATCGCCGAGGACCGCATCGCGCATGTGCTGCAGCGTGGCGTGCGCGGCGACGAGCGGGTGCAGGGCCACGGCATTGGCCTCGCGATCGTGCAGGACATCGTCAAGAGCTATCGCGGCGAGCTGCACGTCTCGCGTTCGGCGGAGCTTGGCGGCGCGAAGTTCGAGATCGTGCTGCCGCCGGGACTCTGACCGCGCACGCATCGATGCTGCGACCACGCGGCCTGCGCCTTGGGGCATGGCTTCGCCGCTCTATCCAGTCATCCACGACTGATGTCGCGGCCGCGGGCCATCCCTGGCCCGCTCGAAGCCATGCCCCAAGGCGCAGGCCGCATGGCTGCCATGCGTGCCAGCCGCTTTATGCGAGCAATGGCGCTCCGTAGAACCGCTGCAGGTGCGCCGCAACCTCGGGCATGGCGTCGCGCAGTCGCGCGGGATCGCTGAAGTGGTACTCGGTGCAGACCGCGAAGAACTCCTCCGGGGATTCGGTCGCATAGTCGTCGATCGGGCTGTCGTCGCCGGCATCGACCCGCGCGCACAGCGCGTCGTAGGCGCGCTGGAAGTCGGAGGCCCATTGCAGCTGCCAGTCGCGCGGGAGCGGCGGGGTGCCGTCCATCGCGCCGTCCAGCGCATCCAGCTTGTGCGCGATCTCGTGGGCGACCACGCAGAAGCCGTCGCGCGGTGCGGCGATGTCGGCGCGCACGTCGGCCCAGGACAGGATGACCGGGCCGTGCTCCCACGCCTCGCCGATCATGTCGTCGTCCCATTCGTGCAGCACGCCATGCGCGTCCTGGTGGCTGCGCTGCACCCGGAAGGCGTCCGGGTAGACCAGCAGTTCGCGCCAGCCGTGCAGGCCCTCGCGTCCGAACTCGAGCAACGGCAGGCAGCACAGCATCGCCAGGCGCAGGCGCTGCACGTCGTTCAGGCGCAGCCCGCGCAGCGGGGTGATCGCCTTGCCGGCGAGGAAGGCGGCGACCAGCGCCTGCAAGCGCTGGTCGCGCGCGGGGTCCAGCGTGCGCAGCCAGGGCAGGCCGGCGGCGGCCTGGCGCCAGAGCGCAGGATCGAGGTCGGGCGCAGTGTTGCGCCGCCGGAACGGCCAGATCATCGCGGGTGCGGGCGGGCCGGCGTGGTGCCGGCCTCGCTCAGCGGAACATCCCGGGCAGGAAACTGTGCCAGCGCGGCGCGGCAGGACGCGTGCCGGTGGCGCGCGGCGCAACGGCCGGCTTCGCCTTCGGGGTCCTGCGCGCGGCGTTCGCCGCGGCCGGATCGGCCTCCGGATCCTCGACCCGATCGGCGTCGGTGGCGGTCGCGGTTTCCCCGTCCGGGCAGCTGCCGGCGCCATCGGCCGACAGGTGGCGTCCATCCGTGGCGGCGGCGACGCCGCTGGCGCACAGCAGCGCGATGCAGACCAGGGCCAGGCGGAAGCGGCGGGCGGACAGCGACATGCGGGTCACCAGAGAGGAGGACGGGCACGCTTTGGAGGCATGATCCCAACACGGACTATAGCGTGGATGCAGCCTGAACGGAAAAGGTTGCATGGTGCATCGCAACAGGCCCCGTGGCGCGGATCGCGCAGACTTCGCCGCATGGATGCCGCCCAGTCCACGCCCGCTCCCGCCGTCACCGCCGCCGCGCTGCGCCGCGCGATGATCGCCGGTACGCGCCGGGTCATCGCCGCGCGCGACGAGCTCAATCGCATCAATGTGTTCCCGGTGCCCGACGGCGATACCGGCAACAACCTCGCCTCGACCCTCGGCAACGTGCTGCAGGGTGCGTTGAGCCGGCGCAGCCGGCACATCGGCGAACTGCTCGCGCGCATCGGCAACGACGCCATCGATGGCGCGCGCGGCAATTCCGGCGCGATCATGGCGCAGTTCCTCGTCGGCCTGGCCGAGCAGGCGCGCAACGCCCCCGTGCTGGACGCGCGGGCGCTGGCCGCCGCGGTGCGACGGGGCGCGGACAGTGCGCGCAGCGCACTGGCCAAGCCGGTGGAGGGGACCATCCTCAGCGTCATCTCCGCGTTCGCCGATGCGCTCGACGAGGCCGCGGGCCAGGCCAGCAGCGACGATCCACGCACCGGCTTCACCCGCGCATTGCAACGGGCGCGCCACGCACTGGCGGATACGCCGCGGCAGATGCCGGTGTTGCAGAAGGCCGGGGTGGTCGATGCCGGCGCGCGCGGCTTCGTCGACTGGCTGGAAGGCATCGCCGAATACGTCGAGGGCGGCCCGCGCGCGATGCGCATGCAGGCCGCGCCCGCCGCGGCGAACGATGCCGGCGCGGAGATCGCGCACCTGCACGAAGATGTGGATCCCGATTGCCGCTACTGCACCGAATGCCTGGTGCTGGGCGATGCGATCGACCGCCAGGCGTTGCAGGCGGCGCTGGTGGCGCTGGGCGTCGATTCCCTGGTCGTCGCCGGCAGCCGCACGCGGGTGCGCGTGCATGGCCATGTCGGCAGCCCGCAGGCGCTGTTCGATGCCTGCGCGCTGCATGGCCAGGTCGAGTCGATGAAGGCCGACGACATGCTGCAGCAGCAGCGGAGCGCGGAGTCGCCGACCCGGGTGGCGATCGTCACCGACAGCGCGGCCGACCTGCCGGGCTTGCTGGCCGACCGCCTCGGCATCCACGTCGTCCCGGTGCGGGTGAGCCTGGACGGCCGCGACTACCTCGACCGCCTTGGCCTCACCGCCGGCGCGTTCTACCGGCGCATGGCGGCGAGCGCGCAATTGCCGAAGACCAGCCAGCCGCCGCCCGGCGACTTCCGCCGGGTGTTCGAGCACGTGCTGGCGCACCAGTCCGGCGCGGTCTATGTCGGCTTGTCGCGGCCCTTGTCCGGCACCCTGCAGGCCGCGGAGACCGCCGCGCGCGCGCAGCCAAAACCACCGGCCTGCCTCGACAGCGGACACGTGAGCGCGGGCCAGGCCCTGCTGGCGTGGCGGGCCGGCGAACTGGCCGACGCCGGCGCCGGGACTGCGGAGATCCTCGCGGAGATTGCGCGGCTCAAGCCATTGACCACCACGTGGGCGATGGCGCGCGACATCTCGCACGCGGTGCGCGGTGGGCGGATCCCGCGCTGGGCGGGGCCGATGGTGCGCTGGAGCGGCCTGCTGCCGATCGCCAAGGTGCGCGGGGACGGCACCCTCGGCGTGGCCGGCGGGCTGTTGGCCCGTGGCCGTGCGTCGGAAGCCTTCGCCCGTTACGTTGCACGACGCGCGCCCGTGGCCAGCGGCTGGCGGCTGATCGTCGGGCATGCGGATGCACCCGCGGATGGCGAGCGCCTGCTCGCGGCCTTGCGCACGCGCTTGCCGGTGGTCGAGGCGCACCTGGTCGAAGTGGGTCCGGCGGTGGGTGCGCACGCGGGGCCCGGCACGCTGGTGGTCGGCCTGCAGCCGGCCCCGGACGCGGCCTGAGTGCGCAGGCCCCGCCTGCCGCGATGACCGGGCGCTGACGCGGCGCGATTATCATCACCGGCATGCCCCCGATCGCCTTGACCGTCCTGCTGCTGCTGTGCGCTTACCTGCTGGGGTCGGTGTCCGGCAGCCTGCTGCTCGGTCGCCTGCGCGGGGTTGACATCCGTCGCCACGGCAGCGGCAACGCCGGCGGCACCAATGCCCTGCGCACCCTCGGCTGGCGCTTCGCGCTCGGGGTGGTCGCGATCGACCTCGGCAAGGGCGCGCTGGCGGCGTGGCTCGCGCTGCGCTTCGCGCCGCTGGGCCAGGCGTTCGACGTGACCGCGCATGGCTATGCCGCCGCGGCCTGCGCGGTGGTCGGCCATGTGTGGCCGCTGTGGCACGGCTTCCGCGGCGGCAAGGGCGCGGCGACCGCGGTCGGCGGCCTGTTGATGCTGTGGCCGTGGTCAATCGGCGTGCTGCTGCCGGTGTGGATGCTGGTGCTGGTCGCCACCGGTTACGTCGGGTTGTCGACCGTGCTCGCCGCGCTGGCCCTGCCGGTGCTCGCGTGGGGCACCGACGCCGAGCCCGCGCGGCTGTGGTTCTCCATGTTTGCGGCGCTCTTCATCGCCTTTACCCACCGCGCCAACCTGCAGCGCCTGCGGCAGGGCACCGAGTCGCGCTTCGAACGGGCGCGCCTGTTGCATCGGCTGCATCGCGGTTGGTCGCGGTGAGCGACGCGCACGCCGAACGCACGCTGCTGCAGCGACTGGCGGCCGGCCCGGTGAGCGGTGATGCGCTCGCCCGCGAGGCCGGGCAGACCCGCGCCGCGGTGTGGAAGCGCATCGAAGCCTTGCGCGCCGCCGGCGTCGTGGTCGAGGCCGTGCCCGGACGCGGCTATGCCTTGCGCGATCCGCCCAACTGGCTGGACGCCGCAGCGATCCGTGCCGCGATGGCGCCGACAGCGCACCTCCAGCTGGCGTCGCTGGAGGTGGCATGGACGCTCGACTCCACCAACAGCGAACTGCTGCGGCGCGGGGCGCCGGTGGACGGCTGCGCGGTGCTGCTCGCCGAGCGCCAGACCGGCGGTCGCGGGCGACGCGGCCGCAATTGGCAATCGCCGCTGGGCGCGCATGTCTATCTCTCGGTGGCCCGCCAGTTCGACGGCGGACTGGCGCGCCTGGGCGGGCTGAGCCTGGTCGCCGGGATCGCCGCCTGCGACGCATTGCACGACCTTGGTTTCGGGCGCGTTGCGCTGAAGTGGCCGAACGACCTGGTCGTCGACGATGGCCACGGCCTGCGCAAGCTCGGCGGATTGCTCGTCGAAGGCGGCGGCGAGGCCGGTGGCGTGGCGCGCGCGGTGATCGGCCTTGGCCTCAACGTGCGCATGCCTGGGGCGGTGGGCGCCGGCATCGACCAGCCCTGGATCGATCTCGCGGCGATGCAGGCCGGGGTCTCGCGCAATGCGGTCGTCGCCGCCGTGCTGGACGCGTTGCTGCCGGCGCTGGCGCGTTTCGACGCCGACGGCCTCGCGCCCTTCCTGCCGCGCTATGCCGTGCACGATGCGCTCGCCGGACGCGGCGTGCGCGTGCACGACGCGGCCTCCACATGGGAGGCGCAGGCGCTCGGCATCGCCGAGGACGGCGCGCTGCGGGTGCGCATGGGCGATGGCCACGAGCGCCGCGTGCACGCGGCCGACGTGAGCGTGCGCGCATGAGCACCTGGGTGTTCGACCTCGGCAACACGCGCTTGAAATACGCCGAGGTGGGTACCGATGGCCTGCCCGGCGAGCCCCGGGCGATCGCCCATGATGCGGCTGGCGACTGGCTGCGCGCGCTACCGCGGGGCGATGTCGCCTGCGTGGCCAGCGTGGCCAGCGAGGAGCGCCGGGTGGCGCTGCTGGATGCGCTGTCCACCCGTTTCGCGCGTATCCACCGGGTGCACACGCAGCCGCGCCTTGGCCCGTTGCGCATCGCCTATCCCGTGCCCGCCCACCTAGGCGTGGATCGTTTCCTCGCCCTGCTCGATGCCTGCGGCTCCGGGCCGGCGTTGGTGGTCGGCATCGGCACCGCGTTGACCATCGACGTGCTGGATGCCGCTGGCGGCCATCGCGGCGGCCGCATCGCGCCCTCGCCGCGACTGATGCGCGAGGCCCTGCATGCGCGTGCGGCGGTGTTGCCGGAGGCGGGAGGTGCCTACGCCGAATTCGCCGACGACACCGCGCCGGCCCTGGCCTCGGGCTGCGAAGGCGCGGCGATCGCGCTGGTCGAGCGCAGCCTGGCGCAGGCCACGACCTTGCTCGGTGCCGCGCCGGCGCTGCGCCTGCACGGTGGCGGCGCGGCAACGCTGCGCCCGTTGCTGCCCGCGCACGACTGGGTGCCGGATGCCGTGCTGCGCGGGCTCGCGCGCTGGCACGCGCTGGCCTTCGCATAAACTCGCGGCATGTTCCTGCGCGCCGCGATCCTGGTCTTGCTGGTCCTCAACCTCGGGGTCGGGGCGTGGTGGCTGTGGGCGGGCGGGCCCGCACCCGCGCCGGCCAGCGCGTCGCGGGACATCGAAGGCGTGCCCGGCCTGCGCCTCGTGGCCGAAGCACCACCGCCTGTGCCGCCACCGGTCGCGACGCCGCCCGGCGTGGCTGAAGCACCGCCGGCAGGCTCGCCGACCGTCGCGGTGGCCGCGCCTGCGTCCGCACCCGGCGAGGCCTGCCTGAGCTTCGGTCCGTTCGCCGATGCCGCCGCGCGCGACGCATTGCGCCCGGCGTTGGCGTCGGCGCTGCAACTGGTCGATCGCGAACAGGCCGCCCGGCCCGCGCGCGGCTGGCGGGTCATGCTTCCGGCGCAACCCAGCCGCGAGGCCGCGGTGGCCCTCGCCGAGCGCATCAAGGCCGCCGGCATCAACGACCTCTACGTGATGGGCGAAGGTCCGGAGGCCAACAGCATCGCGCTCGGCCGGTTCGGCGGCGAAGAGGCGGCGCGCCGGCGCGAAGCCGAACTGCGCGCCAAGGGCTTCCCGGCGCAGGCCTCGCCGCTGGGCGGCAGCCCGGCGCAATGGTGGCTCGACGTGCGCCTGTCGGCGCATGCCGATCGCGCGGCGGTCGCCGCGTTCGGTCCCTCGCGGCCGGTGGCCTGCGACACCCTGCGCTGATGCGCGGGGCGGCCCGTGGCACGACAGGCTAGAATCCCGGCCAGCGCCGCTTTAGCTCAGCTGGTAGAGCAACCGCCTTGTAAGCGGTAGGTCATCCGTTCAAATCGGATAAGCGGCACCAGTTGCCCGCGCCCGCGTGGACCCGTCCGCGGCGCCTCCACGACGAAGGAACCGCGATGAGCCGACGCTATCCGCCCGTGACCCTGTTCGGCGTCCCCACCGACATCGGCGCCTCGCGGCGTGGTGCCTCGATGGGCCCCGAGGCCTTGCGCGTGGCCGGACTGGTCGAGGCCATCGCCGCGCGCGGCGTGGACGTGCGCGATGCCGGCGACGTGCAGGGGCCGCGCAACCCGACCAGCCCACCGGTGGACGGCTATCGCCACCTCGACGAAGTCGTCGCCTGGAACCGCGCCGTGTTCGAGGCCAGCACCCGTGAGCTGCAGGCCGGGCGCATGCCGATCCTGCTGGGCGGCGACCATTGCCTGGCGATGGGCTCGATCGCCGCGGTCGCCGCGCATTGCCGCGCCACCGGCCGCAAGCTGCGCGTGCTTTGGCTGGATGCGCATGCCGATTTCAACACCCGCGACATCACCCCGAGCGGCAACCTCCACGGGATGCCGGTCGCCTGCCTGTGCGGGCTGGGCCCGGCGCCGCTGACCGGCCTCGGCGGCCACGTGCCGGCGATCACCCCGGACCAGGTGCGGCAGATCGGCATCCGCTCGGTGGACCCGGGCGAGAAGCGGCTGGTGAAGGAATACGGCCTCGACATCTACGACATGCGCTACATCGACGAGGTCGGCATGCGCCGCACCCTGGAAGAAGCGCTGGAGGGCGTCGATGCCGACACCCACCTGCACGTCAGCTTCGACGTCGACATGCTGGACCCGTCGATCGCGCCCGGCACCGGCACCCGCGTCCCGGGCGGCGTGAATTACCGCGAGGCGCAGCTGATCATGGAGATGGTGGCCGACACCGGGCAACTCGGGTCGCTCGACCTGGTCGAGGTCAACCCGGCGCTGGACCGTCGCAACGCCACCGCGAGGCTGGCCGTGGACCTGGTGGAGAGCCTGTTCGGCAAGTCGACGCTGATGCGCGACTGAGGCATCGCATTGCCGTTCATGCGCGGTTGCGCGCTTGCACGCGCGCTTCACGGGGGGGTGCGTTTCATGGTCGGGCGGGCGCACGGCGTCCGGCAGATCCGACCCCAACCCCCGAGGAGTTCCCCCATGAAGCGCATCGCATCCCTGTTGCTGCTGGCCGCGTTCTCGATGTCCGCCCTGACCGCCTGCAATACCGTCGCGGGCGCCGGCAAGGACGTGCAGAAGGCCGGCGAGAAGGTCGAAGAGAAGGCCCAGGATTGCAAGGACGGCAAGTGCTGAGGTCCTGATCGGTCTTCCCAGGACGGACAACCAGCCGCATGGAGGCGGTGCGGGCCGGGACTTTCCCGGCCCGTTGTCGTACCGGGCCGCCGATTGCGCGCGTGGCGGCGTCTTCGCTAAGCTGAACGTGGTCGCTTACGGACTGCCAGAGGGTGACGAAGATGCTGCGGATGACTGCGAAGATCGTGGTGCTGGCGATGGGCTTGGCCCTGCTGGCGGGTTGCAACACCATCGCGGGTGCCGGCAAGGACGTGCAGAAGGTCGGCGAGAAGGTCGAGAAGACCGCCGAGCAATGCAAGGACATGAAGTGCTGATCACCTGACCGCCGATGGCGGCATGCACGGGCCCGCGCAAGCGGGCCCGTGTCGTTTGCGGGATCACTCGCCGGGCGGGTCGGCGACGAAGGCGCCGGGGAAGGCGGTCGGCCGGTGTTCGGCAATCCAGGGCCGGGGCAGGATGCCGCGCGCGGCCAGGCTTTCCGCGTCGTCGTAACGCAGTTGCCGCAGCTGCACCGGGCTGCGGCTTGCGCGTACGAAGTGGGTGCGCCCCACCGGCGACCACGCGCGCTGGCCATGGCCGGTCCCAAGTTGTTGCGGCACGGCTGCTGCATCGGCGGTGGCGGCCTCGGCGCGCGCGGCGGGCGCCGATGCCTTGGCCTGTGCCCGCGCCTCATCCTGCAGCACGATCGGCGGGGTGGGCGGGGCCTCGCGGAACACGGCGATGCCGATCACCCCGACGTCGGCCGGGCGCCCGGTGCGCGCGGCATAGCTGTCCGGCACGTCGGTGAACAGGAACTCGGCGACATCGTCCAGCGACTTGCGCCAGCCGGCGATCTCCGTGGTTTCCCACGGGCCGAGCACGTAGCCGGCCTGGCCCGGGGCCGCGGTTTCGCCGGTCACCGCGTTCACCCCGTCCACCGAGAGCACCACCAGCACGCGTTCGCCGGTGGTGTTGGCGAGGCGCACCGCGTAGCGATGCCCGGGGATGCCGGCGATCCACGCATCGCCGCGATGCGCGTATTGCGGCATGACCGTGGCGGCGTCGCGATCGACGACGTCGAGGCGGACGAGGTCGCGGGCCGGCAGGGGCAGGCAGGCGGTGCCGGCGAGCAGGGCAAGGGCGAGCAGCATTGGGCGCGTCATGGCAGGGCTCCGGGTGGGTGGACCGTGCCTGCCAACGCGCGCCCGCGGCGGGCGGGGTTGCGTGGCCCGCCGGTTACACTGTGCGCCGCTTCGGACAGCCCCCCGCGCATGAGCAAGACCCGCGTCCTCACCGGCATCACCACCTCCGGGACCCCGCACCTCGGCAACTACGTCGGCGCGATCCGCCCGGCGATCGCGGCCAGCCGGGCGCCCGGCGTGGAGAGCTTCTACTTCCTCGCCGACTACCACGCGCTGATCAAGGTGAGCGACCCGGCGCGCGTGCAGCGCAGCACGCTGGAAATCGCCGCCGCGTGGCTGGCCTGCGGGCTGGAACCGGACAAGGTCTGGTTCTACCGCCAGTCCGACATCCCCGAGATCCCCGAGCTCACCTGGCTGCTGACCTGCGTCGCCGGCAAGGGCTTGCTCAACCGCGCGCATGCCTACAAGGCCGCGGTGGACAAGAACCGCGCCGAGGGCGAGGACGACGACGCGGGGATCAGCGCGGGCCTGTTCATGTACCCCGTGCTGATGGCCGCCGACATCCTGGTCTTCAACGCGCACAAGGTGCCGGTGGGCCGCGACCAGGTGCAGCACATCGAGATGGCGCGCGACTTCGGCCAGCGCTTCAACCACCTCTACGGCGACCACTTCACCTTGCCCGAGGCGGCGATCGAGGAGCAGGTGGCGACCCTGCCCGGCCTCGACGGCCGCAAGATGAGCAAGAGCTACGACAACACCATCCCGCTGTTCGCGCCGCGCGCCGAACTCAAGAAGTTGATCGCCGGCATCCTCACCGACTCGCGCGCGCCCGGCGAGCGCAAGGACACCGAAGGCTCGGCGCTGTTCCAGCTCTACCAGGCGTTCGCCTCGAAGGAGGAGACCGCCGCGTTCGCCCGGGCCTATGCCGACGGCATCGGCTGGGGCGATGCAAAGCAGCAGCTGTTCGAGCGCATCGATGCCGAAGTCGCGCCGCTACGCGAACGTTACGAAGCGCTGATGGCGAAGCCGGGCGAGATCGAGGCGATCCTGCGCGACGGCGCGGCGCGGCTGCGCGTGCAGCACGCCACGCCGATGCTCCGGCAGCTGCGCGAGGCGGTCGGCCTGCGCGACCTGTCCACCAGCCCCGTGGTCGCGGCAGGCGCCCCGTCGCGCCGCGAGGCCGCGGCGCTGCCGGTGTTCAAGCAGTACCGCGATGCCGACGGCAAGTTCTACTTCAAGCTGGTGCAGGGCGAGCGCGTGTTGCTGCAGAGCGTCGGCTTCGCCTCGCCGCGCGATGCCGGCCAGCGCGTGGCCGCGATCAAGCAGGGCGAAGTGGGCGATGCCGCCAGCGATTTCATGCTGGGCGAGGGCGTGACCGAGGACGAGGTCAACGCGGCGCTGTCCGCGTTCGTCGCCGCGCAACTCGAAGGCACGGCCGGGCCCGGATGAGCGACCTCGCTGGCCTGCCGTTGCTGGCGTTGGTCCTGTTCGCGCCGTGGTTCCTGATCCTGGGCTGGCTGTACTGGTGGTTCCCGCGCCAGCCGCGGACCGCCGCGCGCCGCCGCTTCGACGTGGCCGCCCTGGCCCTGGCCGTGCTCGCCTGCATCGCCAGCCTGCACCTGAGCTTCGATGCCGCGGATCGCAGCCACGGGCACCTGTGGCCGCAGGTGCTGGCGACCTCGGTCGGCTATGGCGTGTTCCTGGGGGTGCTCGCCGGCGCGGTGCTGCTGCGGCGTCGCTGGCCGGGGCTTTCGCAGCCGCGCTGATCAGTCCCAGTCGTTCCAGGCCACGCCGCGGTCCGGGAACTTGGTCCTGACCACGCAGAAGCGTTGCCCGGTCGGGGCTTCCATCACCCACCAGCGCTTCACGAAGGCGATCTTCTTCGCGCCAAGGCGTTCCAGGCGGTCCGCCTCGGCATCGACGTCGTCGGTCTCGATGTCGAGGTGCACGCGCGAGGGATGCGCCACCTGCTGCACTTCGATGTGCAGCTCGCCCGGCGTGTCGCCGAGCATCTGGTAGGCCGCGGTCGCGTCGCCCGCCTCGCGGTCGGCGATGCTGCAGCCGAGCGCACGCGCCCAGAAGTCGGTCGCGGCATCGAGGTCGTCGGTCTTGCAGTCGATGATGAAGCCGGACAGGCGGCTGCGATGGCTCATGGCGCGCTCCCGCTGATTGGCGTGCCGAACTGCAACAGGAAACCGTTCAAGTCGTAAATCGCGAACTCGCGCATCCCGTAGTCGAAGGCTTCGAGCGGATAGCAGACCCTGGCGCGATCCTTCAAGCGTTGCCACCAGGCATCGACGTCGTCGCAACGCAGGTACAGCGAGCCGGTGAAGGCGGGCACGCAGTCGCCTTCGTGCGCGTTGAACGCGGACAGCATCAGTTCGATGCCGTCGCGCTGCAGGAAAGCCCAGCCCTCGCTGCCATCAGAGCACGATTCCAAGCCGAGCGCGTCGCGGTACCACGCCACCGCCGCCGGCACATCCGGCACCCGCAGCATCGGTACCAGCGCCTGCAGCATCCTCAGTTCGGCGCAGACAGGTCGTCCAGCAGCGCGGCGAGGAAGCGCGCGGCCTCGCCGCCGGTGCAGGCGCGATGGTCGAAGGTCAGCGAGATCGGCATGCGCCGGTGCACCCCGATGCCGCCCATCACCGCGACGACGTCGTGCGAGAGCTTGCCGGCGCCGATGATCGCCACGCACGGCGGCACCACCACCGGCGTCGCGTAGCGGCCGGCGAACATGCCGAAGTTGGACAGCGAGATCGTGTAGCCGGACAGCTCCGACGGCGGGATCGAGCGATCCTCGACCTGCGCGCGCAGGCGCTTGATCGCGCCACGCACGCCGTTGGCGTCGAGCATGTCGGCATTGCGCAGCGCCGGCACGAACAGGCCGTCGTCGGTGTCCACCGCGATGCCGATGTCGACGTGCGGGTGCAGGGTGCGGGTGAGGTTCGCGCCGTCGAACCAGGCGTTGAGCGCAGGCACCGCCTTGCATGCGGCGACGACCGCGCGCACCAGCCGCGCGGTGATGTCCTGGCGGCCGAGCCAGGCATGCAGGTCGGCATCGTCGACCAGCGTGGTGGGCACCACCTGCGCATGCGCGTCGGCCATGACCCGCGCCATATTGCGGCGCACGCCCTTGAGCTGCTCCGGCTGGCCGGTCGCGGCCACGCCCGGCGGCTGCGTGCGCATCGGCTTGCCGGCCTGCGACAGCGTGCTGCGGGTGCCCCCACCCGAATGCGCTGCGCGCATTCCTCCCTCCCCCGCTTGCGGGGGAGGGCTGGGGAGGGGGCGCGCGGTACCGGCCTTCGCCGAGCCATCCGCGGCGGCATGCTTCACGTCCTGCATGGTGACCGTGCCGTCCGGCCCGCTGGCGCGCACCCGCGCGATGTCGACGCCGAGCTTGCGCGCCATCGCGCGCACCGCCGGTACCGCCTTGGCGCCACCGACCGCCATCGCGGCCTCGGCATGCACGGCGGTGCCGACCTGCATCGCGCCGACCACGGTCCCGGCATCGGCTGGTTTTTCACCGCTCCCCTCCGCGGGAGAGGTCGCCGCGCTCGTTGCGGCGGGAGAGGGGGGCGGGCCATGGTGGTGGCCGGTGTCCTGGCCTTCCGCGCGCTGCGGCAGCGAGGCATCGACCTCGAATTCCGCGAGCATGCTGCCGGTCACGATCACGTCGCCGGCCGCGCCCGCCAGTTTCAGGACCTTGCCGCTGACCGGCGAGGGCACGTCCACCACCGCCTTGGCGGTTTCCATCGAGACCAGGTTCTGGTCGAGGCGGATGGTGTCGCCTTCCTTGACGTACCACTCGACGATGGTGGCGTCCGGCAGGCCCTCGCCGAGGTCGGGCAACAGGAATTTCTTGGACATGCGGGATCCTCAGGAATGCGCCATCGCGCGCCTGGCGGCGGCGACGATCTTGTCCACGCTCGGGAGGTACTTCATCTCGAGCCGGAACAGCGGGATGTGGGTGTCGTAGCCGGTGACGCGCTCGACCGGCGCCAGCAGGTCGAACAGGCAGTCCTCGGCGATCCGTGCCGCGACTTCGGCGCCGAAGCCCGCGGTCTTCGCCGCCTCGTGCACGATCACGCAGCGGCCGGTCTTGGCCACCGACTCGGCGATGGTCGGGAAGTCCAGCGGCTTCAGGGTGGCGACGTCGATCACCTCGGCGCTGATGCCCTCGGCGGCGAGTTTCTCGGCGGCCTCCAGGGTTTCCTTCACCTGCGCGCCCCAGGTCACCAGGGTCACGTCGCTGCCATCGCGCAGCACGAAGCACACATCCAGCGGCAGGGCTTCGCCGTCGTCCGGCACCAGTTCCTTGTACTGCCGGTAGATGCGCTTGGGCTCCATGTAGATCACCGGGTCCGGGTCGCGGATCGCGGCCAGCAGCAGGCCATACGCGCGTTGCGGCGAGGACGGCATGACCACGCGCAGGCCCGGGACGTTGGTGAAGATCGATTCGTTCGCCTCGCTGTGGTGCTCCGGCGCGCGGATGCCGCCGCCCCATGGCACGCGCAGCACCATCGGGCAGGTCAGGCGGCCCCGGGTGCGGTAACGCATGCGCGCGGCGTGGCACACGATGAAATCGACCATCGGGTACATGAAGCCGTCGAACTGCGCCTCGGCGACCGGCTTCATTCCCTGCGACGCCATGCCCACGGTGAGGCCGGCGATCGTGGTTTCGTCGAGCGGGGTGTCGAGGATGCGCTCGGGGCCGAAGGTCGACGACAGGCCGGCGGTGGCGCGGAACACGCCGCCGTTGACGCCGACGTCCTCGCCGAGCACGACCACCGACGGATCATTGCGCAGCTCGTAGGCCAGCGCCTGGGTGATCGCCTCGATCAGGGCAATGGGCTGGTCGCTCACGGGCGTCCCTCCTGCGCGATGGCCTGTTCGCGTTGCGCGAGCACCTCGGCCGGCATGTCGCCGTAGAGGTAGTCGAACATCGCTTCCACCGGCTGCACCGGGGTTTCCAAGTAGGCATTGATCTCGACATCGACCCGCTGGCCGCAGTCCTCGATCCACGCGTCTTCCTGCGCCTGGTCCCACAGGCCGGCATCGGTGAGGAACTTGCGCAGGCGCAGGAACGGCTCCTTCTCCCATGCGGCCTTGACCTCGTCCTCGCCGCGGTAGCGGCGGGCGTCGTCGGCGGTGGTGTGGTCGTGCAGGCGGTAGGTGAGGAACTCGATCACGCTGCCGCCTTCGCCGGCGCGTGCGCGCGCGTGCGCTCGGCGCATCGCCTCCAGTACCGCGACCAGGTCGTTGCCGTCCACCTGCAGGCAATGCAGGCCGCCGGCCAGCCCCTTTTGCGCCAGCGTCTGCGCCCCGGTCTGCGCCTTGCGCGGCACCGAGATCGCCCAGCCGTTGTTGATCACGCACAGCACCAGCGGCAGCGAATACGCGCCGGCGGAGTTCACCGCGGCGTAGAAGTCGGTCTTGGACGAGCCGCCGTCGCCGCAGGTCGCGACGGCAACGCGCTGCTCGCCGCGCAACTTGAATGCGAGCGCGGCGCCGGACGCCATCAGGCATTGGGTGGAAATCGGCACGCACCACGGGTAGTCGCCGCGCGGCCCCGCGAAATCGTTGCCGCGTTCGTCGCCGCCCCAGTACAGCAGCACCTCGCGCGGGCGCACGCCGCGTTCGAACTGCGCGCCGTATTCTCGGTAGCTGGGGGCGAACACGTCCTCGGGTCGCATCGAGGTGCCGATCCCGACATGGGTCGCCTCGTGGCCCAGGCAGGCCGCGTAGGTCCCCAGCTTGCCGGTGCGCTGCAGGGCGATCGCCTTGGTGTCGAAGGTGCGCACGAACAGCATCCGCTTGAACAGCGGCAGCAAGGCCGCGGCATCCGCCACCGCCGGCGGCAACGGGCCGGACAGGGTGCCGTCCGGCTTCAGGTATTGCAGGTATTCGATCTCGAAGCTGGCCGCGAGGCTCATTCGCCGTCCCATTGGTGCATTGGTTGCGAATGATACGGTTGCGGCGTTAGCGGTCCGTTGCGCGCTGCAAAAAAAAGGGGAGCGGTTGGCCGCTCCCCCTGGGTGTTGCAGACCCGGAGGTCGTGTTCAGCGCAGGCTGGGCTGCGGGTTCACCAGGCAGTACGGCAGGTCGCGGTAGCGGTTCGTCCAGCGGTGGATCCAGCTTTCCAGGGTGGAGCCGGTGTACCCCTTTTCGCAGATGTTCTGGCACCACTGCAGCTTGGTGCCGGTATAGCCGTCGTTCGCGCAGGTGGTGGTCACCGTGTAGTCGAGCACGACGCTGGCGACGTTGCCGGCATTGTCGGTCGCGGTGCAGGTCGTCGAGCGGGTGCCGGTGCTGCTGGTATCCAGCGGATCGCAGCCCGCGTTCGCGATGCCCGAGGTGGCGTCGCTGGCGTTCGGCGATGCGCTGTAGCTGCCGCCCACCAGGATCGTGGCGGGGACGGTCGGCGCCAGCGTCGGGGCGGTGGCATCGCGCTTGATCGACACCGTGGTCACGCTGGTGGTGCCGCCGCTGCTGGTGGCGCTGCAGGTGTAGGTCGCGCCGGCGGTGTCGCTGGACAGCGTGCTGTCCTCGCAGCCGGTGGTGGTGGTCACCGTGGTCTCCGGATCCACCACCGTCCAGTGCACGCCCACGTCGCTGGTGTACCAGCCGTTGTCGCCATCCGGCGCGGCGGGGGTGAGCGTGTAACCGACCTCCGGGCCGCTGGAGTCGGCGACCAGGCGGATGCTGAGGCGGACCGGGTCGTGGTCGGAGGTGCGGATCGCGGTGCCGGCGACGCCGAAGTTGTGCACGCCGAAGTCGGCGTTGATGCGCGCGTGCTCGATGATCGCGTCGGAGACGGCGGCGTCGGTCACCAGCGCCTCGTTGACGACCACGTGGTCCAGCGTCTGCGCGCTGCCCTCGAAGACGTACGAGTAACGCTCCGCCGGATCGGCGATCAGGTCGCTGCCATCCACCAGCGGGGTCGCCACCGGGCTGGCCACCCAGGTGATCGCCTCGTTCTCCGGCACCTGGTCGCCGCGCACGATGCCCATGATGTCGGCGTAGCCGTCGTTGAACTCGAAGGCGTTGAAGTCGCCGACCAGCACGATCTTCTCGTTCGGATCCGCGACCTGCCGGTCGTTCACGAGGTTGGCCAGGAACACCGCCTGCTGGGCGCGCTTGTTGCGCACGCGGTCGCCCTCGGTCGGCCAGCCGCTGCTGCCCGGCGAGGTGTCGTCGATGCCGTTGAGGGAGCGCAGGTGGTTGACGAACACGGTGACCGGGTAGCTGGCGCCGGTGTCGGCGTGCACGACGGCGCGCAGCATCAGCGGCGGGCGGTCGTTGAGCAGCGCGGTGCTGGTGTCCGGGTTGGTGAATAGCGTGTTCTTGCCGTACTGGGTGACTTCGAGCACCTCGACGCGCGGGGTCGGCGTGGTGCCGCCGGTGTCGCGGGTATTCACCAGGAAGCCCACGTTGATACCGCCCGGGTCGTTGCCCTGCACCAGGTAGGGCACGTAGGTCGGTGCGCGGCCGCAGGTCGCGTTGATGCGGTCCGCCAGCAGGCCGAGGACGCGCAGGTTCTCGACTTCCACCACGCCCAGGATGTCGGGCGCCTTCAGGTAGTCGCAGATCGCGGTGGAGGTCTTGGTCAGGCGCTTGTCCACCGCGGCAGCGGTGAGGGTCGGGGCACCGTTGCTGTCGTTCACTTCATCGAAGAAGCGCAGCAGGTTGAAGCCGGCGATGGTGACGTCGTCGGTGCCCGGGTCGGAGACCGCGGTCGCGGTCTTGCCGCCGGCGACGGCGACCGTGCCGTTGTCCGGCAGCAACGCCCAGGTGCCGGCGAAGTAGTCGAGCACGCCGACCATGCCGGTCACCGTGGCGCCGGCGTCCAGCGCGACCGCAGTGGCGCCCACCTGGCCGCGGCTGCGGACCATCAGGCGTTCCTGGTTGGTGTCGAACAGCGGCGGGGTCTTGCCGGGCGGGATCGGGAACACGTCCATGACCCCGATGCCGGGCTCGCGGTAGGGCCGCCCGACGCCCGCCAGCACCACCTGGAACACGCCGGTGCTGCTCGCGGTGGCGCTGGATTCGGTGATGTTGCCCTCGGAACCTTCGACCACGGTCGCCTCGGGCACGCTCACGCGCATGCCCTCGAACTTTTCCGCGGTGCCGGGGTCGGAGGCCGCGTTGAAGTCGGCGCTGGCCAGCACGACGGGCGCAGGCAACGGGTTGCCGCTGCTGAGCTGGATGATCGTCGACGGGGAGACCAGTTCGGTGATCGACAGCTGGTTGAGGTTGCTGCCCGGGGTGAACTCGGACACCGTGGCGGTGACCCGCACCCGGTTGCCGATCGCGGCGGCGGCGGGCGGCGCCGTGCTGGTGAAGACGAAGATGCCCTCGGAGGTGGCGGGGTCCGCGTCGACCTCGGCGTCGGCGGTCTGCAGGAAGAAGCCGTTGTTGAACTTCAGCGCGGTGACGATGCCCTCGGTGGTGACGCTGGCGCCGTTGAGCGGCGATCCCAGGCCAGCACCCTGGATGTCGTGGATCGGGACGATGGTGATGTCGTCGTTCTGGATCGAGCCGAGGCCCTGGCCTTGCGTCACCACCGCGCCGGTCACGTTGGTGACGTTGACGAAGAAGCCCTCGTTCGGCTCGTTCGCGGTGTCGCCGTAGATGGTGACCGAGAAGCTGTAGCTGGTGGACCCGGCCGGGATGGTCTGCGCCGTGAGCGACTTGGCCTCGAAGTCGGAGGGCGAGGTCGCCGTCCCGTCCGCGGTGGCGATGTCGAAGCTCACGCCGCCGGCGCCCGCCGGGGCCGACAGCGACACGGTGAAGGTCATCAGCGTGGTGCCGCTGTTGCCCTCCATCTGGGTGACGTCGTTGATGCTCAGCGCGACCTGGCCGGGGCCGCCGTTCGGGGTGATGCTGAAGTCATCGACCGCCAGGCCGTCGTCGGCGCCGGAGGCATCGCCGTCGAGCCAGCGGATGCAGAAGCTCGCGCCGTTGGCGATCGACAGGCTGCCGATGGTGTCGCTGAGGGCGGTGCGGTTGGCGGCGGCATTGCCGTCCTTGGCGCCGGTGGTCGCGGTATTCGGGGTGCTGAAGTTCAGCGTGGCGACGCTGGTCCAGGCGCCGGTCGTCAACGAGGTGGCGTCGAGGCTGTACTCGAAACCGAGGCCGTCGGCGCGCGCTGCGGTGCCCAGGCGCCATTGTTCGCCGGTGTAGGCGATCGCCAGGCTCGAAATGGTCCCGCCGGTGTTGTTGGTGAAGCAGGCACCGAAGATCGAGATGAGCGTGCCGCTGCGCAGGCTGCCGAAGGCCCGTTCGGTGCTGCCGGCCGAGCCGTAGCTGTAGGTGTCGCCGGTGTTGCTGCTGCCGGTGTCGACGGCGTACTGCTCGTTGTCGCGCGCCCCGCCGCCGGATTCGGTCAGTTGCCAGCCGGTGGGCAGGGCCGTGTTGGTGGTGGAGCCGGCGGTGTTCGACAGCGTGTCGAAGTTCTGCGAGTAGGTGCCGCCGGTGAGGCTGACGTTCTGCGCCTGCGCGGCGCCTGCACCCAGCACGAGTAGGAGCGCCACACCGAGGCGCCGAGCGATCTGCTTCATTCTGTTGTCCCCAAGGAAGCCCGTCCCCCCGGGACCGGCCTCCCGATTTTGCGGCATTTTGGTGACAGCTGCATGTCCGGGGCGCCCGTGCCTGACTGCGTGCCAGAATGCGCCCATGGCCAACGACCAGAACCTGCGCGCCCTCGAGGACGGCATCCATGTCGACCTGGACGGCCGCCTGACCTATGGCGGCTACCTGCGCCTCGACCAGCTGCTGACCGCCCAGCAGCCGCTGTCGCAGCCGCCGCACCACGACGAGATGCTGTTCATCGTCCAGCACCAGGTCAGCGAGCTGTGGCTCAAGCTGCTGATCCACGAGCTCAGTGCAGCGGTCGAGCACCTGCGCCACGACCGCGTGTGGCAGTTCGGCAAGGTCGCCGCGCGCTGCAAGCGGGTGCTGGATCAGCTGACCGGGCAATGGTCGGTGCTCGAGACCCTCACCCCCTCCGAATACATGGAGTTCCGCGAGATCCTCGGGCCCTCGTCGGGCTTCCAGTCGCTGCAGTACCGCACCGTCGAGTTCCTGATGGGCAACAAGAACGCGGGGATGGCCAAGGTCTTCCGCCACGATCCCGAGGCCCACGCGGTGCTGGTGGCGGTGTTGCAGGCGCCGAGCCTGTACGACGAATTCCTGCGCTACCTCGCGCGCTGGGGCCATGCCGTGCCGGCCTCCAGCCTGGAGCGCGACTGGTCGACCCCGCACGTCGCCGACCCGGCGCTGCTTCCGGTGTTCGAGCGCATCTACGAGGACACCGGCCGCTACTGGCGCGAATACGCGCTGTGCGAGGACCTGGTCGACCTCGAGACCCAGTTCCAGCTCTGGCGCTTCCGCCATATGCGCACGGTGATGCGGATCATCGGCTTCAAGCGCGGCACCGGCGGGTCGTCGGGCGTCGACTTCCTCAAGCGCGCGCTGGACCTCACCTTCTTCCCCGAGCTGTTCCAGGTGCGCACCAGCATCGGCGCCGATCGCGGCTACGGGGAGGCGGACGCGGGCGGATGAACGCCGGCGTGCCGGAGGCGGTGCAGGTCGCCGCGCTGGCGGCCTCCGCGGTGGTCCTCGCCTCCACCGCGCGACGCCTGCCTTGGCACAAGCTGGAGGGCGACCGCGAAGCGCAGCGCGTGCTCCTGCTGGCGACCTTCGGCCTGGCGGCGTTGCGCTGGTTCAACGCCGATGCGCTGGCCGGCAGCAGCCTGCATTTCCTCGGTGCGGCGATCGCCAGCCTGATGTTCGGCCCCGGCTTCGCGTTGTGGGCGTTGGCCGTGGCCAGCCTGCTGGCCTGGGTCGGCGAGACCGCATGGCTGGGGTGGGGGCCGGATTTCCTCGCCTGCGGCGTGGTGCCGGTACTTGTCGCCCGTGCGCTGTTCCGCTTCGAGCAGGCGCGCCTGCCGCCCAACCTGTTCGTCTACGTGCTGGTCAACGGCTTCCTGGGCGGCGGCCTCTCGATGCTGGCCTCGCAGCTGGCCAAGGCCGGCGCATCGGCGTGGCTCGACGTCGGCCAACCCGGCGTCTACCTGGCCAGCGCGGTGCCGATGATGTTCGGCGAGGGCTTCCTGTCCGGCGGCGCGATGGCGCTGGTGGTGGTGTACCGCCCGCACTGGTGCGCGACCTTCGACGACCGCCGCTACCTGCGTCCCCCCGGCGACCCGCCGGCTGGATGAATGGGGGAGGTTTGACGGCGCGCGGCAGGGTCGGTGATCCTCCGCCGGTTCCGCGCGCCGCGCGGACCGCGTACCCAGACCTCCAATCGCACGACCAAGGGGAGACCGCATGAGCGGAGCCGTAGACACGCCAACCCCGGTGAATCCACCGGAATTCCCGCAACTCATGGGGCATCCGCGCCCGTTGTGGATGCTGTTCATGTCGGAGTTCTGGGAGCGCTTCGCGTTCTACGGCATCCGTTGGGCGATGGTGCTCTACATCGTCGCCCAGTTCCATGGCGGCGACGCCTCCGGCGAGAAGCCGGCCAGCGAGCTGTACGGTGCCTACCTGGCGCTGGTCTACGCCGGCGCGATCTTCGGCGGCTACGTCGCCGACAAGCTGATCGGCTACCAACGCTCGATCCTGCTCGGCGCGGTGGTGATGTCGGCGGGCCTGTTCCTGCTGGCCTCGCCCACCGAATCCATGTTCAAGCTGGGCCTGGCCACCATCATCGTCGGCAACGGCCTGTTCAAGCCGATCATCTCCACCATGGTCGGCAAGCTTTACGCGCAGGGCGATGAGCGCCGCGATTCGGGCTTCACCATCTTCTACATGGGCATCAACCTGGGCGCGCTGCTGGCGCCGCTGGTGACCCAGTACCTGGCCAAGAAGATCTTCGGCATCGAGGACATGCCGGCCTACAAGATCGTCTTCATCTCGGCCGGCATCGGCATGCTGCTCAGCCTGGTGTGGTTCTGGCTGGGTCGCGGCCAGCTCAAGGGCATCGGATTGCCGGCGCCGCACCAGGCCGGGCTGCGCAACGTCAGCCTGGTGCTGCTGTTCGGCGTGCTGGTCGGCATTCCCTTGTTCTATGCCTTGCTCACCATCGACGCTGGCCTGCTGCAAGGCATCCTGATGGCGCTGTTCGTGATCCCCGCGATCATGCTGCTGCGCGAAGGCGTGGTCGAAGGCCAGGTCTCGCGCGACAAGGTGATGGCGATGCTGACCATCTTCGTGTTCAACGTGCTGTTCTGGATGTTCTTCGAGCAGGCCGGCAGTTCGTTCAACTTCCTCGCCGACAAGATCGTGGACCGCGACATCGGCATGCAGGGCCTGTTCCAGGCGCTGGCCGGCACCAACAATTTCCCGGTGTCCTGGTTCCAGTCGGTGAACTCGGTGGCGATCATCGCGCTGGCGCCGGTGCTGGCCTGGCTGTGGGTGAAGATGGGCAAGAACAACCCGATCATCCCGCGCAAGTTCGGCCTGGGCCTGATCTTCAACGGCCTGGCCTTCCTGCTGCTGATGGTGGCGCTGTCCAGCATGGTCGACGACGCCGGCAAGATCCCGTTCTGGACACTGTTCATGGTCTACGTGATCCAGTCGGTGGGCGAGCTGTGCCTGTCGCCGATCGGCCTGTCGATGACCACCAAGCTCGCCCCGGCGCGGCTGGCCGGCTTGGCGATGGGCTGCTGGTTCCTGTCGATTGCGATCGGCAACAACCTGGCCGGCATCTTCGCCGGCAAGGTCAGCGGCGAAGGCGGCATGACCGTGGCCTCGGCGCATGCCGGCTACACCTTCGGCTTCTATGCCCTGGTCGGTTCCGGCGTGCTGCTGTTCCTGATCGCCCCGCTGATCCAGAAGTGGATGCACGGGGTGAAGTAAGCACCCCCGTCGCGGTGCGGAGACGGCGCCTTCGGGCGCCGTTTTCGTTGGCGCGGGGCGCTATGCTGGGGTGATCCGCGGTGCCGCCGCCCATCGAACGACAGACCGGAGCGCCACCGTGACCCCATCCGCAAGCGTTGCGCCCGCCGTGCCCAGCCCCGCGCGACGCTGGTGGGTGTTGCTGCTGGTCAGCATCGCGATGTTCGGCAACTACTACGCCTACGACGCGCTGAACCCGGTGGTCGACCTGCTGCGCTCGCAGCGCGGCCTGGACTACGGGCAGGTCGGGATGCTGTCGACCGCGTACAACATCGCCGCGCTGGCGGTGCTGCTGCTGGGCGGCTACGCCATCGACCGCTGGGGAACCCGCCGCGCGATCCCGCTATTCGCGGCGATCTGCGTGGCCGCCGCGGCGCTGACCGCCGCCGCGCCGAATTACGAGACCCTGGTGGCCGGCCGCTTCCTGCTGGGCGTGGGCGCCGAGCCGCTGATCGTGGCCGCGACCACGGTGCTGGCGAAGTGGTTCAGCGGGCGCGAGCTGGGCTTCGCCTTCGGGCTGAACCTGTCGATCTCGCGGCTGGGCTCGGCGTCCACCGACTGGTCGACGTCGTTCGCCGAACCGCTGTACGCGAACTGGCAGGACCCGCTGTGGCTCGCCACCGGGATGGCCAGCGCCGGGCTCGTCGCGGCCCTGCTGTACGTGCGGATGGAGCGCGGCGGCGTACCCGTGGCCGCCAGCGCGGCCGGCACGGCCGAACCCCTGCAGTGGCGGCGCCTGTACGCCTTCGGCAGCGCCTACTGGTACATCGTGGCGCTGTGCGTGGTGTTCTACGCGGCGGTGTTCCCGTTCCGCACCTTCGCCATCGACTATTTCCAGCAGGCGCACGGCGTGGACCGCGACGCCGCGGGCCTGCTCAGCAGCCTGCTGCCGATGGCGGCGATCATCGCCACGCCGCTGTTCGGGTTGTGGGCGGACCGGGTGGGCAAGCGCGCGCTGTTCATGCTGGCCGGCACGCTGGCGATGCTGCCGCTGTTCCTCGCCGCGACCTACCTGCCGCCGGGGCCCTTGGTGGCGCTGCCGTTCACCGGCGTGGCGGTCCCGCTCACCTTGCTGCTGGTGATGCTGGTGCTCGGCGTGGTGTTCTCGCTCATCCCCGCGGTGATGTGGCCGGCGGTCGCCTACCTGGTCGACGAGCGGCGGCTGGGCTCGGCGTATTCGCTGATGACGTTCTGCCAGCAGATCGGCTGGGCGCTGGTGCCGCTGGCGATCGGTGCGCTCAACGACCACTTCGCGGCGGGGCCGCAGAACACCGCCGGCTACGCGCCCGGCATGTGGTTCTACACCGGGCTGTCGGCCGTGGGCCTGTCTGTCGCCTGGCGGCTGTGGCGGCTCGAGGCCCGCGCCGGCTAGTCCGGCGTGGCCTCGGATTCGGCGCGCAGCTCGAGTTCGTCGAGGCGGTCGAGCAGGCGGAACAGCAGGGCGCGTTCGTCGGCCGGCATGTCGCCCAGAAGGTGCTGCTCGAACTCCACGGCCAGCGGCGCCACCTGGTCGTACACCGCGTAACCCGCCTCGGACAGGCGCAGCACCGAGCGACGGCGGTCGTCGTCGTCGAAGGCGCGTTCCAGCCGCCCGGCCTCCAGCAGGCGGGCCACCGCGCGGCTGACCGCCACCTTGTCCATCGCGGTGCGCTGCGACACCTGGTTGGCCGAGAGGCCCGGGTAGCGCCCCAGCACGGCCATCACCCGCCATTCGGTCACGGTCAGGGCGAAGCGCGCCGAGTACTCGCGGGCGATCGCGCTGCTGATCCGGTTGGACAGCACGCTGAGCCGGTAGGGCAGGAAATGCTCCAGGTCCAGGTGGGCGTGGGAGGCGGGATGGGGTCGTGTTCGGGTCATCTGCTGCGCCGCGGCTTGAGATGGTTGCAAGTGAAACCATAAGATACGCGCCCCAGCGAGGAATCCGCCATGAGCACGCAGCCCAATCTTGGCATGCAGGTCACCACCTTCGAGAACCCCATGGGCATCGACGGCTTCGAATTCGTCGAATACGCCGCCCCCGAGGGCCAGGCCGGCCAGCTGCACGACTACTTCCGCAAGCTCGGCTTCGTGCAGGTCGCGCGACACGCCTCGCGGCCGATCAGCACCTACCGGCAGGGCGACTGCACCTTCCTGATCAACGAGGACGCCGACTCGTTCGCCGGGCGCTTCGCCGCGCAGCACGGCCCGAGCGCCTGCGGCTTCGCGATCCGTTTCCGCAAGCTGGCCGAGTGGGTCCGCGTGCAGGCATTGAAGAACGGCGCGGAAGCCTTCGACGCCGCCGACGAGCTGACCAAGGCGGTCGCCGCGCCGGTGATCAAGGGCATCGGCGGCTGCATGCTCTATCTCGTCGACCGCTACGACAGCGAAGGCACCATCCACGATCCCGACTACGAATGGCTGCCGGGCGCCGAGAAGATGCCGCGCGGCTTCGGCCTGACCTTCATCGACCACCTGACCCACAACCTGTTCGTGGGCAACATGCAGAAGTGGTCGGATTACTACGAGCGCCTGTTCAACTTCCGCGAGATCCGCTACTTCGACATCAAGGGCGCCAAGACCGGGCTGCTGTCGAAGGCGATGACCGCGCCCGACGGCGTGGTGCGCATCCCGCTCAACGAGTCCAGCGACGAGAAGAGCCAGATCAACGAATACCTGCGCGCCTACAACGGCGAGGGCATCCAGCACATCGCCTGCTTCACCGACGACATCTACGCGACGGTCGAGCAGATGCGCGCCGCCGGGGTCGAGTTCCTGGACACCCCGGACACCTATTTCGAGGTGGTCGACCAGCGCATCCCCGACCACGGCGAGGACCTGGCGCGCCTGAAGCGCAACAAGATCCTGATCGACGCCGACCCGGAGACCAAGCAGCGCAAGCTGCTGCAGATCTTCACCCAGAACGCGCTGGGCCCGATCTTCTTCGAGATCATCCAGCGCAAGGGCAACGAGGGCTTCGGCGAAGGCAACTTCCAGGCCCTGTTCGAGAGCATCGAGCGCGACCAGATGCGCCGCGGCGTGCTCTGAACGCGATCGCCTGACCGACCGCCCCCTCCGCCACCGCCGCGGGCCGCGCCCGCCCTGGACCTCCCCGATGGAATCGAACGGCTACCAGTCCGGCTTCGGCAACGAATTCGCCAGCGAGGCGCTCCCGGGCACGTTGCCGCCGGGCCGCAATTCGCCGCAGCGGGTGGCGCATGGCCTGTACGCGGAGCAGATCAACGGCACCGCGTTCACCGCGCCGCGCCACCAGAACCGCCGCAGCTGGATGTACCGGATCCGTCCCGCGGCGATGCACGGGCGCTTCGAACCGTATGCCGGCCTGCAGGGCGCAAAACCGCGCCTGCACAACGACTTCGGCGACGGCCCGGTGACCCCCGACCAGCTGCGCTGGAGCCCGCAGCCGATGCCGGCGGAGGCCACCGATTTCGTCGACGGGCTGGTGACCATGGCCGGCAACGGCTCGCCGGCCGCGGCGAGCGGGATCGGCGTGCATGTGTATGCCGCCAACCGCGACATGCAGGGGCGCTGGTTCTACGACGCCGACGGCGAATTGCTGATCGTCCCGCAGCAGGGCCGCCTGCACATCGAGACCGAACTCGGCGTGCTCGACGTCGCGCCGCAGGAGATCGTGGTGGTACCGCGCGGCATCCGCTTTCGCGTCGCGCTGCCCGATGGCGAGGCGCGCGGCTACGTGTGCGAGAACTTCGGCGCGTTCCTGCGCCTGCCCGACCTCGGCCCGATCGGCAGCAACGGCCTGGCCAACCCGCGCGATTTCCTCACCCCGAACGCGGCGTACGAGGACGTGGAGGGGGACTTCGAGCTGGTGGCCAAGTTCCAGGGCCACCTGTGGCGGGCGGCGATCGGCCACTCGCCGCTGGACGTGGTCGCCTGGCACGGCAACCACGCGCCGTACAAGTACGACCTGCGGCTGTTCAACACCATCGGCTCGATCAGCTACGACCATCCGGATCCGTCGATCTTCCTGGTCCTGACCTCGCCGACCGACAGCCCCGGCGTGGGCAACCTCGACTTCGTGATCTTCGGGCCGCGCGCGCTGGTCGCGCAGGACACCTTCCGCCCGCCGTGGTTCCACCGCAACGTGGCCAGCGAGTTCATGGGCCTGGTGCATGGCGCCTACGACGCCAAGGCAGAGGGCTTCGCGCCCGGCGGCTGCTCGCTGCACAACTGCATGACCGGGCACGGGCCGGACGCGGCGACCTTCGAGAAGGCGAGCGCGGCGGATACCTCGCGGCCGGACTACATCCGCGACACCATGGCCTTCATGTTCGAGTCGCGTGCGGTCATCCGCCCGACCGCGCAGGCGCTGGACGCCGCGCACCGGCAGCGCGACTACCAGGCCTGCTGGGCGGGGCTGCAGAAGCACTTCGCGCCGCCGGCCTGAGCCTGCCGCCGTTCGCGGCGGTTTCACCACGCGATGCGACACTGCGGGCCACTCGCCCGCAGGAGCCCGCGCATGAAACCCGTCCTCCCGATCCTGTTGCTGGCCGCGTGCGCCGGCGGCTGCGCCGACCGGGCCGCGCCGCCCGCCGCCCCGGCACCCGCCGAGGCGGCACCGG
>NZ_JAPEVV010000011.1:0-16399 GCF_028201335.1 Thermomonas mangrovi
GTGACGCTGCCGGAGGGCACCGAGATGGTGATGCCGGGCGACAACGTGAAGATGACGGTGCAGCTGATCAACCCGGTGGCGATGGACGAGGGCCTGCGCTTCGCGATCCGCGAGGGCGGCCGCACCGTCGGCGCCGGCGTCGTCGCCAAGATCCTCAAGTAAGCCCCTGCGTTTCCCCCGTTCCCGCCTCCGGGAACGGGCTGGGGTGAAGGCAGGCGGCGCAAGCCGCCATTGCCTTTTCAGGAAACCGCACTCTTTGGGTGCGAGCGACAACTTCGATACGCCAGTAGCTCAATTGGCAGAGCAGCGGTCTCCAAAACCGCAGGTTGGGGGTTCGAGTCCCTCCTGGCGTGCCACATCCGGATGCGTGCCCAAGGGTGCGCGCCGCGCAGAGAGATGACGTTTTGACCAGCAAGCCGCTGCACGACCAGTCCGCCTCCGGCGGGGACATCGCGAAGTACGCCTTGGCATTGCTGCTCGCCGTGGGCGGGCTGGTGGCGTTCTACTGGTTCGACGGCCAGTGGCCGACGGTGGCGCGCGTGCTGGTGCTGCTGGTGGGCCTGGTGCTTGGGGTGGTCGTGTTCATGGCGACTGCCAAGGGCGTCGAGACCCGCGAATTCCTGTCCGAGTCCCGCTTCGAGCTGCGCAAGGTCGTCTGGCCGACGCGCCAGGAGACGACCCGGACCATGTGGGTGGTGGTGGCCGCGGTGATCGTGATCAGCCTCATCCTCGCCGCCTTCGACTGGGTCATCCAGCTGGGCATCAAGGCGCTGCTCGGCAACTGATGGAGGACGCGGTGAGCAATCCAGAGACCCAGACCCGCTGGTACGTGGTGCATGCCTATTCCGGCTTCGAGAAGTCGGTGGCGCAGGCGTTGCGCGACCGCATCGCGCGCATGGGCATGCAGGACCGCTTCGGCGAGGTGCTGGTGCCGACCGAGGAAGTGATCGAGATGCGCGCCGGCCAGAAGCGCCGCTCCGAGCGCAAGTTCTTCCCGGGCTACGTGCTGGTGCAGATCGCGACCCATGTCGAGGACGGCATCCCGCGCATCGACAACGAGTCCTGGCACCTGGTCAAGGAAACTCCCAAGGTCATGGGCTTCATCGGCGGCACCGCCGACCGCCCGCTGCCGATCCAGGACCGCGAGGCGGACGCCATCCTCCAGCGCGTGCAGGATGGCGTCGAGAAGCCGAAGCCGAAGGTGCTGTTCGAGCCGGGCCAGATGGTCCGCGTGGTCGACGGCCCGTTCAACGACTTCAACGGCGTGGTCGAGGAAATCAACTACGACAAGAGCCGCCTGCGCGTGGCCGTGCTGATCTTCGGCCGGTCGACCCCGGTCGAGCTGGAGTTCGGGCAGGTCGAGAAGGCCTGATCCGCGGTCGCCTGCGAGGCGGCTCCAAAAACCTGCTATCATGCCTGGCTCCCTTCGGGGATCCGGAGACGACCGGCCGCCACGCGCGGCCGTCGTCACGAGCGAATTCGAGCGACGCGACGCCGGGACGCGGCCGCTCCAGACCCAGTGATCCCGGTCCGATGGGGAGTCCGCACGCGGACGCTTGCACCCGGAGACAAGAGCAATGGCAAAGAAAGTCGTTGGTTACATCAAGTTGCAGGTGAAGGCCGGCCAGGCCAATCCGTCGCCGCCGGTGGGTCCCGCCCTCGGCCAGCGCGGCCTGAACATCATGGAGTTCTGCAAGGCGTTCAATGCCGCCACGCAGAAGCTGGAGCCCGGCCTGCCGATCCCGGTGGTCATCACGGCCTACTCCGACCGTACCTTCACCTTCATCACCAAGACGCCGCCGGCGTCGATCCTGCTGAAGAAGGCCGTGGGCATCACCTCCGGCTCCAAGCGCCCGAACACCGACAAGGTGGGCAAGGTCACCCGCCAGCAGCTCGAGGACATCGCCAAGGCGAAGGAACCCGACCTGACCGCGGCCGACCTGGACGCGGCGGTGCGGACGATCGCGGGCTCTGCCCGTTCCATGGGCCTGGTGGTGGAGGGTTAAGACGATGGCACTCAACAAGCGACAGAAGGCGATCCTCGCCGCCACCCAGCCGGGCAAGGCGTACGCGATCGATGACGCCCTGAAGATCCTGAAGGACAACAGCAAGGCCAAGTTCGTCGAGGCTATCGACGTGGCCGTGCGCCTCGGCGTGGATGCCAAGAAGTCCGACCAGCAGGTGCGCGGTTCCACCGTGCTGCCGGCCGGCACCGGCAAGTCGGTCCGCGTGGCCGTGTTCTGCCCGGCGGGCGCCAAGGCCGACGAGGCCCTGGCTGCCGGCGCCGACGTGGTCGGCATGGACGACCTGGCGGAGAAGATGATCGCCGGCGACCTGAACTACGACGTGGTCATCGCGACCCCGGACGCGATGCGCGTCGTGGGCAAGCTCGGCCAGGTGCTGGGCCCGCGTGGCCTGATGCCGAACCCGAAGGTCGGCACCGTGTCGCCGAACCCGGCCGAGGCGGTGAAGAACGCCAAGGCGGGCCAGGTGCGCTACCGCACCGACAAGGCCGGCATCATCCACTGCACGATCGGCAAGGCCAACTTCGAGAACGACGCGCTGAAGGGCAACCTGCAGGCCCTGCTGCTGGACCTGATCAAGGCCAAGCCGGCGACCTCGAAGGGCACCTACCTGCAGAAGATCTCGCTCAGCTCGACCATGGGCCCCGGCGTGACCGTGGACCAGTCCTCGCTGACGCTGAAGTAATCGATTCAGGCCGGGCCGCGCAGGCGGCACGGCGCACGAATTTTGAAGGCCCCGCATCGGGCGACCGATGCGGAAGCCGTCAAAGACCGCAGGTGCGGTCTGCGCAAGGCAACGACGGGCAGGGATGCTCACATGGCATGGAATCGCCGTTGCCGAAGGCGGGGTCGCTTAATCCGCATCCTTCGATGGATCGGGCCTGCGTAGATGGTGATGCCCTTCTGGAATGTTGATTCAACACCTCTGGATGGCCAGCACCGGGATGCCCGGCATCCCCGGCACCAAGGAACGGTGCCGCCCAGGACCGCCAGCGGCTGGAGCCGCGGGCGGAGTTCAATTGGAGGAGTGAAATGGCTCTCAATCTGTCCCAGAAACAGAACGTTGTCGCCGAAGTGGCCGAAGTGGCCGCCAAGGCGCACTCCCTGATCGCAGCCGAGTACGCAGGCACCACGGTCGAGCAGATGACCGCGATGCGCAAGAAGGCCCGCGAGACCGGCGTGTACTTGAAAGTCGTCAAGAACACGCTGGCCGCGCGCGCCGTGGAAGGCACCGATTTCGCAGTCGCCAAGGACGCGATGGTCGGTCCCCTCCTGTATGCGTTCTCGACCGAGGAGCCCGGCGCCGCCGGTCGCCTGATCAAGGAGTTCGCCAAGGGCAACGACAAGCTGCAACCGAAGCTCGTCGTCGTCGAAGGCCAGCAGTACGGCCCCGCGCACGTCGAAGTGCTGGCCTCGCTGCCGACGCTCGAGCAGGCGCTCGGCATGCTGGCCCGCGTGCTGGCCGAACCGGCGGCGATGTTCGCCCGCGCGGTCAAGGCCGTCGCCGACAAGCAGGGTGGCGGCGACGCCGCGCCGGCCGAAGAAGCGGCCGCCGAAGCCTGATCGACGCGCGATCAACGCAACGTTCCCCATTCAACACACATTTTCCAGAGGTAATTGAAATGTCCCTGTCCAACGAGCAAATCGTCGACGCCATCGCCGCCAAGTCGCTGATGGAAGTGATGGAGCTGGTGAAGGCCATCGAAGAGAAGTTCGGCGTCTCCGCCGCCGCCCCGGTCATGGCCGTCGCCGCTGCCGGCCCGGCCGCTGCCGTCGAGGAGCAGACCGAGTTCAACGTCATCCTGAAGTCGGCCGGCGACAAGAAGGTCGAGGTGATCAAGGCCGTCCGCGCCATCACCGGCCTGGGCCTGAAGGAAGCCAAGGACCTCACCGAGGCCGGCGGCACCGTGAAGGAAGGCGTGTCGAAGGAAGACGCCGAGAAGATGAAGAAGGACCTCGAGGCCGCTGGCGCGACCGTCGAAGTCAAGTAAGACGCTGTTGCGTCGCCTGGCAGCACACGCTGGCGACCACTGAAGGCTGGGGGCGAGAGCCCCCGGCCTTTGGCCGTTGTAACGGGCGCCCGCCACGGCGGGTCCCGGCAAGCAGAAACACACGCAGTCCACACCGAGTTGGCAGTCGGAAGTAGCAAGAGAAGGCGTGCTGGTGCCGGCAATACCAGCGACTTCCCACTGCCAGTTCCAGGATCCCCCGTAGGCCGCGACGGCGGCCGACAGCGAGACGAGGCGCACGCTCCATGACCAACGCCACCACCCAGTATTCCTTCACCGAGAAGAAGCGCATCCGCAAGGACTTCGGCAAGAGCCGTTCGATCCTCGAGGTGCCGTTCCTGCTCGCCATCCAGGTCGATTCCTACCGCGAGTTCCTGCAGGAGCACGTCGACGGCGCCAAGCGCGAGGACAAGGGCCTGCATGCCGCGCTCAAGTCGGTGTTCCCGATCAGCAGCTACAGCGGCAACGCCGCGCTGGAGTACGTCGGCTACAAGCTCGGCGAGCCGGCCTTCGACGAGCGCGAGTGCCGCACCCGCGGGCTGTCCTACGGCGCCCCGCTGCGGGTGACCGTGCGCCTGGTGATCTACGACCGCGAGTCGTCGACAAAGGCGATCAAGTACGTGAAGGAGCAGGAGGTCTACATGGGCGAGATCCCGCTCATGACCGACAACGGCACCTTCATCGTCAACGGCACCGAGCGCGTCATCGTCTCCCAGCTGCACCGCTCGCCGGGCGTGTTCTTCGACCACGACCGCGGCAAGACCCACAGCTCGGGCAAGCTGCTGTTCTCGGCCCGCGTGATCCCCTACCGCGGCTCCTGGCTGGACTTCGAGTTCGACCCGAAGGACGCGCTGTTCACCCGCATCGACCGCCGCCGCAAGCTGCCGGTCAGCGTCCTCCTGCGCGCGTTGGGCTACACCAACGAGGAGATGCTGAACGAGTTCTTCGACATCAACACCTTCCACATCGAGCAGGAAGGCGTGCAACTCGAGCTGGTGCCCGAGCGCCTGCGCGGCGAGACCCTGGACTTCGACCTCGCCGACGGCGACAAGGTCATCGTCGAGGCGGGCAAGCGCATCACCGCGCGCCACGTGAAGCAGCTCGAGGCCGCCGGCGTGTCCGCGCTGGCCGTGCCGGACAGCTACATCGCCGGCCGCATCCTCTCGCACGACGTCGTGGACCCGAAGACCGGCGAACTGCTGGCCACCGCGAACGACGAGATCAACGACGACATCCTCGGCAAGCTGCGCAAGGCCGGCATCGCCAGCGTCGGCACCCTGTGGGTGAACGACCTCGACCGCGGCGCCTACCTGTCCAACACCCTGCGGATCGACAACACGCGCACCCAGCTGGAGGCGCTGGTCGAGATCTACCGCATGATGCGCCCGGGCGAGCCGCCGACCAAGGACGCCGCGCAGAACCTGTTCCACAACCTGTTCTTCACCTTCGAGCGCTACGACCTCTCGGGCGTGGGCCGGATGAAGTTCAACCGCCGCATCGGCCGCAAGGAAGTCACCGGTGCGCCGGTGCTGTACGACGCGCGCTACTTCGCCGAGCGCAAGGACGAGGAGTCCGCCCGCCTGCGCAACGAGTGCGGCCAGGGTTCCGACATCCTCGACGTGATCCGCGTGCTGTGCGAGATCCGCAACGGCCGCGGCACCGTGGACGACATCGACCACCTGGGCAACCGCCGCGTGCGTTCGGTCGGCGAGATGGCCGAGAACGTGTTCCGCGTGGGCCTGGTCCGCGTCGAGCGCGCGGTCAAGGAGCGCCTGTCGATGGCGGAGTCGGAGGGCCTGACCCCGCAGGAGCTGATCAACGCCAAGCCGGTGGCCGCCGCGATCAAGGAGTTCTTCGGCTCCTCGCAGCTGTCGCAGTTCATGGACCAGAACAACCCGCTGTCCGAGGTCACCCACAAGCGCCGCGTCTCCGCGCTCGGCCCGGGCGGCCTGACCCGCGAGCGCGCCGGCTTCGAGGTGCGCGACGTGCACCCGACCCACTACGGCCGCGTGTGCACCATCGAGACGCCGGAAGGCCCGAACATCGGCCTGATCAACTCGCTGGCGGTGTTCGCCCGCACCAACCGCTACGGGTTCCTCGAGACCCCGTACCGCAAGGTGGTGGACGGCCGCGTGACCGACGACGTCGAGTACCTGTCGGCGATCGAGGAGAACGAGTACGTGATCGCGCAGGCCAACGCCCAGCGCGACGGCAAGGGCCACATCACCGCGCAGTTCGTGGCCTGCCGCTACCAGGGCGAGAACCTGCTGAAGCCGCCGAGCGAGATCCACTTCATGGACGTCTCGCCGATGCAGACCGTGTCGGTCGCGGCGGCGCTGGTGCCGTTCCTGGAGCACGACGACGCCAACCGCGCGCTGATGGGCGCGAACATGCAGCGCCAGGCCGTGCCGACGCTGCGCTCGCAGAAGCCGCTGGTCGGCACCGGCATCGAGCGCGCGGTCGCGCGCGACTCGGGCGTGACCGTGAACGCCCGCCGCGGCGGCGTGATCGAGCAGGTCGACGCGGGCCGCATCGTGGTCAAGGTCAACGAGTCCGAGATCTCCGGCGAGCACGATGCCGGCGTCGACATCTACACCCTGATCAAGTACACCCGCAGCAACCAGAACACCTGCATCAACAACCGCCCGCTGGTGAACGTGGGCGACGTGATCGCGCGCGGCGACGTGCTGGCCGACGGCCCGTCCACCGACATCGGCGAGCTGGCCCTGGGCCAGAACATGCTGGTCGCGTTCATGCCGTGGAACGGCTACAACTTCGAGGACTCGATCCTGCTCTCCGAGCGCGTGGTCGAGGAGGATCGCTACACCACGATCCACATCGAGGAACTGACCTGCGTCGCCCGCGACACCAAGCTGGGGCCGGAGGAGATCTCGGCCGACATCCCGAACGTCTCCGAGCAGGCGCTGAACCGCCTCGACGAGTCCGGCGTGGTGTACATCGGCGCCGAGGTCCGCGCCGGCGACATCCTGGTCGGCAAGGTCACGCCGAAGGGCGAGAGCCAGCTGACCCCGGAAGAGAAGCTGCTGCGCGCGATCTTCGGCGAGAAGGCCTCGGACGTGAAGGACAGCTCGCTGCGCGTGCCCCCGGGCATGGACGGCACCGTCATCGACGTGCAGGTGTTTACCCGCGACGGCATCGAGAAGGACAAGCGCGCCCGCCTGATCGAGGAATCCGAGATCAAGCGCGTCAAGAAGGACTTCGACGACCAGTTCCGCATCCTCGAGGGCGCGATCTACGCGCGCCTGCGCGAGCAGCTGCTGGGCAAGGTCGCTAACGGCGGTCCGGGCGTGAAGAAGGGCGACACCGTGTCCTCGCTGGTGCTCGATGGCCTGAAGCGTTCGGACTGGCTGCAGCTGCGGATGAAGGACGACGACGCGAACGACGCGATCGAGCGCGCCGGCAAACAGCTCGACGCCCACCGCAAGGAGTTCGACCGCCGCTTCGACGACAAGCGCGGCAAGATCACCCAGGGCGACGACCTCGCCCCGGGCGTGCTGAAGATGGTCAAGGTGTTCCTGGCGGTGAAGCGCCGCGTGCAGCCGGGCGACAAGATGGCCGGCCGCCACGGCAACAAGGGCGTGATCTCGAACATCGTGCCGGTCGAGGACATGCCGTACGCCGCCAACGGCGAGACGATCGACATCGTGCTCAACCCGCTGGGCGTGCCGAGCCGAATGAACATCGGCCAGATCCTCGAGGTGCACCTGGGCTGGGCGGCCAAGGGCCTGGGCCAGAAGATCCAGCGCATGCTGGATGCGCAGGCCAAGGTGTCCGAGCTGCGCAAGTTCCTCGACGAGATCTACAACCACGACCGCAAGTCGCATGCCGAGCGCGTCGACCTGTCGCAGTTCAGCGACGCCGAGCTGCTGAAGCTGGCCGGCAACCTGACCGACGGCGTGCCGATGGCCACCCCGGTGTTCGACGGCGCGGCCGAGGCCGAGATCAAGAAGATGCTCGAGCTCGCCGACCTGCCGTTGTCCGGCCAGACCGTGCTGTTCGACGGCCGCACCGGCGAGGCGTTCGAGCGCCCGGTCACCGTCGGCTACATGCACATGCTGAAGCTGAACCACCTGGTCGACGACAAGATGCACGCGCGCTCGACCGGCCCGTACTCGCTCGTCACCCAGCAGCCGCTGGGCGGCAAGGCGCAGTTCGGCGGCCAGCGCTTCGGCGAGATGGAAGTCTGGGCGCTGGAAGCCTACGGCGCGGCCTACACCCTCCAGGAAATGCTGACGGTGAAGTCCGACGACGTGCAGGGCCGCAACCAGATGTACAAGAACATCGTCGACGGCGAGCACGAGATGGTCGCGGGCATGCCGGAGTCCTTCAACGTGCTGGTGAAGGAAATCCGCAGCCTGGCCATCAACATGGAACTCGAGGAGCACTGAGTCCCGCGATGGCGCGGCGGTGACGCCGCGCCGCGACGCAGGACCCATTGCCCCCGACCCGGAGAATCCCAATGAAAGATTTGCTGAACCTCTTCAACCAGCAGCGCCAGTCCCTGGACTTCGACGCGATCAAGATCGGCCTGGCCAGTCCGGACCTGATCCGCTCGTGGTCGTACGGCGAGGTGAAGAAGCCCGAGACGATCAACTACCGCACCTTCAAGCCGGAGCGCGACGGCCTGTTCTGCGCCGCCATCTTCGGCCCGATCAAGGACTACGAGTGCCTGTGCGGCAAGTACAAGCGCATGAAGCACCGCGGCGTGGTCTGCGAGAAGTGCGGCACCGAGGTGACCCTGGCCAAGGTGCGCCGCGAGCGCATGGGCCACATCGACCTGGCCTCGCCGGTCGCGCACATCTGGTTCCTCAAGTCGCTGCCGTCGCGCATCGGCCTGATGCTGGACATGACCCTGCGCGACATCGAGCGCATCCTGTACTTCGAGGCGTACGTCGTGACCGAGCCGGGGCTGACCCCGATGGAGCGCGGCAGCCTGCTCAACGAAGAGCAGTTCATGCAGGCGCGCCAGGAGCATGGCGACGACTTCGACGCCGCGATGGGCGCCGAGGCGGTCTACGACCTGCTGCGCACCATCGACCTGCAGAGCGAGATGCTGCAGTTGAAGGAGGAGATCGCCTCCACCAACAGCGAGACGAAGCTCAAGCGCCTGACCAAGCGGATCAAGCTGATCGAGGCCTTCATCGAGTCCGGCAACCGCCCGGAATGGATGGTCATGACCGTCCTGCCGGTGCTGCCGCCGGACCTGCGCCCGCTGGTCCCGCTGGACGGCGGCCGCTTCGCGACCTCGGATCTGAATGATCTGTACCGCCGCGTCATCAACCGCAACAACCGCCTGCGCCGCCTGCTGGAGCTCAACGCGCCCGACATCATCGTGCGCAACGAGAAGCGCATGCTGCAGGAGTCGGTGGACGCGCTGATGGACAATGGCCGCCGCGGCCGCGCGATCACCGGCACCAACAAGCGCCCGCTGAAGTCGCTGGCCGACATGATCAAGGGTAAGCAGGGCCGCTTCCGCCAGAACCTGCTGGGCAAGCGCGTCGACTACTCCGGCCGTTCGGTCATCGTGGTCGGCCCGTACCTGAAGCTGCACCAGTGCGGCCTGCCGAAGAAGATGGCGCTCGAGCTGTTCAAGCCCTTCATCTTCGCCAAGCTGCAGCGCCGTGGCCTGGCCACCACCATCAAGGCGGCCAAGAAGCTGGTCGAGCGCGAAGAGGCGGAGGTGTGGGACATCCTCGAGGAGGTCATCCGCGAGCACCCGGTGCTGCTGAACCGCGCCCCGACCCTGCACCGCCTCGGCATCCAGGCGTTCGAGCCGGTGCTGATCGAGGGCAAGGCGATCCAGCTGCATCCGCTGGTCTGCACCGCGTTCAACGCGGACTTCGACGGTGACCAGATGGCCGTCCACGTGCCGCTGTCGCTGGAAGCCCAGCTGGAAGCGCGCGCGCTGATGATGGCGTCCAACAACATCCTGTCGCCGGCCAACGGCGAGCCGATCATCGTGCCGTCGCAGGACGTGGTGCTGGGCCTGTACTACATGTCGCGCGCGCTGGAGAACAAGGCGGGCGAGGGCATGGTGTTCGCCAACATCGCCGAAGTGAAGCGCGCCTACGACAACCGCGTGGTCCAGCTGCACGCCAAGTGCAAGGTGCGGATCAGCGAAACCGTGGTCGCCGAGGACGGCAGCCGCAGCAAGCAGACTTCGATCGTGGACACCACGGTCGGCCGCGCCCTGCTGCGCGAGATCCTGCCAGAGGGCCTGCCGTTCGCGCTGGCCAACGTCGAGCTGACCAAGAAGAACATCAGCCGCCTGATCAACAGCTGCTACCGCATGCTGGGCCTCAAGGACACGGTGGTGTTCGCCGACAAGCTGATGTACACCGGCTTCGCCTACGCGACCCGCGCGGGCGTGTCGATCGGCATCGACGACATGACCATCCCGGCCGAGAAGAAGTCGATCCTCGACGAGGCCGAAGCCGAGGTGCTGGAGATCCAGCAGCAGTACCAGTCGGGCCTGGTCACCGCCGGCGAGCGCTACAACAAGGTGGTCGACATCTGGTCGCGCACCAACGAGCGCGTGGCCAAGGCGATGATGGACACCATCGGCACCGAGAAGGTGGTCAACGCCAAGGGCGAGACCGTCGACCAGAAGTCGATGAACTCGATCTACATCATGGCCGACTCCGGCGCGCGTGGTTCGCAGGCGCAGATCCGCCAGCTGGCGGGCATGCGCGGCCTGATGGCCAAGCCGGACGGCTCGATCATCGAGACCCCGATCACCTCGAACTTCCGCGAGGGCCTGAACGTCCAGCAGTACTTCATCTCGACCCACGGCGCCCGCAAGGGCCTGGCGGACACCGCGCTGAAGACCGCGAACTCCGGTTACCTGACCCGCCGCCTGGTGGACGTGGCGCAGGACGTGGTGATCACCGAGTCCGATTGCGGCACGCTGGCCGGCCTGACCATGACCCCGATCGTGGAAGGCGGCGACGTCGTGGAGCCGTTGCGCGACCGCGTGCTGGGCCGCATCGTGGCCGAGGACGTGTACCTGCCTGGCAATGACGAGGATCCGTTCGTCACCCGCAACACCCTGCTCGACGAGCAGTGGGTGCAGCGCCTCGAGGATGCCGGCGTGCAGGCGATCAAGGTGCGCAGCACCATCACCTGCCAGGCGCCGTTCGGCGTGTGCGCCAACTGCTACGGCCGCGACCTGGGCCGCGGCCACCTGGTCAACCACGGCGAGGCCGTGGGCGTGGTCGCCGCGCAGTCGATCGGCGAGCCCGGCACCCAGCTGACGATGCGGACCTTCCACATCGGCGGCGCGGCGTCGCGTGCGGCGGCGATCGACAACGTCACCGTCAAGACCACCGGCTCGGTGAAGTTCAACAACCTCAAGTTCGCCAAGCACGCGGCCGGCCACCTGGTGGCGGTGTCGCGCTCCGGCGAGCTGTCGGTGCTCGACAACCACGGCCGCGAGCGCGAGCGCTACAAGCTGCCGTACGGCGCCATGATCCAGGTCGCCGACGGCGGCGAGGTCAAGGCCGGGCAGACCGTCGCGAACTGGGATCCGCACAACCACCCGATCGTGTCCGAAGTCGCCGGCTTCATGCGCTTCATCGACTTCGTCGACGGCGTCACCGTCATCGAGAAGACCGACGAGCTCACCGGACTGGCCTCGCGCGAGATCACCGACCCGAAGCGCCGCGGCGCGCAAGCCAAGGACCTGCGTCCGCTGGTGCGCATCGTCGACAAGGACGGCAAGGACCTGACCATCCCGGGCACCGACCTGCCGGCGCAGTACCTGCTGCCGCCGCGCTCGATCGTCAACCTGCAGCACGGCGCCGCCGTGGGCGTGGGCGACGTGGTCGCCAAGATCCCGCAGGAAGCGTCGAAGACCCGCGACATCACCGGCGGCCTGCCGCGCGTCGCCGACCTGTTCGAGGCGCGCAAGCCGAAGGACCCGGCGATCCTCGCCGAGATCTCCGGCATCGTCAGCTTCGGCAAGGACACCAAGGGCAAGCAGCGCCTGATCATCAAGCACACCGATGGTTCCGAGCACGAGGAGCTGATCCCGAAGTACCGCCAGATCATCGTGTTCGAAGGCGAGCACGTGGAGAAGGGCGAGACCGTGGTGGACGGCGAGCCGACCCCGCAGGACATCCTGCGCCTGAAGGGCGTCGAGGAGCTGGCCGCGTACCTGGTGAAGGAAATCCAGGACGTCTACCGCCTGCAGGGCGTCAAGATCAACGACAAGCACATCGAGGTGATCATTCGCCAGATGCTGCGCAAGGTCGAGGTCGTGGACGGCGGCGACAGCAAGTTCCTCGCCGGCGAGCAGGTCGAGCGCCAGCGCGCGGTCGAGGAGAACGAGCGCCTGTCGAAGAAGGGCGAGATCCTGGCGAAGGTGGAGCCGGTGCTGCTAGGCATCACCAAGGCTTCGCTGGCGACCGAGTCGTTCATCTCGTCGGCTTCGTTCCAGGAGACCACCCGCGTGCTGACGGAGGCCGCGGTGCGCGGCACCCGCGACACCCTGCGCGGCCTCAAGGAGAACGTGATCGTCGGCCGCCTGATCCCGGCCGGCACCGGCCTGGCGTACCACAGCCAGCGCCGCAAGAACGCGTCGGGCCTGACCGAGGCCGAGATGGCGACCCTGGCCGGCGAGCCGGCCGCGGACGCGGTCGAGGCTGCCACCGAAGAGTAAGCGCCAGCGCATGGTACTGGTCGCCCGCGGGCGGCCAAGCTGGCAAAGCGGCACCGCGGCGGGTATACTCCCGCCGCTTTCGATGGCCTCGCGCCATCCAGATCACCAAATGAGGTCGCAGGGAGCGCCTCGTGTTGGGCCCAGGACGGGCGGGATCGCAGATTGGCCACGGCGGACATGCTCCGCCGAGGCTGTCGGTATGGCCTCGTTTGACCGAAAGGTCCGACGCGGGCTATACTTTTTTTTCTCAGTCGGCCGGATTGCCATCAATCCGGCCGGCTTCGTCTCCGAATGGGCCCCAGGCCCGCCAATTGAGCCCCGAAATGGCAACGATCAACCAGCTCGTGCGCAAGCCGCGCAGCCCGGAAACCTACAAGAGCGCCTCGCCGGCCCTCGCCAACTGCCCGCAGCGCCGCGGCGTGTGCACCCGCGTGTACACCACCACCCCGAAGAAGCCGAACTCGGCCCTTCGCAAGGTCGCCAAGGTGCGCCTGACCAATGGGTACGAAGTGATTTCGTACATCGGCGGCGAAGGCCACAACCTGCAGGAGCACAGCGTGGTGCTGATCCGCGGCGGCCGCGTCAAGGACCTGCCGGGCGTGCGCTACCACACCGTGCGCGGCTCGCTGGACGCCGCCGGCGTCGCCAAGCGCCGCCAGAGCCGCTCCAAGTACGGCGCCAAGCGTCCGAAGTCCTGATCGCGCGCCCTGCGACGCGTCCACGAACAGATTCTGTTAGGGGTTATCGAATATGTCCCGTAAAGGCAATACTCCGCAGCGCTCGGTGCTGCCGGATCCGAAGCACGGAAGCGAAACCATCGCCCGCTTCATCAACATGGTCATGCAGAGCGGCAAGAAGTCGGTCGCCGAGAAGATCGTGTATGGCGCGATGGAAGTGATCGGCGAGAAGAACCCGAATGCGCTCGAGCTGGTCGAGAAGGCGCTGGGCAACGTGTCCCCGTCGGTCGAGGTCAAGTCCCGCCGCGTCGGCGGCGCGACCTACCAGGTGCCGGTCGAGGTGCGTTCCTCCCGTCGCATGGCGCTGGCGATGCGCTGGCTGATCGAGTCCGCCCGCAAGCGCGGCGAGAACAGCATGCCGCGCAAGCTCGCCGGCGAGCTGCTCGACGCCTCCGAGAACCGCGGCGGCGCGATCAAGAAGCGCGAGGAAACCCACCGCATGGCGGAAGCCAACAAGGCGTTCGCGCACTACCGCTGGTAAGACTGTCGGCGCGGGCCCGTTGCGCCCGCAGGCGCACGCGACAAGCGCCACGCAGGTTCGCCTGCCCACGACCGACGGCCGCCGCAAGGCGGCCATCGGCCATCCGGAATCCCGGAACACGATTCCCACTCCGTTTCGGCGGACACAACGAGAGACTCACCGTGGCCCGTACCACTCCCATCGAGCGTTACCGCAACTTCGGCATCATGGCCCACATCGATGCCGGCAAGACCACCACGTCCGAGCGCATCCTGTTCTACACCGGCAAGAGCCACAAGATCGGTGAAGTGCACGACGGCGCCGCGACCATGGACTGGATGGAGCAGGAGCAGGAGCGCGGCATCACCATCACCTCCGCGGCGACCACCGCGTTCTGGAAGGGGATGGACAAGTCGCTGCCGGAGCACCGCTTCAACATCATCGACACCCCCGGGCACGTCGACTTCACCATCGAAGTCGAGCGCTCGCTGCGCGTGCTCGACGGCGCGGTGTTCGTCCTGTGCGCCGTGGGCGGCGTGCAGCCGCAGTCCGAGACTGTGTGGCGCCAGGCCAACAAGTACAAGGTCCCGCGCATCGCGTTCGTCAACAAGATGGACCGCACCGGCGCCAACTTCGACAAGGTCCGCGACCAGCTGAAGTCGCGCCTGGGCGCCGTGGCCGTGCCGATGCAGGTGCCGATCGGCGCCGAGGACGGCTTCGAGGGCGTGATCGACCTGCTGAAGATGAAGGCGATCCATTGGGACGTCGCCTCGCAGGGCCTGAACTTCGAGTACCGCGACATCCCGGCCGAGCTGCAGGCGCGCGCCGAGGCCGACCGTGCGTTCATGGTCGAGTCCGCCGCCGAGGCCAGCGAAGAGCTGATGGACAAGTACCTCAACGACGGCGACCTGTCCGAGGCCGAGGTCATCGCCGGCCTGCGCCAGCGCACCCTGGCCACCGAGATCGTGCCGATGTTCTGCGGCTCGGCGTTCAAGAACAAGGGCGTGCAGGCCATGCTCGACGGCGTGATCAACCTGCTGCCGTCGCCGGTCGACGTGCCGGCGGTGCGCGGCGTCGACGTCGACGACGAGTCCAAGGAGCTGACTCGCGAGTCCAGCGACAAGGCCCCGTTCTCGGCGCTGGCGTTCAAGATCATGACCGACCCGTTCGTGGGCTCGCTGACCTTCTTCCGCGTCTACTCCGGCACCCTGAACGCCGGCGACCAGGTGCTGAACTCGGTCAAGGGCAAGCGCGAGCGCATCGGCCGCATCCTGCAGATGCACTCCAACCAGCGCGACGAGATCAAGGAAGTGCTGGCCGGCGACATCGCCGCGGCGGTGGGCCTGAAGGACGTCACCACCGGCGACACCCTGTGCGCGCAGGACGCGCCGATCGTGCTGGAGCGCATGGCGTTCCCGGATCCGGTGATCTCGATGGCGGTCGAGCCGAAGACCAAGTCCGACCAGGAGAAGATGGGCATGGCGCTGTCGCGCCTGGCGCAGGAAGATCCCTCGTTCCGCGTGCGGACCGACGAGGAATCCGGCCAGACCATCATCTCCGGCATGGGCGAGCTGCACCTCGACATCATCGTCGACCGCATGAAGCGCGAGTTCAACGTCGAGGCGAACGTCGGCAAGCCGCAGGTGGCCTATCGCGAGACGATCCGCAAGTCGGACGTCAAGAGCGACTACAAGCACGCCAAGCAGTCGGGCGGCAAGGGCCAGTACGGCCACGTCGTCATCGAGCTGTCGCCGATGACCGCCGAGGACCGCGCCAACCCGGACGTCAAGGACGATTTCCTGTTCCTCAACGAGATCACCGGCGGCGTCATCCCGAAGGAATTCATCCCGGCGGTCGAGAAGGGCATGCGCGAGACCATCACCAGCGGCCCGCTGGCCGGCTTCCCGGTGGTCGGCGTCAAGGTCAAGCTGGTGTTCGGCTCGTACCACGACGTCGACTCGTCGGAAATGGCGTTCAAGCTCGCCTCGTCGATGGCGTTCAAGGAAGGCTTCCGCAAGGCCGATCCGGTCCTGCTGGAGCCGATCATGAAGGTCGAGATCGTCAGCCCCGAGGACTACCTGGGCGACGTGATGGGCGACGTGAGCCGCCGCCGCGGCGTGCTGCAAGGCCAGGACGACAGCCCGTCGGGCAAGATCATCAACGCGATGATCCCGCTGGGCGAGATGTTCGGCTACGCCACCTCGCTGCGTTCGATGTCGCAGGGTCGCGCTACCTTCACGATGGAATTCGACCATTACGAGGAAGCGCCCAACAACATCGCCGAGGCGGTGATCAAGAAGGCCTGATCCATCCCGTTCCCGCGCCGCCACGGCGGCGCGGACCACACACACGACTAGCAAGGTGAACCAACATGGCAAAGGGTAAGTTCGAGCGCACCAAGCCCCACGTGAACGTGGGCACGATTGGTCACGTGGACCACGGCAAGACGACGCTGACGGCGGCGCTGACGAAGGTGGGCGCGGAGCGTT
>NZ_JAPEVV010000012.1:0-11452 GCF_028201335.1 Thermomonas mangrovi
TTCGGTGAGCTGGTGGTACATGAGGGATCTTCTCTTGCCGGAGTGATCGCCTTCAGTCTGCCAGCTCACCGCCTCCTTCTCAGGCGTCGCAGGTGTTGCACTTACTTTGTTAACTTGCGTTGCCTAACAATTCGTTCAAGCCGAGTCCGCTTCGCGGCCTCGGCGCTGGCGCTAAGATTGTCCCAACGCCGCGGCCGCTCATCGGCCCGGCTTAACTCAGGTGTTAGGCGTCACATGGGGCAAGCAATCGCAAGAGGCTACAAGCTCGCTTTGCTCGTGCTGGCAATGCAGCTGGTGCTTTCCGTGAGCCTGCTATCGGACGCACTTGGCATCTTCGTGCTCTTGGCCATGCCTCTCTTCGCAGTCGCCTGGTTACCTGCCGGCCTGATGATCTGGCGGGGGAACCGCATTTCAGAGCGGCCGAGCCCAATCGGATACGTGATCGCCGGGGTCTGTGTGGTGGCTGGGGCAGCCAGCCTCTACATCCTCGTCAAATGGACGTTGCTGGGTCTTGCGGCCAAGTGACGCCTAACAATTCGTTCAAGCCGAGTCCGCTTCGCGGCCTCGGCGCTGGCGCTAAGATTGTCCCAACGCCGCGGCCGCTACGCTGCCCGGCTTAACTCAGGTGTTAGCTGGGGCCAGAGTTGGGTTCAGCACTTTGAGTTCAGTGACAAAGCCCAGGATCAAGGGCATTTCCTGCGTTGTGCATTTTTGCCAAGAGCAGATCACAACAGCTATCGCTAGAGCGGCTTGCCGGCCCGGACCAAGCGCCACCAGAATTGGCTCTGGTTGCAACCGGACAAAGAGCGATCAACGACTGGTCTCCCAGCTAACAATTCGTTCAAGCCGACGCCGCTTCGCGGCGTCGTGGTAGCTTTCCCGCACTCGCTGCTGTCCGCTTCGGCTACACCACGTTGCGGCGCGGCTTAACTCAGGTGTTAGGCATGCGCTTTCTCGTCCTCGCACTCGCAGTTTTTCTGGGTGCTTGCAGCGCCCCAGCGAACCAATCGTCTCAAGGTGCAGAGCCAAAACTCCCGCCTCCCCCGCCCGATGTCGGAAATGTTGCTGTATACAATTCTTGCTCTGCTGAGATCAGGCGCAATCTTTCCACCAAAGAGCAATGTCAGCTTCGTGTGCTGAGAACGCAGTGCAATGCCAAGTCAGACTGTTTGACCACCTGCATTTCAAGCCCAGATGGCTACAAAGTTGGCGGCGGCTGCTCTCACGTATGCGGCGCTCCGACCAGCACAGGTGAAATTCCTAAAAGTTTCTACGCTTGCAAGTGATCGCATGCCTAACAATTCGTTCAAGCCGAGCCCGCTTCGCGGTCTCGGCGCTGGCGCTATGATTGTCCCAACGCCGCGCCCGCTCAGCGGGCCGGCTTAACTCAGGTGTTAGCCAGCAGAAGAAGTGGTTCAGCGCCAAGAGCTTTTCCCTCGCCAAAGCGAAGAGCTTCCCTGCCCCATTCTCGCCCGCGCTCCGGCGTACCACGGACCCGCTACACCTTCGCGCGGTGACACATCTCTTGGCTTCAAGCCAAAGCCTCTCTTCCAAGCAACCGGCTAAAACAGCCGGCTTCAGCTGGCTAACAATTCATTCAAGCCGAGTCCGCTTCGCGGCCTCGGCGTCGGCGGTTATGATCGAGCCACCGCCGCGGCCGCTCATCGGCCCGGCTTAATTCAGGCGTTAGGCCGCAGCCATGAAACGCAGCGGTCGCCTGGGAACCAAAGACTGGCGCTAGAGCCACTTCTTCCAGATCGCATCTTGTTCTTGAAGGCCGCGCTCCGCTCCGGCCTTCATGTCGCTACGTTGTTCCAGCACATCGCGGGCCGCGTTAGCCTTCGGCAAACGCGCACCGGACAAGGCGTCTCGTATCGTCCGCAGGCGCGTTCGCCCCACCCTGCGGTTCGTCACGCGCCTGCGTACGTGTGAGATTTCACCGCCAAGCCCAGCAGTGACTCAGGCTATCGTTCAACAGCAGGCTGGTGCGGCCTAACAATTCGTTCAAGCCGAGCCCGCTTCGCGGCCTCGGCGCCGGCATCTATGATTGAACCACCGCCGTGGCCGCAAAGCGGCCCGGCTTAACTCAGGCGTTAGGTGCCGCTTGGAACTTGATCGCTCCTATCCATTCGACAAGTTCAAGCTTCCCGCTGGGGAGCAGGTTTTGTGGCATGCGTCCAACCCAACGTTCCACCGCGGCTATGACTACGGAATAGTTCTGACTACGCAAGCACTCTATCTGCGCGGTTGGGTGTTCAGTGTCGGTCGCGGTTGGCGGCGCATAGCCCTGCAAGACATCAAGCACGCATCGTTCAAGGATTCACGCTTCTTTCCATGCCTAGAGATTTCCCACGCCGCGGGCACTACAAGATTCCGCACCCCGCATGATTGGTACCAGGACGAGATGGACTTTGATCGAAGGAATCTGGTGCAAGCCGCATGCTTCATCAAGCAAATGCAGGCGGCACCTAACAATTCGTTCAAGCCGACACCGCTTCGCGGCGTCGGCAAAGCCTCGTAAGATCGTGGCCTTGCCGCCGCCGCAAATCGGCGCGGCTTAACTCAGGCGTTAGCTGGGGCCAGAGTTGGGTTCAGCACTTTGAGTTCAGTGACAAAGCCCAGAATCAAGGGCACTTCCTGCGTTGTGCATTTTTGCCAAGAGCAGATCACAACAGCTATCGCTAGAGCGGCTTGCCGGCCCGGACCAAGCGCCACCAGAATTGGCTCTGGTTGCAACCGAACAAAGAGCGATCAACGACTGGTCTCCCAGCTAACAATTCGTTCAAGCCGACGCCGCTTCGCGGCGTCGTGGTAGCTTTCCCGCATTCGCTGTTGTCCGCTTCGGCTACATCACGTTGCGGCGCGGCTTAACTCAGGTGTTAGCTGGGGCCAGAGTTGGGTTCAGCACTTTGAGTTCAGTGGCAAAAGCTCACAAGGGCATTTCCTGCGTTGTGAACTTGCGCCAGGAGCAGATCACAACAGCTATCGCTAGAGCGGCTTGCCGGTCCGGACCAAGCGCCACCAGAATTGGCTTTGGTTGCAACCGGACAAAGAGCGATCAACGGCTGGTCTCCCAGCTAACAAGTCGTTCAAGCCGACGCCGCTTCGCGGCGTCGTGGTAGCTTTCTCGCATTCGCTGCTGTCCGCTTCGGCTACTCCACGTTGCGGCGCGGCTCAACTCAGGTGTTAGATTGCAAAGGGCAAAGCCATGTCGCATCCGAATGATCGTCCCCTGCCAGACTCGGCAAAGAGCTGCCCAAAGTGTGGCGCTTACGGCAAGGAACAAGGCGAGTTTCGTGCAGCTGGTGGCTTCTGGTCGTCGTTCTTCGACTACAGCAACAAGCGCTTTCGCTACTTGTCTTGCAAGAAGTGCGGCTACACCGAGTTCTACAACTCATCCATCTCCGGAACTTCCAAGTTCTTTGATTTCTTGGCCGGCGGTTGAAGCAGCAATCTAACAATTCGTTCAAGCCGAGTCCGCTTCGCGGCCTCGGCGCTGGCGCTAAGATTGTCCCAACGCCGCGGCCGCTCATCGGCCCGGCTTAACTCAGGTGTTAGACCGCGCAAGAATGATCGTAGGGGGCGAGATGCAGTGGAAAAAAGCCACACCGGGCAGCGTCAATCCAAACCTACCAGATGACACTGAGATCGTCGCCAATCTTTGGTACATAATCGACCATCAAGGCTTCATTTATAGCTTGCGCGTCATGTGCTACGCCGCAACTGGCACTGACCAAGAGAAGCTCGCATTTCTAGCCAGCCGAGCCTATCTGGACTTCCTTGTTGCCCGTCCATTCCCCGTTCCAGAGCGCTACGGTACAACCTTCGTTGGCGACGGCGGGGAACGGACAAAGTACGCCGTGATTCACCATGACAGCACTGCCGCAATCGGCGGCGTGGATCAGTTGTTCTTTGACGCTTTGGACACAATGCAATCTGACTTACCTGCGCAAACTAAGCTTCAGATTCCCGAGAGCCCATTGATCAAGGTGACCGCGTTGCATGGTGGCCAGGATGGCGTTATCACACCAGTTGACGCACTTTCAGGCAGCGCGGTCTAACAATTCGTTCAAGCCGAGTCCGCTTCGCGGCCTCGGCGCCGGCGCTATGATTGAACCATCGCCGCGCCCGCTCAGCGGGCCGGCTTAACTCAGGCGTTAGGCCATGCACTACCTAGCCATCGCAATTCTGATCGCGATTCTTCAAACTGGTTGCGCCACAAAGCCGCCTTCCGATCGAAGCGATGCCTACGTTGAGAGCTGCAAAGAAAAAGGCGGCCGACTTATTCAGTACACCGAGCTGTCACAGGGCTGCGAGTGGCCTACCAATGACGCCGGAAAGACCTGCACAGACAAAGCGCAATGTGACGGATATTGCGTGCCTAACACCAAGACCCCCCAGATCATCAGTCAAGCAAATTCCGGGACATGCTCTAGAACGCGCACAGACCGGGATTTTCCCAACTGCGCCTATCATCTTGTCAAAGGACGCGTGACTAGCACTGGTTGCATTGACTAGTGGGAGCTTGGCCTAACAATTCGTTCAAGCCGAGTCCGCTTCGCGGCCTCGGCGCTGGCGCTCAGGATTGAACCATCGCCGCGTCCGCTCAGCGGCCCGGCTTAACTCAGGTGTTAGGTTGCATGAAGATCACGTCGCTAATCCTGCTGCTGACGCTATCTTTAACTTCCTGCGCCAGCAGTAGATCGCGCGATCTTCAACTAGTGGCCAGCCCTGTTTGCGCAGAGACAGAAGAACTGAAGATTTGCGCACGTGTTCCTAACTTGAAAGGACAGAAATCCGAGAATTCGTTCGCAGCTATGCGCGCGCCTCTGAACGGCAGAATATTTGCGCCGTGGTCCATATGGAACAACGATGCTTGGAACTCGTTGGTCGTGGTGGTGATAGATCGACCATTTACAGGCGATAAAAGTGATATTGATGACCTGACTCAATGGGCTGATCTTTGGGATCAACGAGCATATGACCGTGCTCTTAAATCAGGGTCGGACAAGTTGAACACGCCGCACCCTCTTGATATCGGCTCACACACATCAGCCAATGGAGTCAAATGGCTAACGGCCCAACGCAGATTCAGGAAGCTCTCGATTCCCTACGTTGAGTACTCCACCATCTATACAGTCCCAGTTGCGAACAACTCAAAGTTGCTCCAGGTCACTTTTACCTGCACAAGACCAAGCCATATCTGCGACCTCGAAAAGCCCATGATTGATTCAATCTCATGGGACACCCCGTAGTGCAACCTAACAATTCGTTCAAGCCGAGTCCGCTTCGCGGCCTCGGCGCTGGCGCTAAGATTGTCCCAACGCCGCGGCCGCTGCGCTGCCCGGCTTAACTCAGGTGTTAGCTGGTGCCAGAGTTGGGTTCAGCACTTTGAGTTCAGTGACAAAGCCCAGGATCAAGGGCATTTCCTGCGCTGTGCATTTTTGCCAAGAGCAGTTGCCATCTGCTTTCGCTAAAGCGGCTTGCCGGCCCGGACCAAGCGCCACCAGAATTGGCCTTGGTTGCAACCGCACAAAGAGCGATCAACGGCTGGTCTCCCAGCTAACAATTCGTTCAAGCCGAGTCCGCTTCGCGGCCTCGGCGCTGGCGCTATGATCGTCCCATCGCCGCGGCCGCTACGCTGCCCGGCTTAACTCAGGTGTTAGCTGGGGCCAGAGTTGGGTTCTGCACTTTGAGTTCAGTGACAAAGCCCAGGATCAAGGGCATTTCCTGCGTTGTGAATTTTTGCCAAGAGCAGATCACAACAGCTATCGCTAGAGCGGCTTGCCGGCCCGGACCAAGCGCCAGCAGAATTGGCTCTGGTTGCAACCGGACAAAGAGCGATCAACGGCTGGTCTCCCAGCTAACAATTCGTTCAAGCCGACGCCGCTTCGCGGCGTCGTGGTAGCTTTCCCGCATTCGCTGCTGTCCGCTTCGGCTGCACCACGTTGCGGCGCGGCTTAACTCAGGTGTTAGCCCTGCAGAGAAAGATCATCTGCAAAGAGCCCAGCAAGAGCTTCCCTGTCCCGCTCTCGCCCAGGGCTCCGGCCATAACTCGGGGGTTATGGCCTGCGCCTGGTGAGAGTTGTTGGGTGTGGAAGTTCCACACTGTCACCCAAGGTTCTGGCGTGCATCTTTGGCTCAGTCCACAAAAGCGGGTCTGCGGGCTAACAATTCGTTCAAGCCGAGTCCGCTTCGCGGCCTCGGCGCTAGCGCTATGATCGTGCCATCGCCGCGGCCGCTGCGCTGCCCGGCTTAACTCAGGTGTTAGGCGTCACATGGGGCAAGCAATCGCAAGAGGCTACAAGCTCGCTTTGCTCGTGCTGGCAATGCAGCTGGTGCTTTCGGTGGGCCTGCTATCGGACGCACTTGGCATCTTCGTGCTCTTGGCCATGCCTCTCGTCGCAGTCGCCTGGCTACCTGCCGGCCTGATGATCTGGCGGGAGAACCGCATTTCAGAGCGGCCGAGCCCAATCGGATACGTGATCGCCGGGGTCTGTGTGGCGGCTGGAGCGGCCAGCCTCTACATCCTCGTCAAATGGACGTTGCTGGGTCTTGCGGCCAAGTGACGCCTAACAATTCGTTCAAGCCGAGTCCGCTTCGCGGCCTCGGCGCTGGCGCTAAGATTGTCCCAACGCCGCGGCCGCTACGCTGCCCGGCTTAACTCAGGTGTTAGCCCTGCAGAGCCATAACATCGGCAAAGAGCCCAGCAAGAGCTTGCCTGCTCCACTCTTGCCCAGGCTCCGGCCATAACTCGGGGGTTATGGCCTGCGCCTGGTGAGAGTTGTTGAGGGTGGAAGTTCCACACGGGCACCAGACGTTCTGGCGGGCATCTTCGGCCCAGTCCACAAAAGCAGGTCTGCGGGCTAACAATTCGTTCAAGCCGAGTCCGCTTCGCGGCCTCGGCGCTGGCGCTAAGATTGTCCCAACGCCGCGGCCGCTACGCTGCCCGGCTTAACTCAGGTGTTAGCCCTGCAGAGAAAGATCATCTGCAAAGAGCCCAGCAAGGGCTTCCCTGCCCCACTCTCGCCCAGCCTCCGGCCATAACTCGGGGGTTATGGCCTGCGCCTGGTGATGCTTGTTGAGTGTGGAGGTTCCACAAGGGGCACCAGAAGTTCTGACAAGCACCTTTGGCTCAGTCCACAAAAGCAGGTCTGCGGGCTAACAATTCGTTCAAGCCGAGTCCGCTTCGCGGCCTCGGCGCTGGCGCTATGATCGTCCCATCGCCGCGGCCGCTACGCTGCCCGGCTTAACTCAGGTGTTAGACATGTGCAAAAAGTTTCTCGCTGTTCTGTGCTTCGTCTTCATCACAACAGCGCTGTCAGCCTGCGCTACAACTTCACCAAGCTCATCGATCGATCCAATAGTGCTGCCGGAGAAGGCTGAGCCGAAATTCGACACTGCCTCCTATGACTCTCTTCCTGGCAACACAAAAATGGTTGTGCGCCTGTCCTATCGAGAAGTGGAACAACAGTTAAAGACCAGATTCCCTACCCTCTCAACCAGCAGAATTCATTCAAGCCTTTCATTTGTCCAAGAAGAGGCCATTCTTTCCAGTGGCAAGCCTTACCGACGGATGTGGCTATCTTTTGTGGACGGAACTGAGCCGGGCCCACACGGACCCAATAGCCAAAACATCTACGTGTGGCTATGGCCATCCGGTGATATCGCAGACGTTTATGTCTCACCTGTTCTTTACCCCTTGTAGAGCACATGTCTAACAATTCGTTCAAGCCGAGCCCGCTTCGCGGTCTCGGACGTGACCGGGTCGCATCGGGCGGGCCGGCTTAACTCAGGCGTTAGGCATGCCAAAGAGTCTGTCTTTCGCAACGCCCGTGTTCTCCGCGCTTGTTGCCATTACGCTTCTTGGTTGCGCCCGAGAAACGCCAAGAGCCGTGACGTACGCGCAAGCAGTTCAAATCAGTCGCGACGTTGCACAGAAGAGCGGATATGACCTGCGCAAGTATGCACTCGACACATTCGGCGATCCTGCTGCGGACAAGGAAAAGTGGCTGATCGTCTACCACTGCAGTCCGCTTCCATCCAATCCAGATTGCAGCTTCCTAGTCGCCGTCGACCGCAAAACTGGTGTCGCGGAGATCGTTCCAAGTGGCTAGTCGGCATGCCTAACAATTCGTTCAAGCCGAGCCCGCTTCGCGGTCTCGGCGCTGGCGCTTATGATTGAACCATCGCCGCGCCCGCTCCGCGTGCCGGCTTAACTCAGGCGTTAGGCCTCACATGCCACAGATCTCGGTCACCCAAAGATTCCCGGTTCTTGAACGAGTGATCGCAGGCGCATACGGACCAGGCGCGCTCTCCACTTCAAGAAATCAAGGGGAGATTTGGCGGGCGATTGAAGAATCTCTTGATGCGCCGAGTCTTCGGAAACTGCTTTTGGAACTTGAAGCACTGAAGACGCTGACGGATCAAGAAATCATGCATGTTTACGCGCGCAACTCCGCCTATGACTTTCAGGTACCAAGTGACGCACGAAAATTCTTTGAGTTCTTCACACGCTGGATTCAAGGTGCTATCCGTGAGGCCTAACAATTCGTTCAAGCCGAGTCCGCTTCGCGGCCTCGGCGCTGGCGCTATGATCGTCCCATCGCCGCGGCCGCTCATCGGCCCGGCTTAACTCAGGTGTTAGGCAGCGAACAGCAGTGATTCGTGACCTTCCACAGTTGCTCGCAAGCATCGAGCCTTCACTCAATCCAGGCACCTATGCGTTTGTCGTTGCGCCCGTTGATTACCAAATTCCACCGGATCAGATCATCGCTTCTGTTCGCGAGCCGGAAGGCCAGTCCCTCGTCATTCCAGAGCAACTCGCACATGAGTGTGGTTTGCCGGTCACCTACTCCGCAGCTTGGATCACGCTTACAGTCCACTCGGACCTTGCCGCTGTTGGCTTGACCGCCGCATTTGCTGGCGCGCTCGGCCAAGCTGGCATCAGCTGCAATGTCATCGCTGGCGTCCATCACGATCATTTGTTCGTGCCCGCTCACCAAGCGCAGCAGGCCATGGCTGTGCTGTTTGACCTGCAAAGAGCCGCTGCCTAACAATTCGTTCAAGCCGAGACCGCTGCGCGGCCTCGGCAAAGTCCCGTAGGATTGTGACTCTGCCGTGGCCGCGCAGCGGTCCGGCTTAACTCAGGCGTTAGGTGCGCACAAAGTGGCTTCATCGTCGCCACACATTCCGGCCTTATGGTGATCACCTCTTGGCACCTCGGAGTGAGGACATGTTCAAGGAAATGGGATTGTTCTATCGGCCGGCGTCGTTGACAGGCTGGGCTGCCACTGGTCTTGCCCTCGCCTTCTGCGCGCACATCATCTTCTTCTTTGCCAGCCACACCCACTCGGTCACGGACATGTTGTATGGAATGTTTCCGTTCGTGGCGCCCACGCTTCTCGGTCTCTACGTGTTAGCCATGCGAACAGCCCAGTCGTCCGAGCGAGTGCGCACCTAACAATTCGTTCAAGCCGAGACCGCTTCGCGGCCTCGGCAGAGCGTCGTAACATGATTACTCTGCCGGGGCCGCAAAGCGGCCCGGCTTAACTCAGGCGTTATGCGCCGCTACAGTCCAAAGTCAATTGAGGAGAAGTATGAAAGTCACTCGGGTACTCGATAAAACCAGTAGCTTCGGTGCATTAGTAGCAGCAATGTCCTGCGCTGGCTGTTTCCCAGCCCTGGGCTCCCTAGGTGCAGCACTAGGCTTGGGATTTCTCTCCCAGTACGAGGGCTTCATGTTTCGCAAGCTCATTCCAGGACTTGCAGTGCTTGCGCTGCTCGTCAATGCGTGGGGTTGGTATCGGCACCGCCATCTAGGTCGCGGCCTACTTTCTGTAGCTGGTCCCATTGCGTTGCTGGCGGCATTGTTCGTCTTCTGGAGCCAAGACTGGAGCATCTATCTGTTCTACGCTGGGATTACGCTGATGCTTGCCACATCCATTCTTGATCTGCTTCGTCCGGTGAAGCCGCAATGTCGAGCGTAGAACTACTTTCCGTAGTGACCTGCCCAAAATGCGGCGCAGCCTCGCAAGAGACCATGCCAACCACCGCGTGCCAGTGGTTCTATGAATGCACGACATGCCATGAAGTGCTTAAGCCTCTGCCCGGTGACTGTTGCGTGTACTGCTCGTACGGAACGGTCAAGTGTCCGCCTATCCAGCAGGGTAGTTCTTGCTGTCGCGGCGGCGCATAACAATTCGTTCAAGCCGAGACCGCTTCGCGGCCTCGGCGGCGTGCCGCAAATTGTCACACCGCCGTGGCCGCAAATCGGTCCGGCTTAACTCAGGCGTTAGCTGGGGCCAGAGTTGGGTTCAGCACTTTGAGTTCAGTGACAAAGCCCAGGATCAAGGGCATTTCCTGCGTTGTGAATTTTTGCCAAGAGCAGATCACAACAGCTATCGCTAGAGCGGCTTGCCGGCCCGGACCAAGCGCCACCAGAATTGGCTCTGGTTGCAACCGGACAAGGAGCGATCAACGGCTGGTCTCCCAGCTAACAATTCGTTCAAGCCGACGCCGCTTCGCGGCGTCGTGGTAGCTTTCCCGCATTCGCTGTTGTCCGCTTCGGCTACACCACGTTGCGGCGCGGCTTAACTCAGGTGTTAGACATGTGCAAAAAGTTTCTCGCTGTTCTGTGCTTCGTCTTCATCACAACAGCGCTGTCAGCCTGCGCTACAACTTCACTAAGCTCATCGATCGATCCAATAGTGCTGCCGGAGAAGGCTGAGCCGAAATTCGACACTGCCTCCTATGACTCTCTTCCTGGCAACACAAAAATGGTTGTGCGCCTGTCCTATCGAGAAGTGGAACAACAGTTAAAGACCAGATTCCCTACCCTCTCAACCAGCAGAATTCATTCAAGCCTTTCATTTGTCCAAGAAGAGGCCATTCTTTCCAGTGGCAAGCCTTACCGACGGATGTGGCTATCTTTTGTGGACGGAACTGAGCCGGGCCCACACGGACCCAATAGCCAAAACATCTACGTGTGGCTATGGCCATCCGGTGATATCGCAGACGTTTATGTCTCACCTGTTCTTTACCCCTTGTAGAGCACATGTCTAACAATTCGTTCAAGCCGAGCCCGCTTCGCGGTCTCGGACCGACCGGAACCGCATCGGGCGGGCCGGCTTAACTCAGGCGTTAGCCCTGCAGAGCCATAACATCGGCAAAGAGCCCAACAAGAGCTTCCCTGCCCCACTCTCGCCCAGGCTCCGGCCATAACTCGGGGGTTATGGCCTGCACCTGGTGAGCGTTGTTGAGTGTGGAAGTTCCACACGGCCACCAGCGGTTCTAGCAGGCGTCTTCAGCTCAGCCCACAAAAGCAGGTCTGCGGGGTGAATTAACACTCCAAGTGCAACACCCCTGAGAGTTGTTGCATGCGCTGGATCGGCGTCTGGAAGCCATAGCGTTTTCTCGGTCGTGAGTTGAGTTTAGCGGCCACTTGGTCGCA
>NZ_JAPEVV010000013.1:0-5697 GCF_028201335.1 Thermomonas mangrovi
GCAAGCCCCGGGCTGGCAGTCCATTGCCAGGCGCCATAAAAGACAATACCCCGGACCTTTCGGTCCGGGGTATTGCGTATATAAAGGCCCTGGCGATGACCTGTTGCGGGTCGCGGCTGCGCCGCGCACCGCAACGCGATAGGCGGAGTATTGGCCATTCATCCGGCAAGCCTTGCGCAAGCCAAGTCATTGCCATGAACGCGATAAAAGACAAAACCCCAGCTCGATGAGCTGGGGTTTTGCTTTTATAAAGGCCCTGGCGATGACCTACTCTTGCATGGCTTGAGCCACACTACCATCGGCGCAGCTGTGTTTCACTTCCGAGTTCGGGATGGGATCGGGTGGTACCACAGCGCTGTTGTCACCAGGGAGAGGGTGGAGGGTCGCCGGCTTCGGTGAAGCAGCGCCACGCTCTCAGGGGGTGGGGAAGAGGGTCACGAGCGTTTGTCGCAAGCCTTGGACGTGTTGAGGCCAAGGGTTTCATTCGACGAGTCGAAGAAACTTGAGGTGATATGGTCAAGCCACACGGATCATTAGTACAGGTAAGCTCAACGCATTACTGCGCTTACACACCCTGCCTATCAACCACCTGGTCTTGATGGTTCCTTCAGGGGGCTTGTGCCCCGGGAGATCTCATCTTGAGGCGCGCTTCCCGCTTAGATGCTTTCAGCGGTTATCGCTTCCGAACATAGCTACCCGGCAGTGCCACTGGCGTGACAACCGGAACACCAGAGGTTCGTCCACTCCGGTCCTCTCGTACTAGGAGCAGCCCCTCTCAAATCTCCAACGCCCACGACAGATAGGGACCGAACTGTCTCACGACGTTCTGAACCCAGCTCGCGTACCACTTTAAATGGCGAACAGCCATACCCTTGGGACCGACTACAGCCCCAGGATGTGATGAGCCGACATCGAGGTGCCAAACACCGCCGTCGATATGAACTCTTGGGCGGTATCAGCCTGTTATCCCCGGAGTACCTTTTATCCGTTGAGCGATGGCCCTTCCATACAGAACCACCGGATCACTAAGTCCTAGTTTCCTACCTGCTTGATCCGTCGATCTTGCAGTCAAGCACGCTTATGCCTTTGCACACAGTGCGCGATGTCCGACCGCGCTGAGCGTACCTTCGAGCTCCTCCGTTACTCTTTAGGAGGAGACCGCCCCAGTCAAACTACCCACCATACACGGTCCCCGACCCGGATCACGGGCCCAGGTTAGAACGTCAAGCACATCAGGGTGGTATTTCAAGGTTGGCTCCACCACAGCTAGCGCCATGGTTTCACAGCCTCCCACCTATCCTACACAGACGAACTCAACGTTCAGTGTAAAGCTATAGTAAAGGTTCACGGGGTCTTTCCGTCTTGCCGCGGGAACGCTGCATCTTCACAGCGATTTCAATTTCACTGAGTCTCGGGTGGAGACAGCGCCGCTGTCGTTACGCCATTCGTGCAGGTCGGAACTTACCCGACAAGGAATTTCGCTACCTTAGGACCGTTATAGTTACGGCCGCCGTTTACCGGGGCTTCGATCAAGAGCTTCGCCTTGCGGCTGACCCCATCAATTAACCTTCCGGCACCGGGCAGGCGTCACACCCTATACGTCCACTTTCGTGTTTGCAGAGTGCTGTGTTTTTGATAAACAGTCGCAGCGGCCTGGTCACTTCGGCCGACCTCAGCTATTCACCATGGTCGGCGCACCTTCTCCCGAAGTTACGGTGCTATTTTGCCTAGTTCCTTCACCCGAGTTCTCTCAAGCGCCTGAGAATTCTCATCCTGCCCACCTGTGTCGGTTTACGGTACGGTCTGCGTAAGCTGAAGCTTAGGGACTTTTCCTGGAAGCGTGATATCGGTGACTTAGTCCCATTGGACTCGTCCTTGACCTCAATGTTGCGCCCCCGGATTTGCCTAAGGGCACCACCTCAGTCCTCTCACCGGGACAACCAACGCCCGGCTCACCTAACCTTCTCCGTCCTCCCATCGCACTTACGCGAGGTGCTGGAATATTAACCAGCTTCCCATCGACTACGCATTTCTGCCTCGCCTTAGGGGCCGACTCACCCTGCGTCGATTAACGTTGCGCAAGGAAACCTTGGGCTTTCGGCGTGCGGGCTTTTCACCCGCATTATCGTTACTCATGTCAGCATTCGCACTTCCGATACCTCCAGCGGACCTCTCGATCCACCTTCGCAGGCCTACGGAACGCTCCTCTACCGCGCACAACGAAGTTGTGCACCCCAAGCTTCGGTTCAACGCTTAGCCCCGTTAAATCTTCCGCGCAGACCGACTCGACCAGTGAGCTATTACGCTTTCTTTAAAGGGTGGCTGCTTCTAAGCCAACCTCCTGGCTGTCTGTGCCTTTCCACATCGTTTTCCACTTAGCGTTGATTTGGGACCTTAGCTGTGGGTCTGGGTTGTTTCCCTTTTCACGACGGACGTTAGCACCCGCCGTGTGTCTCCCGTACAGTCCGTCTCGGTATTCGGAGTTTGCAATGGTTTGGTAAGTCGCAATGACCCCCTAGCCATAACAGTGCTCTACCCCCGAGAGGATACATACGAGGCGCTACCTAAATAGCTTTCGAGGAGAACCAGCTATCTCCGGGTTCGATTAGCTTTTCACTCCTAATCACACCTCATCCCCTACCTTTGCAACGGGAGTGGGTTCGGGCCTCCAGTACCTGTTACGGTACCTTCACCCTGGGCATGACTAGATCACCCGGTTTCGGGTCTACTGCCCGCGACTATGCGCCCTTATCAGACTCGGTTTCCCTTCGCCTCCCCTATACGGTTAAGCTCGCCACGAACAGTAAGTCGCTGACCCATTATACAAAAGGTACGCCGTCACCCTTGCGGGCTCCGACTGCTTGTACGCACACGGTTTCAGGGTCTATTTCACTCCCCTCGCCGGGGTTCTTTTCGCCTTTCCCTCACGGTACTGGTTCACTATCGGTCGGTCAGGAGTATTTAGCCTTGGAGGATGGTCCCCCCATGTTCAGACAGGGTTTCACGTGCCCCGCCCTACTCAATTTCATCGATCAGGCCCTTTCGCATACGGGGCTGTCACCCGCTATGGCCACTCTTTCCAGGGTGTTTTGCTAAAGCAAGATCGACTTTTGGGCTAGTCCGCGTTCGCTCGTCGCTACTGACGGAATCTCGGTTGATTTCTTTTCCTACGGTTACTTAGATATTTCAGTTCACCGCGTTCGCCTTGCATGGCTATGTATTCACCATGCAATACCCTTGCGGGTGGGTTTCCCCATTCGGACATCGCCGGATCAAAGCTTGTTGCCAGCTCCCCGACGCTTTTCGCAGGCTGCCACGTCCTTCATCGCCTCTGACCGCCAAGGCATCCACCGTGTGCGCTTATTCGCTTGACCATATCACCCCAAGTCGCCTCGGGACGATACGCATACCAGCGAATGGTACGACTTAATCACTTCGATAAAGATGGCTTACGCCATCTCGCCTCAGCCTCGACACGTTGCAAGACTTACGTCTCAAACGCTCGTTTGACTCTCTTCCCCGATTTTCAAAGAACATGCCCAGGCCACAGTGCCCAGGCATTTCAAAGTATGTGTGCGCAGAACATTCAGAGTGGTGGGTCTGGGAGGACTCGAACCACCGGCCTCACCCTTATCAGGGGTGCGCTCTAACCACCTGAGCTACAGACCCAAAGTGTCTTTCCTTCAGATGGTGGAGCCTGTCGGGATCGAACCGACGACCCCCTGCTTGCAAAGCAGGTGCTCTCCCAGCTGAGCTAAGGCCCCGTCAAGACGGGACACGCAACCCCTCGGGGATCGCGCTCTCTGAATGCAGGTCACTTGTGCGGACGTCTGGCAATGCGTTGCCATGTCTCAAAAGGAGGTGATCCAGCCGCACCTTCCGATACGGCTACCTTGTTACGACTTCACCCCAGTCATCGGCCACACCGTGGCAAGCGCCCCCCTTGCGGTTAAGCTACCTGCTTCTGGTGCAACAAACTCCCATGGTGTGACGGGCGGTGTGTACAAGGCCCGGGAACGTATTCACCGCAGCAATGCTGATCTGCGATTACTAGCGATTCCGACTTCATGGAGTCGAGTTGCAGACTCCAATCCGGACTGGGATGGGGTTTCTGGGATTGGCTCCGCCTCGCGGCATTGCAGCCCTCTGTCCCCACCATTGTAGTACGTGTGTAGCCCTGGCCGTAAGGGCCATGATGACTTGACGTCATCCCCACCTTCCTCCGGTTTGTCACCGGCGGTCTCCTTAGAGTTCCCACCATTACGTGCTGGCAACTAAGGACAAGGGTTGCGCTCGTTGCGGGACTTAACCCAACATCTCACGACACGAGCTGACGACAGCCATGCAGCACCTGTGTCACGGTTCCCGAAGGCACCAATCCATCTCTGGAAAGTTCCGTGCATGTCAAGGCCAGGTAAGGTTCTTCGCGTTGCATCGAATTAAACCACATACTCCACCGCTTGTGCGGGCCCCCGTCAATTCCTTTGAGTTTCAGTCTTGCGACCGTACTCCCCAGGCGGCGAACTTAACGCGTTAGCTTCGATACTGAGCTCCAAGTTGAGCCCAACATCCAGTTCGCATCGTTTAGGGCGTGGACTACCAGGGTATCTAATCCTGTTTGCTCCCCACGCTTTCGTGCCTCAGTGTCAGTGCTGGTCCAGGTAGTCGCCTTCGCCACGGATGTTCCTCCCGATCTCTACGCATTTCACTGCTACACCGGGAATTCCACTACCCTCTACCGCACTCTAGCCCGCCAGTATCCAATGCCATTCCCAGGTTGAGCCCAGGGCTTTCACATCGGACTTAACGAACCACCTACGCACGCTTTACGCCCAGTAATTCCGAGTAACGCTTGCACCCTTCGTATTACCGCGGCTGCTGGCACGAAGTTAGCCGGTGCTTATTCTTCCGGTACCGTCAGGACACCAGGGTATTAACCCGGCGCTTTTCTTTCCGGACAAAAGAGCTTTACAACCCGAGGGCCTTCTTCACTCACGCGGCATGGCTGGATCAGGCTTGCGCCCATTGTCCAATATTCCCTACTGCTGCCTCCCGTAGGAGTCTGGACCGTGTCTCAGTTCCAGTGTGGCTGATCATCCTCTCAGACCAGCTACGGATCGTCGCCTTGGTGGGCCTTTACCCCGCCAACTAGCTAATCCGACGTGGGCTCATCCAATCGCGCCAGGCCCGAAGGTCCCCGGCTTTCCCCCGAAGGGCGCATGCGGTATTAGCGTAAGTTTCCCTACGTTATCCCCCACGACTGGGCAGATTCCCACGTATTCCTCACCCGTCCGCCACTCGCCACCCACAGAGCAAGCTCTGCTGTGCTGCCGTTCGACTTGCATGTATTAGGCCTGCCGCCAGCGTTCACTCTGAGCCAGGATCAAACTCTTCACTTAAAACTGCATAGCCCGAAGGCTAAAAGCTTTGGTGCAGAGTCCGTTCCAGCCCCATTACTCGCTGTACGTGTACTTGCGTACGAATACTTTGAAATTGATGGTTCTGTTACGAACGTCTGCTGATGGACAACCGCCACCACCAGACGCCCGCACAAGTCACCTGCGCACACTGTCAAAGATCCCGGGCTTCGGCCTCAGCGCCTTGCCCAACCCCCGAAACATCAATCAGCCCGAGGGAGCCGCACATCATACAAGGGTTTTGAAGAACGTCAACACCCCGTGATGATGATTTTTGCTT
>NZ_JAPEVV010000014.1:0-3524 GCF_028201335.1 Thermomonas mangrovi
TTGCGACCAAGTGGCCGCTAAACTCAACTCACGACCGAGAAAACGCTATGGCTTCCAGACGCCGATCCAGCGCATGCAACAACTCTCAGGGGTGTTGCACTTGGAGTGTTAATTCACCCAGCAAGCTACTGCCCATTTCGCTCCGCCGATATCTTGAGAGTGGGCGCAGCGTTGCCCGAACCCATGGAGAACTCGACGGTTATCTCAACGTCCTCATTGACGCCTAACGCCTCGTTGGACGAGGCTTTGATGTTGATGTGCTCAGTGTCTGTGTCATAGGGTCCGCCCTTGGTACCTGGCCATACGCAAGCGGTCACCCGGCCGTAGTTGACGGTGGCGAACTCAGTGGACGTGTTGGACATCAGGTACTTGCAGAATTCCACGCCAGGCGCGTATCCGCCATGGGCGCAATCTTTGGTGAAGATTGAGTCTTTGTTCTCGGCGAAACGGCTGCCCCAATCGGTTATTAGCACCACTGACTGGCTCTGACCCAAAGGCGTGGCATTAGCAAAGCGCGCGATCTCATTGCACATTTGGTCCGGTTTTTCCCGAACTGATGCGCATCCTGCGGAGAGCGAAGCGAGGGCAATTAAGGCTAGCTTGCGAGAATCCATCATTGCTGCCTAACACCTGAGTTAAGCCGGCACGCTGAGCGGGCGCGGCGTTGGGACAATCTTAGCGCCAGCGCCGAGACCGCGAAGCGGGCTCGGCTTGAACGAATTGTTAGGCCCCGCTGCTAGGCGGGTAGGGTAGACCTTCAATGTGCGCTTCAATGACTTTTCTCGGCGATAGCCCAAGTTCTACCAACTTGTCACCGTAGAGCTTGATCAGGTTCCAAGGACAGCCAATATCCTGGCAAGGCCCATCTGGATCACCTTGGTGCTCGAACTCAAGATGGAAGCACAACCAGTGCATTCCCTCAAACGTGTCGTAGTCCGCGGCGTAGATCTCCACTGGGCGACCGCACCGGCGACATTTCCTACTGGAGTTGCCAATGGTCGTCATTTGCGGGGCCTAACGCCTGAGTTAAGCCGGACCGCGAGCGGCCGGCGGTGTGCTACACGATAGCGCACAAGCCGAGCCGCGAAGCGGTCTCGGCTTGAACGAATTGTTAGAGGGCGCCCGATTAGAGCTTGTAGGTGACAATCTCGCTCGAATCAATCGAGATCTTGCCGCCTGCCTGTAGTTGCTCAAGAACATACACAACCTGCGGCAGCGTTAGCTTAAGACTAGCGAGTGCCCGCAGCGTGGCTTTGAGCGATGAGAGGTGCTTGGGTCGGGCATTGCCACGCGACTTCAGGTTCTCAATGACCTTAATGATCTTCTCGGGTGAGACCTCATTCGGGTTGGCTTGCCCAGGTGAAGCTTGAGGTGCAGTGGTAGCTGCCGGCTCCACGATCACCTTGACCTTGCCTGGTTGTTTTGCAACCTGCTTTGTCGGGGGATTGCCGATTCCATTTGGGCACTTGAACTGCCCTTTCTGGTTCAGGACTACCTTGATCTTCTCTTTAAGGGACATGCTTCCGAGCAGGCCGTTCATAGCCTTGCAGCATGCAACGCAGTTGTCATCGCTGTTGCTCCCGGCCCGCGAGCTCGCTACTAGGTGTTCGACGCTCGCTTCAGATTTTGGAAGCGGGGCAGAGCAGAAGAAGCACAGGCCGCCTTGGGCGAACATGAGTCGATCCAGCGGCTTTGTTGGCATAGCGCCCTCTAACGCCTGAATTAAGCCGCGCCGCTGCGGCAGGGTAGCCGAAGCTGGAACGGACGGATGCGAGGACGTTACCACGACGCCGCGAAGCGGCGTCGGCTTGAATGAATTGTTAGCGCGCTGAAGCTGGCTGTTTGCCCGATGCCGAGGGTGTGAAAGATTGCCAGGAGCTAAGAGATCTGACACCGCGCGGAGGTGTATCAGGTCCGAGATATGCCGGAGCGCGGGCGAGAGTGGATCAGAGAAGCTCTTGTGGCGTTTGTCCAAGAAGCTCTTTGCTGAAATCTGCTTCTTCTGCGCGCTAACACCTGAGTTAAGCCGGGCCGATGAGCGGCCGCGGCGTTGGTTCAATCGCAGCAACCGGCGCCGAGGCCGCGAAGCGGACTCGGCTTGAACGAATTGTTAGATTGCTGCTTCAACCGCCGGCCAAGAAATCAAAGAACTTGGAAGTTCCGGAGATGGATGAGTTGTAGAACTCGGTGTAGCCGCACTTCTTGCAAGACAAGTAGCGAAAGCGCTTGTTGCTGTAGTCGAAGAACGACGACCAGAAGCCACCAGCTGCACGAAACTCGCCTTGTTCCTTGCCGTAAGCGCCACACTTTGGGCAGCTCTTTGCCGAATCTGGCAGGGGACGATCATTCGGATGCGACATGGCTTTGCCCTTTGCAATCTAACACCTGAGTTAAGCCGGGCAGCGCAGCGGCCGCGGCGATGGTTCAATCTTGAGCGCCAGCGCCGAGGCCGCGAAGCGGACTCGGCTTGAACGAATTGTTAGGTTGCTCTGGCGAGCAGTTGAATCAGTTTCCGCCGGTCTTACCTGTCCGAATGGCGTTCTGCCTCAGCAGATTTTCCTTGTGAGCCTGCTGAAGGGCTACTTGCTGTTGGCGACGAAGAGAGTCAGCCCGCTCTTGCTCAGCCAAGCGCTGGCTTTCCTCTAGGTTGCCTCGGGAGTCTTGCTTTGCGATCTCCGATTTCGTGGAAGCGCAGGAAGAGAGCAGTGCTGCACCTGCGAGAGCGACGATGAAGATCAACGAGTTCCTTTTCATACACATCCTCCATTGGTGGGTGGAGCAACCTAACACCTGAGTTAAGCCGGCACGCTGAGCGGGCGCGGCGTTGGGACAATCCTAGCGCCAGCGCCGAGACCGCGAAGCGGGCTCGGCTTGAACGAATTGTTAGCTGGATCTCTTGCTACGCCCAAAGAGCACTTTAGCGGTCGCGGTAACGAAAGCGGCGGCAACTGTGAATACGAGCATGAGTCCCGCTGTGGCGAGAGCGAGTAAGGAGATAGATGCCTTTCTTGCAAATTCAACCGCTGAGTCAAATACGGTTGAATTTTGGTTTGAACTTTGCACGGAGTTCTTTCTCAAGCGCTTTGCGCTCAGTCTCATCAACGACAGGATGGAAAGACCAATGAGTAAAGACCTTGTCAGAGTCCTTGCGCGTGTGTTCCGCGATCCGCAGCAAGCAGTTCCATCCCTGGCCAATATAGACAAGCTCATCGTTGTCGTAGAGGAAGTACACGCCTGAGCATGACCCCTGCAGCAAGGCTCTTGGCAGGTTGGAGTGATCGAAGTCAGTCATTGATCCAGCTAACACCTGAGTTAAGCCGGGCAGCGTAGCGGCCGCGGCGATGGGACGATCATAGCGCCAGCGCCGAGGCCGCGAAGCGGACTCGGCTTGAACGAATTGTTAGCCCGCGCAAGTTAACAAAGTAAGTGCAACACCTGCGACGCCTGAGAAGGAGGCGGTGAGCTGGCAGACTGAAGGCGATCACTCCGGCAAGAGAAGATCCCTCATGTACCACCAGCTCACC
>NZ_JAPEVV010000015.1:0-2616 GCF_028201335.1 Thermomonas mangrovi
TGCGACCAAGTGGCCGCTAAACTCAACTCACGACCGAGAAAACGCTATGGCTTCCAGACGCCGATCCAGCGCATGCAACAACTCTCAGGGGTGTTGCACTTGGAGTGTTAATTCACCCAACCTTAGCGACAGCAACAGGGCTTCCACATTCTGAGCAGAACTTGTCAGTAGGCAGCGCTCTGTGGCCCTTGGAACAGGTGGCGTTAGCGAGCAATTCTGGCTTCTTGAAGGCTGAGTAGGCGATAGCGAACGCTGCGTAATAGAAGAGAAGCCAGTGTCCCGAGAAGCCACGAATTACCTCTGGCGAGGCAGGATCTGTGGGTGAAGATTGAGGCTGAACTTTTCCCATGAATAGGAAGAAATTCAAGAATACGTAGGCGAAAAGTGCGATCAACAAATAGGTCATCCAACGCGGGCAGCCCGATAGCACCTGTTTCCAAGATGAGAACCCAAAGCCCCACGTGCCAGCCTTGCCACGTCCGAGGCGCATTGCAATCAGCATTGCGGGCAGCCAAACGAGAAATATCCCGCCATGAAGCACAAACACTCCATTCCCAAGTTTCAAGTCAGTTCCCGCGCGTGCGGACACATGCGCTACAAGACTGAGCAGAAAGCCAAAAGCTGAGAGCGCGAGTACTGGCTTGACGAGATATCTCATTGGTTGCCTAACACCTGAGTTAAGCCGGCCCGCTGAGCGGGCGCGGCGTTGGGACAATCTTAGCGCCAGCGCCGAGACCGCGAAGCGGGCTCGGCTTGAACGAATTGTTAGGCCAATGCCTGCTATTTCTTCCAGCTGAAGATGAGATTCAGGTGATCTTTGTCTCTGCGAAGGCGAAAGGGGCGCCACTCAAAGACGAAATCCTTGATTGCGAAGCCGATAACCAAAACGGTCACCGCAAGGATGCTGAAAAGCGTAGGGCTTACACGCAATGTCATGTCGGCCATAGCGCCGACGAGAATCAGGCCAGCAACAACGCCAGTCACCCCAACAGTGGACTCCACGCACATGCACAAGACCTTACGGCCTGTGCCGTCTTGAGGAAGCTGTCGCCGCTTGTACAGCAGCCAAAGATCCCGGATCAGACCCTGAAGCAGTAGCAAGACAGAGGCTGCCAGCAAGAGAGAACCGATGCCGACCTTCTCAGGGAGGTGGTACCCGAACAGCCAGGCTGCCACGCCTGCAAGAGGGATCAGCGCAAGCTCAGTTTTCTCGGCAGCGGTCATGCCCAACATTGGCCTAACACCTGAGTTAAGCCGCGCCGCAACGTGATGTAGCCGAAGCAGACAGCAGCGAATTCGGGAAAGCTACCACGACGCCGCGAAGCGGCGTCGGCTTGAACGAATTGTTAGCTGGGAGACCAGTCGTTGATCGCTCTTTGTCCGGTTGCAACCAGAGCCAATTCTGGTGGCGCTTGGTCCGGGCCGGCAAGCCGCTCTAGCGATAGCTGCTGTGATCTGCTCTTGGCAAAAATTCACAACGCAGGAAGTGCCCTTGATCCTGGGCTTTGTCACTGAACTCAAAGTGCTGAACCTAACTCTGGCCCCAGCTAACGCCTGAGTTAAGCCGGCCCGCTGAGCGGGCGCGGCGATGGTTCAATCATAGCGCCAGCGCCGAGACCGCGAAGCGGGCTCGGCTTGAACGAATTGTTAGGTTGCGGTTGCTTGGGTTGCCCGCTTTGTGGCGATTGCCTGGCCAAGCATGGCTCCAACTACCGTGGCAAAACCGGAACCAATGAACGCGACCCAATTGTGCTGAGCAATCATGGGAAGTGGATTTTGGTCGACAGGGGCGGCAATTGCGTAGAGGAAGTAGACGGTTACTGCCCAAAGAGCAAGCCAAACAGCGAGTGCAGGAATGACGATTCCCTTGCGAGCGACCAGTCCGCCCGCGAAGGCCGCCAACAGAGCTATCACGACGGATCGAACGGTGATTAGCCCCATTGTTTCGGTCAAAAGTAAACTGGCAATGTTGTTCAGGAGAGCCTGAGCTGCGACCAGTATTGCCACGCCGAGCAATAGCCTTTTTGACGACATGCGAATACTTCCCTTGAGCAACCTAACACCTGAGTTAAGCCGGGCCGATGAGCGGCCGCGGCGTTGGGACGATCATAGCGCCAGCGCCGAGGCCGCGAAGCGGACTCGGCTTGAACGAATTGTTAGGCGCGTGACCCCTATGAACTCTGTTTGCTGCGATTTGCAAGCCAAAGCACCAGGCTGATGAAGCAAAGCATTCCGCCCGCAAGCTGGAAGCCGCCATTGTCCGTGTAGGTGCCTACGAGAAGCGCCACCAAGCCCGCAACGAACAGCGAGAAGCTAGGCGACTTGAGCAGCTTGGAATTCATTGCTATCTCCCCCGACTTACTGTTGCTTTGATCTCGCTGGGAAGCGCCTAACACCTGAGTTAAGCCGGGCAGCGTAGCGGCCGCGGCGATGGGACGATCATAGCGCCAGCGCCGAGGCCGCGAAGCGGACTCGGCTTGAACGAATTGTTAGACCTCGCAAGTTAACAAAGTAAGTGCAACACCTGCGACGCCTGAGAAGGAGGCGGTGAGCTGGCAGACTGAAGGCGATCACTCCGGCAAGAGAAGATCCCTCATGTACCACCAGCTCACCGAA
>NZ_JAPEVV010000016.1:0-2167 GCF_028201335.1 Thermomonas mangrovi
CGGAGTGATCGCCTTCAGTCTGCCAGCTCACCGCCTCCTTCTCAGGCGTCGCAGGTGTTGCACTTACTTTGTTAACTTGCGCGGCCTAACAATTCGTTCAAGCCGAGCCCGCTTCGCGGTCTCGGACCGACCGGAACCGCATCGGGCGGGCCGGCTTAACTCAGGTGTTAGGTCTTGCAAAAGCACCGATCATCCATACAATGTACAGATGATCAAGTTTGAGTGGGATCCGGCAAAAGCCGCCTCAAACCTAAAGAAGCATGGCGTTTCCTTCGAGGAAGCCCAAACCGTCTTCTACGACGAATTCGCCGTTCAATTCTTCGACGAACCTCATTCCTCAGAAGAAGACCGGTTTCTCATGCTTGGCATGAGCAGCGGCGCCCACCTACTCCTTGTATGCCACTGCGAGCGTGACGGCGGTGGCGTTATCCGCATCATCTCTGCGCGCAAAGCGACCAAGAAAGAAAGCTCCTACTACGAGCCGTGACGACCATGAAAGCTGAATACGATCTCTCCAAAATGAAGTCCCGCAAGAACCCTTATGCGGCCAAGCTCAAGAAGCCCGTATCCATGCGCCTCTCAGAAGATGTCGTGGACTACTTCAAAGGCATGGCCAATGAGGCAGGCCTCCCGTATCAGAGCCTGATCAACTTGTACTTGCGGGATTGCGTCATGAAGCATCGCAAGGTTCAGATCGCCTGGCCCAGCAGCAAGACCTAACAATTCGTTCAAGCCGAGACCGCTTCGCGGCCTCGGCGCTGGCGCTAAGATTGTCCCAACGCCGCGGCCGCTCATCGGCCCGGCTTAACTCAGGTGTTAGCTGGGGCCAGAGTTGGGTTCAGCACTTTGAGTCCAATGACAAAGCCCAGGATCAAGGGCATTTCCTGCGTTGTGAATTATTGCCAAGAGCAGGCGCCCTCTTCTCTCGCCAAAGCGGCTTGCCGGCCCGGACCAAGCGCCACCAGAATTGGCTCTGGTTGCAACCGGACAAAGAGCGATCAACGGCTGGTCTCCCAGCTAACAATTCGTTCAAGCCGACGCCGCTTCGCGGCGTCGTGGTAGCTTTCCCGCATTCGCTGTTGTCCGCTTCGGCCACACCACGTTGCGGCGCGGCTTAACTCAGGTGTTAGGCCTACAGCATGAAGATCATCGCAATCTGGCGCTTTCTCGTGCTCGCTCTTGCAGCCACCTTAGCGCTCGCGCTGGCGTTCTATTGGTGGGAACAGCACTTCTTCCAGGTCATCTCGCCAGCTGTCTCGGATTTTCTCTTGAAGTGGTGGTGGCTCGGGGTGATCGCATCCCTAGCGATCATCAGCACCGCCGGGACAATCTTGATCTTATTCAATCCAAGGCCACACCTGATCTATCGCCTTCTTGCTTCCATTGCCAGCTACTTTTTTCCGCCAGTCTTGATTGCTTTCTGGCTCGTTTTCGTAGAGCGCTTCCGGCCTAACAATTCGTCCAAGCCGACACCGCTTCGCGGCGTCGGCAAAGCCTCGTAAGATTGTGGCCTTGCCGCCGCCGCAAATCGGTGCGGCTTAACTCAGGCGTTAGACCGCACAAGATATGGATCGCCATTTCATTTTCCGAAACTACTGGTGGATCGCGGCGATCGTCGGCGGTGCCGCAGCGTTAGCTTCTTTTCAGTTCGGCGGTGATGACAGGATCGGACTGATCGGAGCGTCAATCGCGGGCACCTTGGGGTTCTGCTACTTCGTCCAACAGCAGAAGCTCGCGGAAACAGCGCTCTTCCATCAGCTATTCACCGCATTCAATGCGCGCTATGACGCGCTCAACGGCGAGCTGATGTCTCTCCTCTCGGAAGGCGACCTCACAACCGAGCAACGAAACGTAATCGTTGACTACTTCAACTTGTGTTCTGAGGAGTACTTGTTCTACCAACAAGGCTACATTCCACGGCAAGTATGGCGTTCTTGGTGCCGCGGCATGTCTTGGTACTTGAAGCGTCACCCATTCAAAGACGTGTGGAACGACGAGTTCCGGACTGATTCGTTCTACGGCCTGTCGCTTTCCGTAATACAAGAAGGTGCGGGGTGAATTAACACTCCAAGTGCAACACCCCTGAGAGTTGTTGCATGCGCTGGATCGGCGTCTGGAAGCCATAGCGTTTTCTCGGTCGTGAGTTGAGTTTAGCGGCCACTTGGTC
>NZ_JAPEVV010000017.1:0-1458 GCF_028201335.1 Thermomonas mangrovi
CTCTGAAAACTCATATCGCCGCCTCCTGGCGATGGCGGTACGTTCGTGGTTCCTACACAACGAGCGTGCGCCACGCACCAGGAGACGACGATGGCACTGTATGCCGCATGCGACCTTCATTCCAACAACACGGTGTTGGTCGTTGTCGATGAGGCTGGCGCGCTGTGCTACCGGCAACGTCTGCCCAACGACCTGTCCCTGCTCAATGCCGCGTTGATGCCTTTCCGCGATGGCTTGGCTGGCGTGGCGGTCGAGTCGACCTACAACGCCTACTGGCTGATCGACGGTCTGCAGTCGCAGGGCTATCCGATGCGGATGGTCAACACGCTGGCGGTGCCGCAGTACGCCGGACTCAAGCACGGCGATGACGACAGCGATGCCCATCACCTCGCGGAATTGATGCGGTTGGGGCTGCTGCCGACGTCGTACATCTACCCACGCGAGCAACGTCCGCTGCGCGACCTGCTGCGACGCCGGATGCTGCTGATGCAGCAGTCAGTACGCCTGCTGCAATCGGTGCAAGGCTACTGGGCGCGCGCCACCGGCCAGCGGCTGTCGGCCAACGGGTTCCGACAGCTGACCCGTCAGCAACTGAGCGACACCTTCCCGGAACCGACCGAACTGTTTGCCGTGGTCAGCCTGATCCAGATGTGGCGCGCCCTGCAGGAGAAGATGGCGGCGATGGAGACATGGCTGACCGAGGACACGCGGCGGCGACGCGAACTGATCGCACTGCGGACGGTGCCGGGCATCGGCAAGGTGCTGGGCCTGACGATCCTGCTGGAGAGTGGCGAAATGACGCGCTTCGAGGCGGTCGGCCAGTACACCTCGTACTGCCGACTTGTCCCTGCGCTGCGCTTCTCCAACGGCAAGAAGAAAGGCGTCGGCAACCGCAAGTGCGGTAATCGTTACCTGGCCTGGGCCTGGATGGAGGCGGCCAACTTCGCAATCCGCTTCGAGCCAGGCATCCAGCGCTGGTATCAGCGCAATGCAGCCCGCAAGCCGCGTCTGGTCGCGCTCAAGGCCGTGGCGCACAAGCTGGCGCGCGCCGGCTATTACCTGCTGCGCGACGGCGGCGCGTTCGACGTCCATCGCGCCTTTGCCTGACCCTGCACGGCCGCATCCTGGAACAGGGGTCTGGCACAACCATCCACTCTGAAGAGGAGCGGCCGTGCAGCCATCTTCCACCGCCCGTCGTCCGAGCCAAGCAAGGGTGGTCTTCAAGACCGCGACTCTGAGGCAACCATGCCTGTGGACGGCACGACGGCAGACCGAGCGAGTGTTGGGCGCAATCTGCGTGGGCTGCGAAAGCGGCTAGATCCCGAAGGGTGACGGAGGCGGTGACCCGCCTCGCATCAGAAACACTGCGGAAGCCGGTGGACAGGTCAAGGCGATGCCTTCAGCCCGGATGCGGGAGATCTTTCTTCGTGCCTATTGACCACGGCGGCGAAATGGTGA
>NZ_JAPEVV010000018.1:0-1098 GCF_028201335.1 Thermomonas mangrovi
CGCAAGTTAACAAAGTAAGTGCAACACCTGCGACGCCTGAGAAGGAGGCGGTGAGCTGGCAGACTGAAGGCGATCACTCCGGCAAGAGAAGATCCCTCATGTACCACCAGCTCACCGAAGGTGAACGATACATCTTGTCCGCCTACAAGCGTGACAAACAGTCGCTCCGCAGCATTGCCAAGCTTTTGGGTCGTAGCCCTAGCACCCTCAGTAGGGAGGTGCGGCGCAACGCGACGGTCGATGACCGCAAGCCGAACCCGCTTTACATACCCAGCAAGGCGCAGGAACAGGCGAACGGTCGACGGCGACGATGCCGGCGCGTGAAGCATCACGCGCCAGAGGTGTATGCCGAGGTTGAAGCGCTCCTGGCCGAAGAGCAGTGGAGTCCTGAGCAGATCGCCAGCCAGCTGCCCGACCGACTTGGTGTGCGCCTGAGCCACATGACGATCTACCGCTACGTGCGGCGCGACCAACGGCAAGGCGGGAGGATGTTCCGGCACCTGCGGCAGGGCGGCAAGCGCCGCCGCAAGCGCACGTATGGTCCTGAAAAGCGGGGAAAATTGGCCAACAAGCCGATGATCGATAGCCGGCCGGAAGCGATCGAGCTCCGCCAGGAGGTTGGGCACTGGGAAGGCGACACCGTCATGGGTGCGGCAGGCGAGCGCAACTGCCTCCTAACCTTGGTGGAGCGCTCCACCGGCTTGGCGAAGGTCGTTCGCCTGCAGCACCGCACGGTGCTCGCGGTGAACCGGGCCACGATTGGTCTGATCCAATGCAGCGGCCTGCCATTCAAGACGATTACCTGGGACAACGGCACCGAGTTCCACGGCTACCGCCAGATCGAGGAGGCCACCGGCGTTCGTTGCTTCTTTGCCTATCCACACCATCCGTGGGAGCGGGGCAGTAACGAGAACTTCAATGGACTGCTCAGGCAATACTTCAAGAAGCGCAAGAGCCTTGCCGGCAAAAGGCAATCCGATTGCGACCAAGTGGCCGCTAAACTCAACTCACGACCGAGAAAACGCTATGGCTTCCAGACGCCGATCCAGCGCATGCAACAACTCTCAGGGGTGTTGCACTTGGAGTGTTAATTCACCC
>NZ_JAPEVV010000019.1:0-962 GCF_028201335.1 Thermomonas mangrovi
GTGCTGGTGACCAACTCGGGCGACATCACCGCGGGCTCGCTGACGTACTACTACAACCCCTACACCTACACCGGCTACCTGTACGGCAGCGCGCTGGCGAACGGGATCAACGCGACGAGCAACGGCGAAGGCGCGGCGGTCGGGGTGAGCAACAGCGGCGACATCTCGGCGGTGTCGTACTTCGGCGGCGCCGGCATTTCGGCGACCTCGGGTGGCCAGGGCGGCACCGCGAGCGTGACCAACAGCGGCAACATCTATTCGTCGCAGTACACGAAGTACGGCTACGGCGCGTACGGGATCGTGACGTCCGCGGACGGCGACTCGAGCATCGACAACAGCGGCGGGATCGAGGTGGTGTCGGCCGGCGCGGCGAGCGGCGTGGCGGCGTTGTCGTTCGCGGGCGATGCGCACGTGACGAACAGCGGCGACATCTCCACGTACAGCAGCGCTGCCCTGGGCTACTCCTCCATCGGCATCACCGCGTTCGCGGCGAACGGCGACGCGCACGTGGAGAACAGCGGGTCGGTGGATGCCGGCGCGAAGTACTGGGCGTCGGGCGTGGATGCGCGCGCCTACGGCGACGTGACGGTGAGCAACAGCGGTTCGCTGTACGCGGACGGGCAGAAGTACGCGTTCGGCGTGTACGCGTCCGCCGCTGGCGGCGACGTGATGGTGCACAACGAGGACGGCGGCGAGATCGGCTTCTACTCGTACCTGGGCCGTGGCTGGGGCGTGTTCGGCTACGCGGGCCAGGGCGACGTGCACGTGGACAACGACGGGACGATCGCGGGTTACGCGTACGGCCAGTCGGCGGGCGTGTTCGGGATCGCCGGCGCGGGCAACGTGTCGGTGGACAACAGCGGCACGATCGACGTGGTGAGCGGCGGCAACGTGGCGGTGGGCGTGTTCGCGCGGGCCGACTACGGCACCGCGAGCGTGACCAACAGCGGCGACATCACCGC
>NZ_JAPEVV010000020.1:0-692 GCF_028201335.1 Thermomonas mangrovi
ACGCCCGTCGAATACTCGCCCTGCGCCTCGATGCCCGCCGCCCACGTCGCGCCCACCACGTACAGCTCGCCGCTGTTGGACACCTCCACGTTCGCGCCCGACGCAAAGATGCCGTCGGCCAGGCCTTCGACGGAATAGGCGATGATGTTGCCGCTGTTGTCGATGCCGGCATCGCCGTAGGCCGAGTAGGCATACACGCCAATCGCCGAGCCGTAGAGCGAGGCCGCGTAGATGTCGCCGCTGTTGCCCACGTGGACGTCGCCGGCGCCCGAGGCGCTGATGCCGAGCGCGCCATAGACCAGGCCCACGGCCTCGATGTCGCTGGCGTTGTCCACGTCCACGTCGCCCAGCAACGAGGTCGCATTGATGCCGGTCGCGCCACCCAAGGCGTAGGCGGTGATGCTGCCGCCGGTGTTGTGGACCGTGGTGCCGTAGTAGGAGCTGGCCGCGATGCCCGTCGCGTAGTAATAGCCCTCGGCGGTGATGCTGCCGCTGTTGGCGACCTCGGCGTAGGCGCCGCGCGCGAACACGCCGTAGGCGGAATACCCCGTGTAGTAGCCGCCGAAGTTGGACGCGGTGATGTCGCCGCTGTTGGTCACGCTCGCGGTGCCGTAGTCGGCCCGCGCGAACACGCCCACCGCCACGTTGCCGCCGCTCACCACGTCGATCGTGCCGCTGTTGTCCACCGACAC
>NZ_JAPEVV010000021.1:0-650 GCF_028201335.1 Thermomonas mangrovi
CCGCCCTCGCGGATCGCGAAGCGCAGGCCCTCGTCCATCGCCACCGGGTTGATCAGCTGCACCGTCATCTTCACGTTGTCGCCCGGCATCACCATCTCGGTGCCCTCCGGCAGCGTCACCGCACCGGTGATGTCCGTCGTGCGGAAGTAGAACTGCGGGCGGTAACCCTTGAAGAACGGGGTATGGCGGCCGCCCTCGTCCTTCGACAGCACGTACACCTCCGCCTCGAACTCCGTGTGCGGGGTGATCGAACCCGGCTTGCACAGCACCTGGCCGCGCTCCACGTCGTCACGCTTCGTGCCGCGCAGCAGCAGGCCCGCGTTGTCGCCCGCCTGGCCCTGGTCCAGCAGCTTGCGGAACATCTCGACGCCGGTCACCGTCGTCTTCTGGGTCGGGCGGATACCGACGATCTCGATTTCCTCGCCCACCTTGATCACGCCGCGCTCGATGCGGCCGGTCACCACGGTGCCGCGGCCCGAGATCGAGAACACGTCTTCCACCGGCATCAGGAACGGCTTGTCGATCGCGCGCTCCGGCTCCGGGATCCAGCTGTCCAGCGCTTCCACCAGCTTGATGATCGACGGCACGCCGATCTCCGACTGGTCGCCTTCCAGCGCCAGGCGCGCCGAACCCGAGATGATCGGGGTGTC